>NZ_JBITGJ010000006.1:110221-260776 GCF_044456925.1 Streptomyces sp. NPDC050743
TCCGCCGGCGGTTTTGGGCGAGGCCTTCTCTCGTACGGGGGTCGTGTGCCTCTACGGGACGACGGCTCGCTGACCGGTGTCCGTCGCCCGTCTCAGCGGCCGGCGTCCGGCGGGCCGCCGGGTGCCCGGCGCCTGCGGCGGCGGGGCGACGACCGTTCCTGTCCGCCGAGTCCGCCGGCGGTTTTGGGCGAGGCCTTCTCTCGTACGGGGGTCGTGTGCCTCTACGGGACGACGGCTCGCTGACCGGTGTCCGTCGCCCGTCTCACCGGCCGGCGTCCGGCAGGCCGCCGGTGTCCGGGGCGCGGCCGGTCAGGCAGTAGGCGCCGCCCGCCGGGTCGCGCAGCACCGTCCAGTGCGGGCCCCCGCCCACCACGACGGCGCCGTGTTGCTCGTGCCGGGCGCGGACGGCGGCGAGGTCCGCGCAGGCCAGGTCGAGGTGGGCGGAGGCGGGGCGCTCGCCGTCGAGCCGCTGGAGCAGGATCCGCACGGGCAGCCCCGCCGGCGGCTTCAGCACCTCGAACTCCGGCCGCGACCCCTTCAGCCGCTCCCAGCCGGTGAGACCGGCCCAGAAGTCCGACTCGGCGGCGTACGCCGACGGCGGGATGTCCAGGCACACCTGGTCCAGCCGGCTGCCCGCCACCACCGGCGGCCGTACCGCCTCCCCGTGCCAGGGCACGGCACAGAACAACTGCCCCGCGGGAGAACGCAGTACGGCCCAGTCGCCGTGGTCCGCCACCGGCTCCGCGCCAAGTTCCAGGGCCGCTCCGGTCACTTCCCGTACGTCCTCGGCGCAGAGGTCGAGATGGGCGCCGCCGTCGCCTTCGGTGACGCCCTGGAGCTTCACACACGCGTCCGCGCCTGCCGCCTCCTCGGGCAGCAGCGTCATGAACTCGCCCCGCTCGCCCCGGGGTTCGGAGGCGCGGGTGCCGGTGACGGCGGTCCAGAAGGCGCGCGCCTCGGGCAGCCGCTCGGCGGGCCGGTCGACGAAGGCGTACGTCCAGCGAATGATCACGGCCTGGAGTCTAGGCGCGAACCCCCCGAGGGCACGCGGACTTTCACTCCGCGGGCCGCTGGAGGAAGCGCAGCTGGTTGCCCGCCGGGTCCCGGAAGGCACAGTCGCGCACCCCGTACGGCTGGTCCGTCGGCTCCTGGAGCACATCGGCGCCGGACTCCCGCACCCGCTCGAACAGCGCGTCGCAGTCCTCGGTCGTGAAGATGACACCCCTCAGCATGCCCTTGGCCAGCAGCTCCGCGAGCGCCTGCCGGTCGGCGGGGGAGGCGTCCGGGTTCGCGCCGGGCGGCTCCAGCACGATCTCGACGTCCGGTTGCAGCGGCGAGCCCAGCGTCACCCAGCGCATGCCCTCGAAGCCCAC
Organism: Streptomyces sp. NPDC050743; assembly: GCF_044456925.1. Lineage (NCBI taxonomy): Bacteria > Bacillati > Actinomycetota > Actinomycetes > Kitasatosporales > Streptomycetaceae > Streptomyces > Streptomyces sp. NPDC050743. Next base: position 111,595 of record NZ_JBITGJ010000006.1, read on the forward strand.
GTCGTTGCGGACCTCCAGGCCGAGCACGTCACGGTAGAAGGCGAGCGCCTTGTCATGGTCGTCCACCGCGATGAAGCACTGCTTGAGTTTCACGTCCATGCGCTCACGCTAGGCCCATCCGGGCCGGGGCGCGCGGTTCAGTACGAGCGGCGGCGTGGGCGGGTGAACGTACGGGCCACGCAGGACGGGATCACCGCGCTCTCCTCGTGGTCACGGGCCCGGTAGGCGCTCGGCGTCTCCCCGACCAGCTCGGTGAAGCGGGAGCTGAAGGAGCCGAGCGACGTACACCCCACGGCGAGGCACACCTCGGTCACGGTGAGGTCGCCGCGGCGGAGCAGCGCCTTGGCGCGCTCGATCCTGCGGGTCATCAGATAGCTGTACGGCGTCTCCCCGAAGGCCTTGCGGAAGCTGCGCTGGAAGTGGCCCGGGGACATGTGGGCGCCCCGGGCCAGCTCGGTCATGTCGAGCGGCTCGGCGTACTCACGGTCCATGCGGTCGCGCACGCGCCGCAGCCGTCTGAGGTCCTCCAGGGTCACGTCCACAGCTTGGCACAGGGCACCGGCATCGAGAGATGAAACGATTTCGCACAGGACTGCACAACAGGCTCCCTCATATTCGACACGTCGTTCGCCCTCGGTTCTCCGTGCACTGGCCGGCCGTTGCTTGCTTTGGGGAATGGACCACATCACGTTCCTCGTGGCGGTCGTCATCGTCACGGCACTGGCGTTCGACTTCACGAACGGGTTCCACGACACCGCGAACGCGATGGCCACCTCCATCGCCACCGGCGCCCTCAAGCCGCGCACCGCGGTCCTGGTCAGCGGGGTCCTCAACATCGCCGGGGCCTTCCTCTCCACCGAGGTGGCCAAGACGATCTCCGGCGGGATCGTCGACGACACCCTGGTCAGCCCGGCGATGATCTTCGCGGGGCTGGTCGGCGCGATCCTGTGGAACCTGCTGACCTGGCTCGCCGGGCTGCCCTCCAGCTCCTCCCACGCCCTCTTCGGCGGCCTGATCGGCGCGGTCTGGGTCGGTGCGGGCTCCCACGGCGTGCACTTCGACAAGGTCGTCGACAAGGTGCTGATCCCGGCCGTGGCCTCGCCGGTGGTGGCCGGCGTGGCCGCCCTGGTCGCCACCTACCTCGCCTACAAGCTCTCCGCCCGTGCCCGCCAGGACTCGGTGACCAGGGGCTTCCGCCTCGGTCAGATCGCCTCCGCCTCCCTGGTGTCCCTCGCGCACGGCACCAACGACGCGCAGAAGACGATGGGCGTGATCACGCTGACCCTGATCTCGGCGGGCGCGCTCGGCCATGACGCGGGCCCGCCGGTCTGGGTGATCGGCGCGGCGGGCCTCGCCATCGGTCTCGGCACCTACCTGGGCGGCTGGCGCATCATCCGCACCATGGGCAAGGGCCTGGCGGAGATCCAGTCACCGCAGGGCTTCGCCGCCGAGACGGCTTCCACGACCGTGATCCTCACCTCGGCCCACCTGGGCTTCGCGCTGTCCACGACCCAGGTCGCCTCGGGCAGCATCCTCGGCGCGGGGCTGGGCCGCCGCCTCGCGGAGGTCCGCTGGGGCGTGGCCGGCCGTATGGTGCTGGCCTGGCTGATCACCCTGCCCGCCGCCGCGCTGGTCGGCGGCCTCGCGGCGAGCGTGGTCAAGCACGGCGGCGACCTCGGTACGGCGGTCATCGCCCTGGTCGCCCTGGCCCTCGCCGGCGCCATCGTCGCCGCGTCCCGCCGTAACCCGGTGCGCGCCGACAACGTCAACGACCACCACGAGGTCACCGTCCGCACCCCGGCCCCGACGAACGTCGGCACGGCCGCCTGAACCCTCGGGGAGCCCCCATGCATGTCGACTGGTCCGTCCTCGGCAAGGTCGCCGCGGTCAGCCTCGGTGTCACCGTCGCCGTGGTCGTCGTCTTCACCTTCGGCGTCCTGGGCCTGTCCCGGGCCGAAGCCGAGCGCGCCGAAGCCGGAGCCGGAGCCGCCACCGTGGGCCGGGCCCTGGCCGGCCTGTGCTTCCTCGCCTGCGCGGCGGTGGTGGCGTACGGGATCTATCTGATCGTGCCGCAGTTCCACTGACGGCGAGTCCGCACGAGCAGGGGCCCGGTCGAGGGGGAACAGACCGGGCCCCTTTCCCGGACTCGTCCGGCGGAAGGCGTCAGGCGCGCGGAGGTTCGCCGTCGGTGTCCCGCTCGCCGTGCGGGGCGGGCGCGGTGGTGGCCCGTGGGATCAGATGGGTGGGCAGCACGATGTGCTGCTCGTGGTCCGCCTCGGAGTCGTCGATGAGGCTCAGGGCCAGCCGGCCGGCCTCGCGGCCGATGTCCGAGGGCGACTGGGCGATGGTGGACAGGTCGAACCAGTCGGCCGCCGGCTGGTCGTCGAAGCCCAGGACGGACATCTGCGCGGGTACCTCGATGTGGGTACGGCGCAGGGCCCGGATGACGGCGACGGCGACCTGGTCCTGTTCGGCGAAGACGGCGGTGGGCGGCTCGCGCAGGCTCAGCAGCTTTCCGAGCGCTTCCGCGGTGGCCCGTTTGTCGCCGACCGGCAGTCCGGCCACGAGGTCGTCGTCGAGCGGGATGCCCGCTTCGGTGAGCGCCTGCTGGTAGCCGAGCAGCCGCTCGTTGGAGCTGAACGAGAAGCCGCTCGCGCCCACCGTCTTGAGGAAGGCGATCCGGCGGTGGCCCAGGTGGAGCAGGTGCCGGGTGCCGTGCAGGGCGCCGGCGACGTCGTCGACGTACACGCTGGGGCGGCCGTCGACGTGCTGGCTCACATAGATGACCGGCATCCCGAGGGTGTCCAGCCGGTCCGTCTCCTCCTCGGTGAGGTCGAAGGAGAAGACCAGGAGCGCGTCGGCGTTCCGGCGGGCGGGCAGCCGGTCGAAGAACGAGGTGCGCTCGGCGAGGTCGGGTATCACGTAGACCGTCAGCTCCATGCCCGCCGCCCGCAGCAGCGGGGCCAGGCTGGAGAGGGCCGAGCCCATGAACCACGCGTTGAGGGTGGGGACGAGCACCGCCACGGTCCCGGTCCTGCCCGTGACAAGGCTCGCGGCCTGTCGGGAGACGGCGAAGTTCAGTTCGCGGGCGGCCTGTTCGACGCGGGCGCGGATCTCCGGCGAGACGGTGGTCATGCCGCGCAGGGTCCGCGAGACGGTGGACGTGGACACCCCGGCCCGTTCGGCGACGTCAGCCATCGTGGGGTGTCGCTGAGCTGGTGGCATGTAACGGACGGTAGCACAGCGAGCCCTGTTCAGAGGCCCCGTGAGACAGCGCTTTCATGGCGCGGAGCGTCCTGCTGCCGTCTCGTTACCCGGAAGTAACGCATTGACTTCCGTCTACGCCACTCCTACCGTGCAAGCGTTGTCTCGACCCCAGTCAAATCCTTTTCCTGTGGGCGCAGGAAAGTGGCTTTGACCTGCGTGTTTGATCAAGAAGTTGCCGTGACAACGCAGTCTCGCAACAGCGTCGCCTCAGGTTCCGCACGACCAGGAGAGACAGTGAAGACCACAACCGCCAGAGCCCTTCGATGCTCGGCCGCGCTCGCCGCCGCCGGACTCCTCCTCGCCGCCTGCGGCTCGTCCGACGACGGCGGTGCCACGGGGAAGTCCGGGTCCACCTCCTTCACCGGCCGCGGGCCCATCACCTACGTGGCCGGCAAGGACACCACCGGCGCGGTCCAGCCGGTCCTCGACCAGTGGAACAAGCTGCACCCCAAGGAGAAGGTCACCTTCATCCAGCTGCCGACGGACGCCGACGCGCAGCGCCAGCAGATGATCCAGAACGCGGAGACGAAGTCCGACGCCTACACGGTGCTCTCCCTGGACGTCGTGTGGACGTCGGAGTTCGCCGCCCACCAGTGGATCGACAGGCTGCCCGAGGGGAGCTTCCCGCTGGACAAGATGCTCAAGCCGGTGGTGGAGACGGCGAAGTACCGCGGCGGTCTGTACGCGGCCCCGGCCAGTTCCGACGGCGGACTGCTGTACTACCGCACCGACCTGCTCAAGCACGCCGGAGTCACCAAGCCCCCGACGACCTGGGCGGAGATGAAGGCCGACTGCGCCAAGGTGAAGAAGCTGCCCGAGGCCAAGGGCATGTCCTGCTACGCCGGGCAGTTCCAGAAGTACGAGGGCCTGACGGTGAACTTCTCCGAGGCCGTGAACTCCGCCGGCGGTTCCGTCACCGACGCGAACGGCAAGCCCGACGTCGACACCCCCGAGGCGGCGAAGGGACTGGACTTCCTCGCCGGCTCCTTCCGGGACGGGACGATCCCCAAGGCGGGGATCACCTACCAGGAGGAGGACGGCCGGCAGGCGTTCCAGGCCGGCAAGCTGGTCTTCCTGCGCAACTGGCCGTACATGTACGCGCTCGCCGGCAAGAGCGGGGTGGCCGGCAAGTACGCCGTCGCGCCGCTGCCCGGCCTGAACGGACCCGGCGCCTCCAGCCTGGGCGGTCACAACCTGGCCCTGTCGTCCTTCGCCAAGAACAAGGCCACGGCGCTGGACTTCATGAAGTTCTACAGCGGCGAGACCACCGCGAAGACCTTCCTGGAGAAGGCCTCCCTCGCCCCGCCGTACGCGGCTCTGTACGACGACCCGTCACTGTCCCGGCAGTATCCGTACCTTCCGGTCCTCAAGCAGTCGATTCTGCGCGCCGTGCCGCGCCCGCGCGTCGTTCAGTACGGCGATGTCACCTCGGCGGTCCAGCAGGAGGCGTACGCGGCGCTGACCGGCACCAAGAGCAGCGCCCAGGCGCTGAAGGACCTGCAGCGGGAGCTGCTCAAGGCCACGGCGCAGTGAGGGGCGGGGCCATGACCGACATCGAGATCCCGCCAGGATCCGCCGCCGACGAGTCCCACCCCCCGTCCCGTACACCGGTGAAGGCCCTGCGGTCCCGCTCCCGGGCCCGCGCCACGGCCGGTGCCGGGCGGATGGCGGCCCTGCTGGTGTCCCCGACGCTGCTGGTCCTGACGATCGTCGTGCTGTACCCGACGGTGATGGCGCTGCGGGAGTCGCTGTACGGGGCGAAGGGGCTGGACCCGAAGACCGGCTTCATCCGCAGCACCGAGCCGTTCGTCGGGCTGAGGAACTACGCTGACATCTTCGGCGCGGCCGGGGACCGGTTCTGGAACGCCTTCTGGAACACCACCTTCTTCACCGTCGTCACCGTCGGTCTGGAGACGGTGATCGGTGTGGCCATGGCCCTGATCATGCACCGTGCGTTCAGCGGCCGGGCCCTGGTCCGGGCGAGCATCCTCATCCCCTGGGCGGTGCCCACGGCCATCTCCGGCCTGCTGTGGCGGTGGATCTTCAACAGCGACGGCATCGCCAACGCCCTGATCGGCCACCAGATCCTGTGGACCACCGAGGGCTTCCACGCCAAGGTCGCGGTCATCGTCGCCGAGGTGTGGAAGACCGCCCCGTTCATCGGGCTGCTGGTCCTGGCCGGACTGCAGGTGATCCCGAACGAGGTCTACGAGGCGGCCCGCATCGACGGTGCCCGGGCGCTGCGCCGGTTCTGGCACATCACGCTGCCGCTGGTGAAGCCCGCCCTGCTGGTGGCGATGCTGTTCCGCTGCATGGACGCGCTGCGGATGTTCGACCTGCCCTACATCCTCATCGGCGCGCAGAAGAACTCGGTGGAAACCCTGTCCATGCTGGCGCAGAACGAGGCGTCCAACGTCCGCTTCGGGCCCGCCTCCGCCTACGCGGTCCTGCTCTTCCTGTACGTCTTCCTCATCGCGCTCGCCTTCGTACGGCTGCTCGGCGCCGATCTCGTCGGCGACACCGGCGGCAGCCGTCGCAGGAGAGGCAGGCTCGTGTCCGCACGCCGCGCGGAGGTGACGGCATGACGACCACGGCGAAATGGCGCGGCCGGCTGCTGTACGTGGGGGTCGCCGCGGTGGTGGCCTACTGCCTGGCCCCGTTCTACTGGATGCTGGTCTCCAGCCTGCGCCGTACCTCCGACATCTTCGACACCTCGCTGGTGCCGTCCCCGGCGTCCTTCGCGAACTACCGGTCGCTGTTCGGCGCCTCCCAGGGGTTCACCCGGGCGCTGCTCAACAGCCTGGTCGTGGCCGGCACGACCACCGTGCTGGCGCTGGCGCTGGCCACGTTCACCGCCTATGCGATGGCCCGGCTGGAGTTCCGGTTCAAGCGGCTGATCCTCACCCTGATCATCGCCACCTCGATGTTCCCGGTGGTGTCGATCGTGGTCCCGCTGCTGAAGCTGTTCACGGACTTCGGCTGGATCAACACCTACCAGGCCATGATCGTGCCGAGCATGTCCTTCGCGCTGCCGCTGGCGGTGTGGAACCTGACCACGTTCTTCCGGCAGATGCCGGACGAACTGGAGCACGCCGCCATGGTCGACGGCTGCACCCGCGGCCAGGCGTTCCGCAAGGTCATCATCCCGCTCGCCGCGCCCGGCATCTTCACCACCGCGATCATCACCTTCATCGCCGCCTGGAACGAGTTCCTCATCGCCCTGTCGATGACCAACCGGCCGAACATGCAGACCGCACCGGTCGCCATCTCCAAGTTCACCGGCGCCACGACGTACGAGACCCCGTTCGGCAGCCAGATGGCCGCGGGCGTCCTCGTCACGATCCCGCTGGTGGTCATGGTGCTGCTCTTCCAGCGCCGCATCGTCGCCGGCCTGACGGCCGGTGCCGCGAAGTGAACCCCTCTTCTAAGGAGCACCACACCTGATGCCCGGTACCGCACCCTGGTGGCGCAGCGCCGTCATCTACCAGGTCTACATCCGCAGCTTCGCCGACGGGAACGGTGACGGCATCGGTGACATCGCCGGCATCCGCTCCCGCCTGCCGTACCTGAAGTCGCTGGGCGTGGACGCCCTCTGGATCAACCCGTGGTACAAGTCGCCGCAGGCGGACCACGGTTACGACGTGGCTGACTACCGTGCGATCGACCCGCTGTTCGGCAGCGTCGCCGAGGCCGAGCAGCTCATCGAGGAAGCCCACCGGCACGGGATCCGCATCATCCCCGACATGGTGCCCAACCACACCTCCGACCAGCACGCCTGGTTCCAGGCGGCGTTGGCGGCGGGCCCGGGCAGCCCGGAGCGCGAGCGCTACGTCTTCCGCCCCGGCCGCGGCACCGACGGCGACCTGCCGCCCAACGACTGGGTGTCCTCCTTCGGCGGCCCGGCCTGGACCCGGCTGCCGGACGGGGAGTGGTACCTGCGCCTCTTCGCCCCCCAGCAGCCCGACCTGAACTGGCAACACCCCGAGGTGCGGGCCGAGTTCGAGTCGATCCTGCGGTTCTGGTTCGCGCGGGGCGTGGACGGCTTCCGTATCGACGTGGCGCACGGACTGATCAAGCACCCCGAACTGCCCGACCTGCCGCCGCGCCCGGCCGGGGCCGACCGGCGCCGGCCCCACCTCGACCACCCGCACTGGGACCGCGACGAGGTCCACGACGTCTACCGCGCCTGGCGCAAGGTGGCCGACGAGTTCCCCGGCGACCGGTGCTTCGTCGCCGAGGCCTGGGCCGACACCCCCGAACGGCTGGCCGCCTACGTCCGCACCGACGGCCTGCACACCGCGTTCAACTTCGACTTCCTGATGTCCAGTTGGGACCCGAAGGACCTGCGCACGGTCATCGACGACTCCCTCGCCATGCTCGGCGCGGTCGGCGCGCCCGCCACCTGGGTGCTCTCCAACCACGACGTCATGCGCCACGCCAGCCGGTACGGCCGCAGGGCGACCAAGCGCTGGGTGGCCAACGAGCGCTACGAACCCGAAGGCCCCCTCGACCTGGAACTGGGCACCCGCCGCGCCCGGGCCGCCGCCCTCCTCATGCTCGCCCTGCCCGGCGGCGCCTACATCTACCAGGGCGAGGAACTCGGCCTGCCGGAGGTCGAGGACCTGCCCGAGGCGGTGCTGCAGGACCCCGTCTGGGAACGCTCCGGCCACACCGACCGCGGCCGTGACGGCTGCCGGGTGCCGATCCCCTGGTCCGGGCGGAGCGCACCGTACGGCTTCAGCCCCGAGGACGCCTCCGCCGCGCCCTGGCTGCCGCAACCCGCGGACTGGGCCGCACGCACCGTCGAGGCGCAGACCGGCGACGAGACCTCCATGTTGGAGCTCTACCGCGCCGCGCTGCGCCGCCGCCGCGAGCACCCCGCCCTCGGCGACGGCACCCTCACCTGGCTGGACGCCCCCGCCGGAGTCCTCGCCTTCCGCCGCGACCCCGGTTTCGTCTGCGTGGTCAACCTCTCCACCGAGCCGTACCCCCTCCCCGACCACACCGCGATCCTGCTGACCAGCGGCCCCGTGGAGAACGGCCACTTGGCCCCCGACCAGGCGGCCTGGCTCACGGTGTAGCACGTCCCCGGCGGCCTCGGCCGCCGCGCTGTCCGCACACAGGCAAGGGGCCCGGTCGGAGCAACCGACCGGGCCCCTTTGGCAAGGGAGAGAAAGCCTCAGGCCTTCTTGGTCTCCTAGTAGTGGGCCAGGTCGGTGACCTGCGGAGATGTTTGCTTCGGGTCGCTGACCTGGCCTTTTGGTGATTGGTGGCGATGGGGGGCGACGATCTTGAGCGGGTGTCCTGCGGACTGGGTGCGGACTGCTGTCGGCTCGGCGCCATCTCCGTGATCACGGACTTGTCATGGCTCTCGTGACGGATGCGGAGCCCCGAGACTGTCACTCACAGGCCGATCCCGGACTTCACCCTGCCGTGGAAGCAGTGTCAGTCGGCGGCGGAGCCGCCGCGGGTGACCAGGCCCGTTTCGTAGGCGAGGACGACGGCCTGGGCGCGGTCGCGCAGGGCGAGCTTGGTGAAGATCCGGGCGACGTGGGTCTTCACGGTGGACTCGCTGAGAGTGAGGGCTTCGGCGAGTTCGGTGTTCGAGAGGCCCCGGCCCATGAGGGCCAGTACCTCGAGTTCGCGGGGCGTCAACGGAGCCAGGTCGCGGTGGATCGCGGGTGTGCAGGCCGCGGCTGCCAGTGGCGTGCGGCGGAGGGCCGTACCGGCGGCCCGGTCGGCCTCGTGGGCGCTTGCGTAGCGCTCGACCAGGCGGCGGGTGATCGAGGGGGCGAGTAGTGCGTCGCCGGTGTTCACCAGTCGCACGGATGCGGCGAGGTGGGCGGCGGTGACGTCCTTGAGGAGGAAGCCACTCGCCCCGGCGGCGAGCGCCGCGTAGACGTAGCGGTCGAGGTCGAAGGTGGTGAGCATGAGCACCCGACAGTGTGGGACAAGCCGGAGGACGCGTTTGGCGGCTTCCAGACCGTCCAGGTTGGGCATCCGGATGTCCATCAGGAGGACGTCCGGGTGCAGCCGCTCGGCTTCCGCGACGGCCTGTACGCCGTCTGCGGCCTCGCCGACGACCTCGATGCCGCGCGAGGCGAGGATGAGGCGGAAGCCGGTTCGGATGAGTTCCTCGTCGTCGGCGATGAGGACGCGCGGACCACCCGTCTCTCGGCTCGGGTTCGGATCCGGGGCATGGGAGTTCAGAACCGGGCCAGGGGTGTGGAGGTCGCGTTGGTCTGGGGCGGACTCGGTCACGGGCGCTCCAGGGGGATGCGGGCGCGGACGCGGTAGCCGCCGCCTATGCGGCGCCGGGCGTCGAAGCGGCCGCCGTAGACGGCGACTCGCTCGCGGAGACCGATCAGGCCGCGTCCCGCTCCGTCGTCCCGGTGTTCGTGGGCACTGGGTCTGGCCCCCCTGCTCGCGCTGTCGGCGGACAGCACGCTCGGTCCGCTGTTGAGTACCTCGACCCGCAGACTGCCGTCGGCATAGCGCACCGTCACGGTCGCCGTGCCGCCGTCACCGTACTTGAGTGCGTTGGTCAGCCCCTCCTGGATGATTCGGTAGGCGGTGACGTCGATGCCAGGCGCCAGCGGGCGCGGTTCACCCGAAATGCGCACCTCGACCGGGAGGCCGGCGAAGGCGATTCGGTCGACGAGGGTGCCCAGTTGGCTCAGGCTCGGCTGCGGAGCGAGCCCGGAGAGCTCTCCTTCGCCATACTCCGATGCGCGGTCATCGTCATCGCCGTCGGGAGACGGCGCCAGTAGGCCCAGCAGATGCCGCAGTTCGGTCATCGCGTCGCGTCCGGCACCCTCGACGGCCTGCAGTGCGGCCTCGGCCGCGTCGGGCAGGGTAGCCAGTACCTCGCGGGCGGCGGTCGCCTGAACGACCATCAGGCTGACCTTGTGGCTGACGATGTCGTGCAACTCGCGGGCGATGCGGGCACGCTCGGCCGCCACCGCCGTGCGGGCGGCGGCCTCCCGTTCCCGCTCCAGCAGCCAGCGCCGGTCCTCCAGAACCTGGCGGTGGCGGTGGCGGGCGCGCGTCAGCAGCACGGCGGTACCCCCGGCCACGACCAGGCTCACCGCCGCGGAGGCTGCGAGCAGCCCGCATGCTCCCGATGTCCACACGGAGCTCATCGTGCCAGGTAGCCGGAGAGTGAGCGTCCCTCTGCGGGTCCACCCCGTACATCCCCAGGATGACCGTCGCCGCGGGTTACCTCCGCGGGCTGACGCCCGGACGGTCCAGGCCGCCTACCGTCCCTGCCATGAAAGCCGAAGACATCAGCGGCCCGGCCTTGGACGTCGGCCCGGCTGCTGCGCGCGACCAGGAAGTCGTCCGGGTGAGTGGCCTGCGCAAGGAGTACGGCGACACCTCCGCCCTGAACGGGGTGTCGCTGGAGATCGGGGCCGGGGAGGCGGTGGCGGTGATGGGTCCGTCCGGCTGCGGCAAGTCCACCTTGCTCAACATGATCGCAGGGCTGGACCGTCCGAGCGCCGGGTTGGTGCGCGTCCACGGCGAGGACCTGGGCGAAATCAACGAGAGAGGGCTGGCGCTATTCCGGCGCCGCCGGATCGGCATGATCTTCCAGTTCTTCAACCTCATCGACGACCTGCCCGCGATCGACAACGTCGCCCTGTCAGCCCAGCTCACCGGAACGCCGGTCCGTCAGGCCCGGCGCCGGGCCCTGGAGTTGTTGGACGAACTCGGCATCGCCGACCGTAAGAACGTCTATCCCGCCGCGCTCAGCGGCGGGGAGCGTCAGAGGGTGGCCGTGGCCCGCGCGCTGATGAACCGTCCCGTGCTGCTGCTGGCCGACGAGCCGACCGGCGCGCTGGACAGTCACACAGGCGAGCAGGTGATGGACCTGCTCATCGACCTCAACGAACTTGGCCAGACCCTGCTGCTCGTGACGCACGACGAGCGGCTGGCCACCCGCTGTGCCAGCCGCCTGGTGACCATGGCGGACGGCCGGATCACCGGCGAGCGGACCGTGGAGCGGTCGGCATGAGCGCGGTGTGGCGAGCCTCTCGCGCGGCGGTGCGCCGCCGCCGGCTGCAGACTGCTGTGATCGGGGTGGTGGTCCTCGTCTCCAGCATGGCCCTCGTGGTCGCTCTCGGCCTGCTGGACGTCGCGTCCGGCCCCTTCGACCGGCTCTTCGGCCAGGCGCACGGGGCGCACGCCGTCGCCACCTTCGACGCGGCGAAGATTTCCCGTGCCGAGCTGGCACGGACCGGGCGCCGACCGGGAGTACGGGCCTCGGCCGGGCCGTTTCCGGAAGCCGTGGTCGAGGTGCCGCAGAACGCGGCGTCCCAGATGCTCGGGGTGGCGCCCGGCCCCTTGACCGTGGTGGGGCGGGCGGACCCCGGTGGTCCGGTCGACCGGTTGGATCTCTTCGCCGGACACTGGGCCACCAGCCCCGGCCAGGTCGTCCTGGCGTTCCCCGACGCCCCCGGGTTGGGCCAGGGGCCCAACTCGCCGATCGGCAAGCGCATCCAACTGCCCGGGCTGCCCCCGCTGACCGTCGTGGGCCTTGCATCCAGCGTGAGCGAGACTGCACAGGCATGGGTCTCCCCGCAGCAGATAACGGTCCTGCACCCCACCGCGTACCAGATGCTGTACCGCTTCGACCAAGCTACGACAGCCCGCCAGATCACCGTGTACACCACAGCGGCGACCGCCGGCCTGCCGCCCGGATCGCTGCTCGCCCACCAGTCGTATCTGACGCTGAAGGCGCAGGTCGCCTCCAAGCCCAACGCGTTCGTGCCATTCCTCATGGTCTTCGGGATCCTCGGTCTGCTGGTGGCGGTGCTGATCGTGGGCAATGTGGTGAGCGGTGCCGTCGTGTCCGGCTTCCGGCACATCGGTGTGCTCAAATCCGTCGGATTCACGCCCAACCAGGTCGTCGCTGTCTACCTCGTGATGGTCTGCGTCCCGGCGACCTCGGGCGCGGTGGCCGGGACCGCCCTCGGCGCGGTGCTGGCACAACCACTGCTGCACCAGGTCTTCACGGGCGCGGATCTGGGCACCGGGATGGTCACGCCGGCGATCGCCTCCTGGGTGTACGTGGCCACGGCGCTTGGCATGCCGGCAGTCGTGTTGCTGGCCGCACTGATTCCGGCACTGCGCGCGCACCGCCTGTCTGCGGCACGTGCGATCAGCGCGGGCAGTGCACCCGGTGGCGGACGGGGGCTGGCGGTGCAGCGGTGGTTGACCGGGGTGCGGCTGCCGCGCTCGGTGACCCTGGGCCTGGGTCTGCCCTTCGCCCGGCCTGGACGGGCGCTGCTCACCGTCTGCTCGGTGCTGCTCGGCGTGGCGACGGTGACGCTCGCCACCGGCCTGTCGGCCACTATGGTCTCCTACGGCGACGCGGTCGAGGGCGTCGGCAAGGTGCAGGTGATCGTCTCGCGCGGAGAAGCCAGGTCCGGGCAGACCGTCCCGCAGCACAGCGACGCCGCGGCACAGGCGCTGCTGCGCGGTCTGCCGCACGCGGCGGGCGTAGCTGCCGTCGGTTACGCCAACGTGCGGCTGCTCGGGCAGAGCCAGGACGTAACGATCGAGGGTGTGCGCGGGGGCCGGTCCGCTCTCCAGGACGACCTGGCCAGAGGCCGCTGGATGCGTGGGCCCGGCGAGGCGGTGGCCTCGGGCCGATTCCTGTCCAAGTACGGTCTGCGGCTCGGTGACTCCATGACATTGGGCACGGCGGACGGCCGGCAGGAGCGCGTGGCCCTTGTCGGGGAGGTCGTGTCCGGGGCGGCGGACTGGATGCGCGCGGACTGGGCGACGGTGACCGCCCTGGCACCAGGCGCGCAGGCTGACCAGTACTGGGTGCGGCTCAGCCCCGGAACCGATGTCAGCACGTACATGAAGGCCGTTCGGACCGCTGATCCCGGGCTGTACCCGAGCGCGAAGACATCTGTGAACGCCGGGGCCGTGACCGTGATCGGCTCCGCGTCCGCTCTGACCCTGATGCTGACGGTGGTCGCCGCGATGGGGGTGTTCAACACCGTCGTACTGAGCAGCCGGGAGCGGCGGCGCGATCTGGGGATGCTGAAGTCGATCGGCATGACACCACGGCAGGCCACCGCGATGCTGGTGGTGTCCATGGCTGGGCTCGGTCTGGTCGGCGGGATCCTGGGTCTGCCGATGGGAGTCGCGGCCTACCGTGTGGTCATTCCGATGACCGAGGACAGTGCCCACCTCGCCTTCCCGGACCGGATGCTGGACGTGTGGCACCCGGGGAACATGGCGCTGCTGGCCCTGGCCGGGGTGGCGATCGCCGCACTGGGCGCGGTGATACCGGCGAGAGCGGCGGCTCGGCAGACCATCGCCCGGGTCCTGCACACCGAGTGACGGCCGCTCCGCGTTGGAATGGGAACGCCGACACCGGTCCCTTCAACTCATGAGGGGCATCGGCGTTCCTATCGCCAGCCGTCGAGGGAGACTTCCGGACCACCCACGAGGTAACGGTGGAGAGCACTGGCGCTGGTGTCCACGAACTCCGCGGGGATGGCGTCGGCATCGACCCAGCGGACCTGGGCGTGCTTGCGAGGTTCGCGGTTTTCGGGCACGCCGGTCCATTCGTGGGCGGTGAAGACGACGGTGAGGAAGCCGTTGGGGGCTTCGACGCCCCAGGCGCCGTGGATGATGTGGGCGACCTTGAGGGAATCCGGCTTCACGGTCAGGCCGGTCTCCTCGTACAACTCCCGCACTGCCGTCTCGGTGATGGGTTCGCCGGGTTCGCTCTTGCCGACGGGGAGGTCCCACATGCCCTGGGCGAATTTGGCGTTCTGGCTGCGTTGGAGGAGGACGACTCGGTTGGTGGCCTTGTCGTGGACGATGACGGCGGCGACCAGCAGGGTCATGGATTCGAGGGCGGGCGGCAGGGCTTTGGGCTGGTCGTCGGACTGCGGCTGAGCCACGGTTATGTTCCTTCGTCGACCCATTGGTGGATAGCGTTGGCCTAATAATCAGCGGTACGTTCGATTTCGATGGCCAGAGCGCCAAGGGCCTCCTTCTTGGGCGGGTAGATGGCTCGGATGTTGTTGAGCTGCTGTTCCCGAGTGGCGGTCGGATTGACGTTGACCGGTCCCTCGCCGTCGAGCAGGGCCTCGAAATCGGCGTACTCCGTGACCCGTTTGACCTTCACGTCGCAGGTCTCATCGGTGCCCTTGATACGGAAGCGGATGGTGTCGCCGGCACCAAGACCATCGAGGTGCGGGTACTTGACCCGCACCTCGATGGTCTTGGTGCCCGCGGCGACGAGGTCGAAGTACTGGCGGTAGAGGTTGAGCTCGTGGATGCGGGCGGTGGTGTCGGTCATGGGGCGGGAACGCTCCTGGTGGCTGGTGCGGTCATCATGCGGCTGATCTCGGCGGCCGAGTAGGCGCGGAAGAAGTGCCGGGGATCGGACAGCAAGATATCGGTCACGGCCAGTAGTTGCTCTACATACTCCGCGATGGTGCCGGGCCACTGACGGGTGTCGAGCATCCAGTCAGCTGCACCTTCTGGTAGAGGTGCACGGCCTTCGCGGATCAGTGATTTGGACAGCTTGGCGCCGGTGTGGGTGACGACCTGTGGGCAGAACAGACGGGCGGGGAGCTGGGCGCGGGTGAGGCCGATTGCCTGGAGGGCTTCGTCGACCAGGTGGGAGCCGAAGACCCAGTCGCCACCCTTGACCATGACGTGGAGCGTGCCGTGAGGGTTGGACAGGGCGACTTCCTTGACCGCGTTGCGGTACAGGGTGGCCAGGTCGAGGTAGGCGCCTGTGGTTGGGGTGATGGTTGCCTGGTAGGGGCCGTGGTGGAGGCACACGGCAGCGACCCGCGCGGTCTCGCGGTCGGTGAGGTGGGCGCGGGTGCGTTCGGCGTGTTTCTCGGCCCAGCCGCAGCCAGGATGCGGGCAGGGGATGCGCAGGTGTGGGGTGCCGGTGGAGGGCGCGAGCCACCAGCGGGCGGCGTCAAGGCGGGGGAGGAGCCGCAGCCAAGTGCGGCGGAAGTGTTCGCCGGCCTGCTGTTGACTGTAGGTCTCGACCCGGTGTGGGATGCCGAGGCGCCGGGACAGTGCGGTGAACAGGGGTTGGTAGAGGGCGATGACGAGGTCGGTCAGGGCGTCGCGGCCGAGAGCTTGGGCGTAGGCGCGCTGGTAACGGTGACCGCTGACCGAGTCGGTGGTCAACTCGTAGGGGGCGTTGTCGAGGGCGCTGAAGAGGACCTCGGCGGGGATGCCGAAGCGATCGCGCAGGCGGGCAGCCATGGCGAAGGCCAGGGACTGTACGAGGGAGGTGCCGATGTGCGGAGCGCCGTTGATCTGTGTACCGACGACCAGCACGATTCGCTCCGGCGGGGTGGCCAGGATGCGCGGGGTCAGCACGTCCTCGGCGTGGTGGAGGGCGTTGGCGAGGACAGTGTTCGGTGAGACGGGGTAGGTCGTCACGGGATGTCCCCCTGGGGTGGGTTGGGGTTCATTCGGATTGGGTGTGGCCGAAGAGCAGGCGCTGGCGGAGCGTGACGCGGTTCAGGTAGGCGTCGATCTCTGCTGTTGTGGCGCTGCGGGAGAGCGGGTCCAGGCCCAGGACGAGGGCCACCGGGGTTCCCTGGCCGAGCAGCAGAGTCCAGGGACGGCCTGAGGGGATGCGTTTGCGGTAAGGGGTGCCGTCGAAACGCAAGGCCACCTCGGTCGGAGTGATTTGACGCAGGCGTGGCCCGATGTCGGGTGGAGGTGCGGTGGCGGGACCGAGGCGCAGAGCGTCGGCGACGGCGCGCATGCGTTGCTCGATGACGACCGTCGTCTCGTACGTACTGCGGGGTGGTTGAGGGACGAGTAGGAGGCAGCACAGTGTGGCGCCGTTTGGAGTGGTGTCCAGCCATGTGGTGGTGACGAGAGAGGCGATCAACCCAGCCGTTGGGATCGAGGACTTGGCGCTCGCGGGCATCAGCATGCGGGCACCGCGCGTCGGTGGAAGGCGGCCCAGACGCACTTGCCGGGGCCCTGGCGTTCCTCCACGCCCCAGTGGTCGGCAACTGCGGACACGAGCAGAAGGCCGCGGCCGTCGTCAGCGGTGTCCCGTGCCTCCTGCTTTTCGGGTCTGCCCTTGCCGCCGTCGTGTACTTCGATGCGCAGCAAGGTGGCGTGCAGTTCGACGCGCACAAGGACCTGACCGCCCGCAGGGGCTCCGTGCAGGACGGCGTTGGTCGCGAGTTCGGAGGTGCACAGCTGGATGTCGTCGAGGCGTTCGGTCCGGCCCCACTGGGTAAGGGTCGCGGCGACGAAGGAGCGGGCGGCGCTTGGGGTGGTTCGGCGCCGGTCGAAGAGCATCGTTTGGTGCTCGACGGCGCCGTCGAGGGCTTGGGCCGGTGTGAGGGTGTCCGGCTCGTCGGGCAGTGTGCTGGGCATGGCCAACAGCCAACCGCTGTCGCTCGTTCGGGTCGGGAGCCAGCGTGGGGGCCATACCGGGGGCCACTATGGGGGCCAGAACTCACGTGCTCCAGGGAGAGCGGATGGGCGACACGGGGATCGGCGCGTTGCTCGTTCGGCTGCGTACCGAGCGCGGCTGGACCCAGCAGCGGGTGGCCGATGAGTACAACGCCCTGGAGGGGCGTGCCGCCAAGACGGGTAAGGAGATCGGGCGTTACGAGCGTGAGGCGCGTATCCCGGTCCCGTACACCCGCAGACACCTGGCGCAGGTGTTCGGCGTCGACGTCGCAGTGCTCGACCGTGCTGTGGTGGTGAGCAAGAGTCGCCCGGGCGGAGACAGCGCCACAGGGGCCTCGATGGCGCTATCTGTGGCGCCTCAACGCTCGGGTGCGGGCGTCGTTTCAGCGGACGCGGCGGTGTCGGCCGACTTCGCCCGGTTCATCGCGCAACGCAACGCTGACGAGTTCGTCGTCGAGCAGTTGGAGGCCGATGTCGCCCGACTCGCCCGTGCCTATGTCAGCCACCCGCTGCTGGAACTGCATGTCGAGATCAAACGGCTGCGGGACGGGGTGTTCGCGTTACTGCGCGGGCGTCAGCGCCCCCAGCAGACCACCGACTTGTACGTCGCGGCCTCACGGTTGTGCGGGCTGTCCGCGCACGTCTGCCTGGACCTGGGTGACTACGATTCCGCGGCCACGCATGCCCGTACCGCCCGGGCCTGCGCGGAGGCGGCCGGGCACGAGGGGATGCTGGCCTGGGTACGGGCAGTGGAGTCCCTGATCGCCTACTGGACCGGGCGGTACGAACAAGCAGCGCGGCTGGCGCAGGCCGGCCGTCACCACCGGGCCAGCGGCACCATCGGAGCCCGGCTGGCGAGCCTGGAGGCACGGGCACTGGCCATAGCCGGCGACCGAGCGGGCGCGGTGGCGGCGCTGGCGGACGCCGAACGCTCTCGTGAAGCGATGCCTGGCCACGACGAGGTGCCGGGCCTCTTTGCCTTCCCGGCCGCCAAGCAGTTCGCGTACGCAGGGACGAGCTACCTGGCCGTGGGCGGGCGGGAGCATGTCCGGCGGGCCATCGCCAGCGCGGACACCGCGATCCGGCTCTACCGCAGCGCCGAGGACGACGACCAGTCGGTGGGTGACCTGTTCGCCGCCCATGTAGATCTCGCCCGTGGCCATCTGCTTCTGGGCGATCTGGACGGCACCGAGGCGATGCTCGGGTTCGTCCTCGAATCCCCGCCCGAGCGCATGTCGGCCAGCATCGTGCGCCGGCTCACTGCTCTGGGGCGGGAGCTGAGCGGGTCGCAGTACGGTGGAGCCGCGCAGACCGCTCACCTACGCGAACGAATCCAGCACACGGCCGTCCTCGCGGCCTCACCAGCTGCCCACCCTCCGGAGCTGCCGACGTGACCGAACTGTCCGCCGCACACGACGCCGCCGTCACCGACCGGAGCCGCCTCGCCGGGAGCGCCTACAGCAGTGACCGGGATCTGGCCGCCCGTCAGTCGCTCTACCAGTGGCAGGTGCCCCATTACGACCTCCCCGGCATCGTCGCCGAGCAGCTGAGCGGCGTAGGTGGGCGTGTAGTCGATGTCGGCTGCGGCAATGGCAAGTTCATTCAGCGGCTTCGCGACGAGCGGCCCGACCTGGCTCTGCTCGGCCTGGACATCGCTCCCGGCATCCTCGTCGGCGTGCCTGGTCCCGTCGCCGTGGCGGATGCCACTCGCCTGCCGCTGGCCACGGCGACCGTCGACGCCGCCCTGGCGCTGCACATGCTCTACCACGTCCCCGACATCCCCCAGGCTGTACGGGAACTGTCCCGGGTGGTTACCCGTGACGGGCTGGTGATCGCCTCCACCAACAGCGACCGGGACAAGGCCGAACTCGACGACCTGTGGCAGCGGGCCGCAGGCGACGTCCTCGGCACCGGACGTGGCCCGGCCCGCATCTCGCTCAGCGCCCGCTTCTCCCTGGAGAAGGCCGGGGCCTTGCTGGGCGAGCAGTTCGGGCGCGTGGAGACGATCGAACTGCCCGGCACCATCTCGGTCCACGAACCCGAGCCAGTCATCGCGCACATGGCGTCCTACGGGGCGTGGGCCGACCAGCACGAGGTGCCGTTTGAGGCCACGATCGAGCGGGCCCGCGCGATCCTCGCCGATCACATTGCCCAGCACGGGGCCTTCAAGGTCACATGCCTCGGCGGCATCCTCGTCTGCCGCCGCTGAGGGCCGACTCCCTTATCGGTGTCGGCTGCGTTCCGTCGGCCGTTCGCTCACCGCCGTGGGTGTGAGCTGTGGTGCTGGTGTGACTGGCGTGGCTGTTCGGGTGCTTCGACTGCGTGCGGCCTGAGCTCGCTTGTTCGGCTGGGCGGTGATGCGCCAGTTGAGGACTTCGGCGGGCTGTCCGGCGGTGTCGAGTTCTCGTTGGGCGGCGACTTCGACCAAGAGGCGCCGGGGATTGTGGCCGGCGGTCTCGGCGCGGGCGAGGGTTGTGGTCAGGGCCGGCCAGGCGGGGTCGGCGAGGATGCGGTCGGCGTGGTCTGGGAGGGCTGCGCGCAGGTCCTGCTCGAAACGGCGGACGGTGGCGCCGCGTGGGGCGCGGCGGGTGAGATCCGCCAGTACCGGCTCGCCGACCTGCTGGTAACCCGCCTGCAGATGGCGGAAGGCTGCCTCGGCAGCTGCTGCCTGCTGCTCGTGGCCGCGTTGTTCGTGCCACTTGGCGGCTGCCCGCGCGAGATGGAGCGCGGCGAAGATCAGGGCTATGGCGAGCCCGCCCGGACCGTGTGTGGCGTAGGCGAGTTCTCTGGCGGCTTCCCGCAGCGCGGTGGCGGCTTGGTGGTCGGCCTGGATCGTCGAGCGGCGGGCGCGGTTGAACACCCTTGCCGCCGCCTCCAGTTCGTCCCGGTGCGAGCCGTGAGTGGTGCGGGCCAGGTTGTGGAGGGCGTCGCCGAAGGCATCCAGGTGGCCCTGGGCCACAGCATCGTCGTCCGCATCGAGGGTGCCGTGGGCGTGGCGGATGGCGCTTTCAGCGCGGCTCCACGGCTCGGCTGGGTCCGCCACCGATTGAGGGCGGTCGGCCAGGTCCTGGGCGGGGAGACGTTCGCACAGGCGGTTGTAAGACAGGTCGGGGGCGAGCTTCGAGCCGCCGTACCAGACCGGCTCGCCGTTGGCCGTATCGCCGGGCGCGGCCAGGCTGTAGCCGGTCACCTCGCCGGTCTCGGGGCCGATGCGCGGCCTGACCTGGATGCCGAGGGAGCGCAGCACGGTGAAGTACTCGTCGATGCTGCGTACGGCGGCGGCGACCGCGTATGCCTGCTCGCGCAGCCACTCCCGTGCGGCCTGCTCCCGGCCCTGGCGCTCGGCCTTGGCCCGCTCGGCGCCGGTGGGGGTGCGCGGGGCGGTGAGATCGCCGGACTTCAGGCGGCGCAGCCCGAACTCAACCTCGATCTTGCGGCATTCGCGCTGGGCCCGCCAGCCGTCCCGGTTCGTACGGGGGCGGCGGCCGTCGGCGCGGACGGTGGTCGCGAGGATGTGGATGTGGTCGTCGGCGTGCCGTACTGCGATCCACCGACACGCCTTCTCGTCCCCCTCGGGGGCGATGCCCGTGGCAGCTACGACCCGGCGGGCGACTTCGGCCCACTCGATGTCGGTGAGGTAGCGGTCGCCGGGCGCGGTGCGCACGGGGCAGTGCCACACGTGCTGCTGCGGCTTCTCACCGCCCAGTTCACGGGTGCGCAGGTCGACGTGATGGTCCAGGCGCCGGGCCAGCTGGGTGTACGTAGCCTCGGGGTCGCGGCCGGGGGCCGGGGCGCCGGCCGTGTCCCAGGCGGTTACGATGTGTGGATTGGTGTGCTCGTCGCGCCGCCCCTTGCCGAACAGGTAGTTGATCAGGCCCGAGTGTGCTGGAGCCGGTGGAGACGTCAGGCACCATGCGGGATTCCCTCCGTCAGGAGCCGGTCGATGAGCTGATAGCTGTTCTCGGCTGCCTGCTCGACGAGGGCCAGCACGGCCTCGGCGTGCTCGGGAACAGTTCCGCGGTGGATGGCTCCGGTGATCTGGTTGAGGTTGTTGCCGGTGCGGTTAAGCGCGACCGTGTGAGCCTCGATGGCTTCGATCAGCGGGCGTATGGGATCGTCCTCCGGGCTCCCGATCAGACCTGCCTTGCCCAGGGCGACGGCCAGAGCGGCGTCGCCGACGAACCCTGCGAACTTCTGGCCACGCCGCTCGGCTTCCTCGGCGATGATCCGGACCGCGGTCGGGGTGAAGCGGACGGTCTTCTCCTGGTCGCGCTTCTCGGTGGTGCGCTTGCGGTTCATCAGCGCAGGGAGCGTCCGGGCTTCGGGCTCGCGCCACGAGGGCTGCTCGGCAAGCGGGGGTGTGTCGGCGGGCGGCTCGACGGATGAGGGCGCGGGGTCGGCGACGGGCGCGGTCATCCCCTTTGCCGGCTCGTGCGCCCGCTGGCGCTCGGCCTCCTCCCCCGCCACCCCTGGGGCGGGGGCAAGCGCGGACGAAGCCTCGTTAGAGGCTCGTTCGCTCCAGCTTGCTGCTGTTCGTCGGGCAAGGCCGAACAGCCCCCTGCGGCGGCTGCTGTGGGCGTGGTTGTCGTGCATGACGGTGCTCCGAGGGCGTGTGGGCGGGGCGGCGTCGCAGTCCGTCGCGTCCGTCGCATGCCTGGTCAGCACAGGTACGGACACGGGCGCAGGTACGGAGAGATCCGTATCGGCGAGGAAATCCGTCCCCGCGCTGACCTGCGCGGGGACGGATGCGACGGAGTGCGCCGGGCCCAGGGGAAGGTGGGTTAGCGGGCGTGCTTGGGTCCTCCGGCGCCGCCTGGAGGGCTGACGGGCAGGGTTCCCGTCGCCCTGGCGGGCGGCAGGCCCCTGGCTGGAGGTGCGGGTGCGCCCTTCTGCGTGGGCGCGGAGACCGGTTGGGCGGTGTCGGGGCAGTAGCGGGCCCAGGCATCGAGGAACCGGTTGCGCATGTATGCCTTGGCCTGCCTGCCCTCCTCGAAGCGGTAGTTGGCCGGGCTGATGTTGAAGTCCCGCAGCAGGTTGGCCAGGTGGTAGGCGTTCAGGCCCTTGGTGCCATACTCCGCCCAAGGCGCTTCGGCATCCACGGTGAGTTCTTGGACCAGGTCATGGGTGCGCAGGGCCTCGGGGTTGTCCCGCTCAGCGAAGACGCGGCGGATGTCCCGCAACAGCCGTGTCTTCAGGCTGCTCTGCTCGTCCTGGACGACCTCGTTGCGGGTCATCGCCACGCAGGCTGCCCGAGCACTCGCGGGCCAGTGACCACCGGCCATGTCGGCGACGATGACCAGGGGCTCCCAGGTGTCCGCGGCTCGGTCCTCGACCGGCATCGTCGGCACCAAGCGGGCAGCTGTTGCATGCAGTGGGGTCAGCCATGCAGCCAGCTTGTCCCGCAGCGCGTTCAGTTCCGGTACGGCGTAGCGCGAGCGGAACGGGGTGACCTTTTCGCCGGGCTTGCGCTTTTGCATGCGGAGCACGACCGCCCGGTCCATGATCGTGTCGGGCAGGTCGCCGATCGCGGCCAGTGCTGCCATCGCGAAGGTCGGATACGGGGTCGGCTTGTGCTCCGGACCGGAGATGCGCCAGGCGGGCCGGTTGCGTTGGTGTCCGGCGTTCAGCAGGCCGCGCAACTCCTCGTTCTCGCCGGCCTTGGGGCCGAATATGGTGTCGGCCTCGTCCACCAGGATCGTGCGCGGGACCTTGCCGACGACCCGGAAGAGCACCGCTGTGGACATGTTCACCGTCATGATCGGCTTGTGGACGGTTTCGTGGAGCACGTCCAGGACGCGGGACTTGCCGCACCCCTTGGTCGGCCCGACCACCGCCAGGCGGGGAGCGTGCTGCAGCGCGGGCTGGATGTGGGTGGCCGCCACCCACAGCGTGACCGCGTTCAACGCCTCCTCGCTTGGCAGCACCACGTACTTGGCGATCGCCGCCTGCAACTCGTCCAGCAGCGCGGCACCGTCAGCAGCTGACACGGTGTCGGAGCCTTCGTGGTCTCCGGCGCCCGACCTGCCATCGGGGACCGGGGCGTCATGCTGCACGGTCCCCTCCACGGGACCGTCGGTCCCCAGCGACCGGCGGGGACCACGATCACGGTCCCCATTGCGGTCCCCTGGTGCAACTTCCGTGTCTTGGGGACCGGTCCCCGTTGTCACGCCGCTGACCTGCACGGTTCCGCCGGATGCGGATGTCGGGACTGCGGCTTGAGGGGACGGAGGCTCGGGCGCATCGCGGGGACGGTCTCCAGACGTCGTGTCAGTGGGGAGCCGGTCCCCGCGGTGCGAGGGGATGCCCTGGCCGGGGACCGCGACGGGAGGCCAGGCGGTGGTCAGGGATGTGTTCGTGGTGTTGGGGGACGTAGAGTCCTCCATAGACGTTCCTCTCCGGTGGGGGTAGGGCGGGCAAGGCCCCACCCCTCACCAACTCGTTCGTTCAGGGATGGGCGATCAGTTGGGGAATCTCCGGCTCTCGGTGTTGGCGCGCCGAGGGCCGTTGTCGTGCTCGGGGCTTCCGGCGGCTCAGGAAGCCAGGCCCCACTCGTCTTGGCCGTCGGCCAGCGTGCGCTCGTACCGGAGCAGCTCGGCCTCGGGGTACAGCACCCGCTTGCCGATCTTGATGCCGCGCGGGCCTTTCCCGATCTGGCGCCAGTAACGGACGGTGCTCTCGGCCGTTCGGTAGCGCTCGGCGACCTCGGCGGTGGTCAGGTATCGCATGCGTTCCAATTCGACTAGGTGGCAATTCGGTCTGCATAGGTGTACCTGACGATCGCCGGTTAACCAAATCGGAGAGAGTATGTTTCAATTTGGATAGCAACGGTCACGGCGGAGGTGTGATGGCAGGCGACAAGCACGACAGTGGCGAAGTGCCACTGCTCTACAGCGAGGGCAACATCGCCGCGAGGGTGGCCCTGGAGCGCGAGGTCAGAGGGTGGAGCACGATCGAGCTGGCGGACCGGGTGTCCAAGGCCGGCGTCAAGATGAACCAGACCGCGGTCTGGCGCATCGAGAACGGCACCCCACGCCGCCGCATCAACGTCGATGAGGCGCTCGCGTTCGCCCGTGTCTTCGAGCTGCCCCTCGAAGAGCTGATGTCCCCGCCACTGGAAGGGCTGGACCTCAGCAGCAGGCGGCTCGTCCAGGAAGCCGTCGAGGCGTACTACGAGACCCGCGACGCCGAAGACCGCCTGCACCACGCCATCGTCGGCATCGCCGAGCACATCCAGGCCCACCCCGACAGCTCACGGGCCATCCACGAACAGTGCCTTCGCCTCATGGGCGAGGAGCGCGACGCCCGCACCCTCACCGAGTACATCGAGGGCGGCGGCTACTACCGATAACCAACCCGAAGGAGAAGCCACTTGGCCAACATTCAGAAGCGCCCAAACGGCAAGTGGCGGGCTCGCTACCGCGACCTCGACGGCAAGGAGCACGCCCGCCACTTCGATCGCAAGCTCGACGCCCAACGCTGGCTCGATGAGGTCACGACCAGCATCGTGACCGGCCAGTACGTCGACCCGCGGGCCGGACGGATCTCGTTCGAGAAGTACGCGAAGAAGTGGGAGGAGTCGCTCATCGCCAGCGAGGCGGCCGAGCGCATCACCGACAACGCGCTATGGCTCCACCTCGTCCCGGCACTCGGCTCCCGCGCCATGGCGGCGATACGCCGCAACGACATTCAGGTGCTGTTCAAGAGCCTGTCCGAACTGCTCGGCCCCGGCAGCGTGCGCAACGTCTACGACGTCCTCGTACGCGTCATGACCGCGGCCGTCGAGGACAAGGTCATTCCGGCCAGTCCGTGCCGCCGGATCACCCTCCCGCCCATGCCGGACGAGGAGGTCACCCCGCCCACGGTCGCCCAGGTCGAGGCCATGGCGCGTGTGATGCCGCCGTACATCCGTGCGGCCATCGTCACGCTCGCCGGATCAGGCTTGCGCATAGGCGAGCTGCTCGGCCTCAAGGTGTCGGACGTCGACTTCAAGGCCGGCACCATCCGGGTCGAACGGCAGCGGCTCCAGTCCGGGAAGATCGGCCCGCCGAAGACCGGGAAGTCTCGGCGAACGGTTCCGGCATGCGAGGTCATCACCGACGCGCTCCTCGCGCACCTTGCCGCACGCCCCTCCAAGGAGTGGCTCTTCACGATGGAGGAGGGCAAGCCTCTCAACTACCGCCGTTGGAAGACTGAGTGGAACTGCGCCCGCAGGACCCTCCAAGCGACGGAGAACGAGGCAGCCGAACGCGAGGGCCGCAGGCCCGTAGAGCTGCCCCACATGGTGACGCACGACCTGCGCCACTTCTTCGCCTCCGCCCTCATCGCCGGCGGAGCGAGCGTCAAGCAGGTCCAGCTGGTCCTCGGCCACGCGTCCGCCGTCATCACGCTGCGGATCTACGCCCACCTGTGGCCGGGTGAAGAAGACCGCACCCGGTCCGTGATGGACGCCGTTCTCGGCGGCCTGCGGACCGGGTGCGGACAGGGAGACACTGCAACCAAGGAAATCGCAGGTCAGAGGGCATGATCGAAGATCAAGCCTTCTTGGTCTCCCAGAAGATCTTGTCGATCTGGGCGATGTAGTCCAGCGCCTTCTGGCCCGTCGCCGGGTCGGTGGACGCCTTGGCGGCCGAGAGGGCCTTCAGGGTGTCGTTGACCAGCTGGTGCAGCTCCGGGTACTTCTCGAAGTGCGGGGCCTTGAAGTAGTCGCTCCAGAGCACGGAGACGTGGTGCTTCGCGAGCTCCGCGCGCTGCTCCTTGATGACGGTGGCACGCGCCTGGTAGTGGGGGTCGTCGTTGCCGGCCATCTTGTCCTGGATGGCCTTCACCGACTCCGCCTCGATGCGGGCCTGGGCCGGGTCGTACACGCCGCAGGGCAGGTCGCAGTGGGCGCTGACCTTGACCTTGGGGGCAAACAGGCGGGAAAGCATGGAGCATTCCTTCCTCGTGATCGTCTTCTCAGGTGCGACATTACTCCCTGAGCAAGGCGATTTCTCGGGTGCCCCCTAGGGCTTAGGACAAAAGTCCAGGGTCAGACTGAGACTGGTGGAGGAACGGACCGGGGAGGTGCCGGGGATGCCGGAGCTGTCGCAGGAGACCGAGCGGGGGAGGGCCGTGGCGCCCTTCGGAGTGGCGGAAGTGACCGGGCCGTCCATGGTGCCCACCCTCCTGCACGGGGACCGGCTGCTGGTGCAGTACGGCGCGCCGGTCCGGACGGGGGACGTCGTCGTTCTCCGGCATCCGTTCCAGCAGGACCTGCTCGTCGTCAAGCGTGCCGTGGAGCGGCGCGACGGCGGCTGGTGGGTGCTCGGGGACAACCCGTACGCGGGCGGGGACAGCACGGACTACGGCGTCGTACCCGATGAGCTCGTCCTCGGGCGCGCCCGCTTCCGGTACCGGCCGTTCCCCTCCGGTCAGCGTTCGCCGCTGACGCTGGTGCGCTGGGCGCTCTCCGCGGCGAGGCCGCTGCTGCCCGACCGGTCGGCCTCCAGGCGCTTGCGGGCCCGGTAGGCGGCCACGTTCGCACGGGTCGCGCAGCGGTCGGAGCAGTAGCGCCGGGAGCGGTTGGTGGAGGTGTCCAGGTAGGCGTTGCGGCAGGGGGTCGCTTCGCACAGGCCCAGGCGGTCCACGCCGTACTCGGTGAGGTGGAAGGCCAGACCCATCGCGGCGATCGCCGCGTAGCCCGCGGTCGCGTTCGACGGGTGGTCGGCTAGGTGCATGTGCCACAGCGGACGGCCGTCCTCGTCGCGGTAGTCGTGGCCGGAGATCTGCGGCGACACCGGGAACTCCAGCAGCAGCGAGTTCAGCAGGTCCACGGCCAGCGTCTCGTCGCCCTTGTCGGCCGCCTCGAAGACCGCGCGCAGCCGCGCCCGCACCGAGCGGAAGCGCGTGACATCGGCGTCGGTGGCGCGGCGGGCCGCCGACGAGTTGGCGCCGAAGAGGTCGCGGACGGCCTCGACCGAGGTCAGCGAGTCCTTGCCCCGGGCCGGTTCCTCGCTGTTGACGAGACGGACGGCGTAATCCGAGTAATAGGCCAGTTCCACTTGTAGTCCTTACGAGGGCGCTTTATGGTCGTGTCTGCGGTCGGGTAACAGCCGGTCGTGCATCCAGGGTATTACGCAGAAGGGGGACGGGCTTCATGACTACGAGCACGGGCACCGACTGGGCCGCGTGGCAGGAGAGCTGGGACCGGCAGCAGGAGTGGTACATGCCGGACCGCGAGGAGCGCTTCCGGATCATGCTCGACATGGTCGAGGCGCTGGTCGGCACCGCCCCGCGGGTCCTCGACCTGGCCTGCGGCACCGGCAGCATCACCGCCCGGCTGCTCCACCGGTTCCCGGCGGCCACCAGCACCGGCGTCGACCTCGACCCGGCCCTGCTCGCCATCGCGCGCGGCACCTTCGAGGGCGACGACCGGGTCACCTTCGTCGCGGCCGATCTCAAGGACCCGCACTGGCCGGCGAAGCTGCCGTACGACTCCTACGACGCCGTCCTGACCGCGACGGCCCTGCACTGGCTGCACAGCGAACCCCTCGCGGCCCTCTACGGTCAGGTCGCGGAGCTGGTCCGCGACGGCGGTGTCTTCATGAACGCGGACCACATGATCGACGACAGCACGCCCCGGATCAACGCCGCCGAGCGCGCCCGGCGCCACACCCGTATGGATCAGGCCAAACGGGACGGTGCCCTGGACTGGGCCGAATGGTGGCGGCTCGCGGCCGAGGACCCGGTCCTCGCCGAACCCACCGCCCGCCGCTTCGAGATCTACGGCGAGCACGCGGACGGCGACACGCCCTCGGCCGCCTGGCACGCCCGCACTCTGCTGGCGCAGGGCTTCGGCGAGGCACGGCCGGTGTGGTGCTCGCCGTCGGACACGCTGCTGCTCGCCCTCAAGTAGCGGCCGGCACGCCGCGGAGGCGGAGCGGGACAGCGGGAAAGCGGGAAACGGAGGCGGTACGGACATTCGTACCGCCTCCGCTGCGTCCCCGGGGGACTCCCACCGCACTGGTACGGGTGAGACGGTCCGTATCCGGTGGACCGGCGGAAAGGGGGAGGGATGACGCGGGGCGCGGAAGCGACTCTGCACGCCTTCGTCGAGGGCAGACGCACGGCGCTGTTCCACAGCGCCTATCTGCTGTGCGGCAACCGCGACGAGGCCGAGGACCTCGTCCAGACGACGCTCGTGAGGGTCGTGCTCGGCGCGCGCCGGCACGGGCGTCTGGAGAACCTCGACGCGTATGCGCGCAAGACGCTGGTCAACACCTTCATCTCGGCCCGCCGCCGGTTCTGGCGGCGCGAACAGGCCTACGGCGAACTGCCCGACCTGCCGGGCCGGCCGGTGGACAACGACACCGGTCTGATGGTCCGGGCCGCTCTCGCGGGACTCGCGCCCAAACAGCGGGCGGTGCTCGTGCTGCGCTACTGGGAGGACCTCAGCGTGGCCGCCACCGCCGAGCTGCTCGGGATGCGGGAGAGCACGGTCAAGAGCCACACGGCGAGGGGACTGGCGGCGCTGAAGGCCGCGGTGCGGGAGGAATACGTATGAGCGAGAACGAAGTCGTGCGGGAACTGCTGTGGAAGGCGGCCGCCACCGTACCCGTACCGGAGAGCCGGGGGAGTGAGGCCGTGTTCGCACGGGCCTCCCGGCTGCGCCGGCGGCGGCGCGCGGCGGTGACCGGCGCCCTGGCGGCGGTGGTCGCGGGGGGCGTCGCCCTCGGCTCCGGCGTGCTGCCCGGCGGGGACGGGCGGAGCGTGGCCGCCTCGCCCACCGCCGGGGAGTTCGGCGGCGGTGCGGCGGGGTTCGCCAAGCTGCTGCCCCGGGACGTCGGCAAGGTCCGGGAGGTCTCGCTGCTGCGGCTCATCAAGGGGGTGCCGAAGGCGCCGCTGCCCAAGGACGTGGGGCCGTACGACGGCGACTACGCCATCGCCCGCGAAGACGGGGTCGGGTACGTCACCGTGGGCGTGATGACGGCGAAGGGGGTGCAGGCCAAGCGGGCCGACCGGGACCCCTGCACGATCGGCAACGTGACACCGCCGGTGCTGAAGTGCACCAACGAGAAGGTGCCCGGCGGCCTGCTGTCCATCTGGCTCACCCCCGCCCAGAAGCTCACCCAGCCGTCGTACTACGGCGCCGAACTTAAGGCGCGGCTGCTGCGGAAGGACGGCAGCGTGCTCTTCGTCCGTGACTGGACGGGCTTTCTGGGCCAGGGCTCGCAGGGCCCGGTGCTCAAGACGTTCCCGCTGACCCGGGCGCAGCTGCGTGAACTGGCGCTGAGGCCGCAGCTGCTGCCGTAGTGGCGCTGCCGTCGTGGCGGGGAACACGAAGAGGGCACACGAAAAGGGGCGGTACGAGGATCCCGTACCGCCCCTTTGCCGTGCGCGCCGCTACAGCACCTTGGACAGGAACGCCTGCGTCCGCTCGTGCTGAGGGTTCGTCAGGACGTCGCGAGGATGGCCCGATTCGACCACCACACCCTCGTCCATGAACACCAGGCTGTCGCCCACCTCGCGGGCGAAGCCCATCTCGTGGGTGACGACGACCATGGTCATACCGGACTCGGCGAGGTCCCGCATGACGTCCAGGACGTCACCGACCAGCTCCGGGTCCAGGGCCGAGGTCGGCTCGTCGAACAGCATCAGCTTCGGGTCCATGGCGAGGGCCCGGGCGATCGCCACCCGCTGCTGCTGGCCGCCGGAGAGCTGCGAGGGGTAGTGCCCGGCCCGGTCGGCCAGGCCCACGCGCTCCAGCAGCTGCATGGCCCGCTCCCGGGCCTCAGCCTTGCTCACGCCCTTGACCTGCACCGGCGCCTCGATGACGTTCTCCAGCGCCGTCATGTGCGGGAACAGGTTGAAGCGCTGGAAGACCATGCCGATGTCCCGGCGCTTGCGCGCGACCTCGCTGTCCTTGAGCTCGTACAGCTTGTCGCCCTTCTGGCGGTAGCCGACCAGCTCGCCGTCGACGTACAGCCGGCCGGCGTTGATCTTCTCCAGGTGGTTGATGCAGCGCAGGAACGTCGACTTGCCGGAGCCGGAGGGGCCGATCAGGCAGAACACCTCGCCCGGCTTCACCTCCAGGTCGATGCCCTTGAGCACCTCGACATGGCCGAAGGACTTGTGCACGCCCTGCGCCCTGACCATCGGGACCGTGCTCTTGGGCGGCGTGTCCTGGGTCTTGCTGAGCTTGTCGGTCATGCCGTGACCTTCCTGCTAGAGAAGGTCGTCAGATGTCCCTTGACCTTCTGCCACGGGGTCGGCGGGAGGCTGCGGCTGGAACCACGGGCGTAGTAGCGCTCGATGTAGTACTGGCCGACGCTCAGCACCGAGGTCATGATCAGGTACCAGGCCGCGGCGAGGAAGTACATCTCCACCGGGGCGCCGGAGTTCTGGCCGATGTCCTGGGCGTAGCGGAACAGCTCGGGGAACTGCACGGCCGCCACGAGCGAGGTCGTCTTCAGCATGTTGATGACCTCGTTGCCCGTCGGCGGCACGATGACGCGCATCGCCTGCGGGATGATCACCCGGCGCAGGGTCTTGCCGTGGCTCATGCCCAGCGCGTGGGCCGCCTCGGTCTGGCCCTCGTCCACCGCGAGCAGACCCGCCCGGCAGATCTCGGCCATGTACGCCGCCTCGTTCAGGCCCAGGCCGAGCAGCGCCGTCAGCAGCGGCGTCATGAAGTTCGACCACTCGTCCTTGTAGAGCGGCATCAGGTTGATGTAGTGGAAGACCAGGCCCAGGTTGAACCACAGGAACAGCTGGACCAGGACCGGCGTGCCGCGGAAGAACCAGATGTAGAACCAGGCGATGGACGAGGTCACCGGGTTCTTCGACAGCCGCATCACCGCGAGGACGATGCCGCCGACGATGCCGATCAGCATCGACAGGACCGTCAGCATGAGGGTCTTGTAGACACCGGTCATGATCCGGTGGTCGAAGAAGTAGTCCGGCACCGCCTGCCAGTTGATGTCGCCCTGGCCGAAGGCGTAGACGATCGCCACGAGGAGCGCGATGGCGACGAGGGCGGAGACGTACCGCCCGTAGTGCCGGACCGGGATGGCCCGGATGGCCTCCGGGCCGGCCGGGGGGACGGGGGTGTCCCCGGCGCTCTCCCCCGGGCCCTGTCCGGCCGTCTTCTCGATGTCAGTCACGGGTGTTGCCTCTCAGTGGCCGCTTCTGTTGCTTGCGCGGGTCACTTGCCGCCGTTGATCACGGACTCCGTGACGGCGCCGTCCTGGGCGCCCCACTTCTTGAGGATCTTCGCGTACTCGCCGTTCTTGATGATCGCGTTCATCGCGGCCTGCAGCGCGTCGCGCAGCTGGGTGTCCTTCTTGGCCACGGCGATGCCGTACGGGGCCGCCTCGACCTGCTGGCCGACGATCTGGAAGTCCTTGCCGCCGCCGGAGGTCTTCACCGCGTACGCGGCGACCGGGAAGTCGGAGGAGGCCGCGTCCACACCGCCCGAGCGGAGCCGGGTCTGGGACTGCTGG
Organism: Streptomyces sp. NPDC050743; assembly: GCF_044456925.1. NCBI lineage: Bacteria > Bacillati > Actinomycetota > Actinomycetes > Kitasatosporales > Streptomycetaceae > Streptomyces > Streptomyces sp. NPDC050743. The sequence goes on from NZ_JBITGJ010000006.1 coordinate 142,779, forward strand.
TCGTCGTCGAAGGGCTCGATGGTGAGCTTCTTGCCGCCCGGACACTTCTTGGCCTCCTGCTTGGCCAGGTCCTCCGAGACGGTGCCGCGCTCCACGGCGATCTTCTTGCCGCACAGGTCCGACCAGCCGTTGATGCCCTGGGTGTCGCCCTTGCGGGTGTAGATGGAGACACCGGCGGTCAGGTAGTCGACGAAGTCGACGCCCTCGCCGACCTTCTTGCCCGAGTCCGGGTCGACGCCCTCCTGGCGGTTCTTGTTGTCGGTCATGGCCGACATGGCTATGTCGTAGCGGCCCGAGCGCAGACCGGTGAGCAGGGCGTCGAACGTGCCGTTCTGGAACTCCAGCGTCACGCCGAGCTGCTTGCCCATGGCCGCCGCGAGGTCCGGGTCCAGGCCGACGGCCTTGCCGGAGGAGTCCTTGAACTCCACCGGGGCGTACGCGATGTCCGAACCGACCTCGATCTTGCCCTTGTCCCGGATCTCCTGGGGGAGCTTGCCGGCCAGCGGAGCACTGGCCGTGGACGCGCTGCCGGAGCCCTTGTCGTTGTCCTTGGTCTGGTCACCGCAGCCGGTGAGCAGCAGGGTGCCCGCGACCGCGATCGCACCGGCCGCTGCCAGACGGGAGCGTGCGGCGGGCGTACGACGGGTGGAGCTTGCGGTCATCGTGGTTCCTCCGGCGGATGGGAAGAGGTGCGATGGGTCAGCGAGAACACACACCTTCGGGTGTCGCGACCTCGCGGGTTTACCGCATCTTGCCATTCGGACCAGCGCATTCAGGGGCGCGGCTATGTCAAAATCGGATAACGGGTCACCCCCGAACCGCATCAGGTCGGTACATCCTTGGTCGTTCACCATCGAACCATCTGCGGGAAGCCGGCCCTCCGGCCGGAGAATCTTCGTCGTGTCTCACGATGTGGTCGCCGCGCGCGCCGCTCTACCGGCGGCCTCACCTGCTCGGCGCGGTTGTCAGCCACGTGTCATTTCGCCGTGGCTTTCCGGTTCCGAGATGTGACCTTGCACCTAATGCACTCGTCCTGGGCACCGTCCGTCCGGTAAGAAGGTTCTTTACACCCCTCATCCGGGGCTCAGGGCGCGTGTGCGGCGCGCCCGTCGCGTATGGCCCGTACGTATCAGCAATCGGGCGGTACGCGGTGCCCGCCCACCCCTCACCAGGAGTGGTCGACCCTCAAACCATGCATACCTAAGGGGTACAACGAAGTGGCAGCGGAGATCGTCAATCCTCGCAGCGACAAAACGGACCAGGACGGCGGGGCGGAGCCCCTCGATTCCTTCGATCCGGCGTTCGCGCTGCACCGCGGCGGCAAGATGGCCGTGCAGGCCACCGTGCCGGTCCGCGACAAGGACGACCTTTCCCTCGCGTACACGCCCGGCGTCGCTCGCGTGTGCACCGCGATCGCGGAACAGCCGGAGCTGGTCAACGACTACACATGGAAGTCCTCCGTGGTCGCCGTCGTGACGGACGGTACGGCCGTGCTCGGACTCGGGGACATCGGTCCCGAGGCCTCCCTCCCCGTGATGGAGGGCAAGGCGATCCTGTTCAAGCAGTTCGGCGGCGTCGACGCGGTTCCGATCGCGCTCGACTGCACCGACGTGGACGACATCGTCGAGACCGTCGTCCGGCTCGCCCCGTCCTTCGGCGGAGTGAACCTGGAGGACATCTCGGCACCCCGGTGCTTCGAGATCGAGCGCCGGCTCCAGGAGCGCCTGGACATCCCGGTCTTCCACGACGACCAGCACGGTACGGCCGTCGTGACGCTCGCGGCACTGCGGAACGCGGCGCGGCTCAGCGGGCGGGAGATCGGGCAGCTGCGGGCCGTCATCTCGGGCGCCGGCGCGGCCGGTGTCGCCATCGCCAAGATGCTGGTCGAGGCCGGCATCGGGGACGTGGCGGTGGCGGACCGCAAGGGCGTCGTGTCGGCCGACCGGGAGGACCTGACCCCGGTCAAGCGGGAGCTCGCGGGCTTCACCAACAAGGCCGGCGTCACCGGCTCGCTGGAGGACGCCCTCGCGGGCGCGGACGTCTTCATCGGCGTCTCCGGCGGTACGGTCCCAGAGGAGGCCGTGGCCTCCATGGCCAAGGGCGCCTTCGTGTTCGCGATGGCCAACCCGAACCCCGAGGTGCACCCGGAGGTCGCCCACAAGTACGCGGCCGTGGTCGCGACCGGGCGGTCCGACTTCCCGAACCAGATCAACAACGTGCTGGCGTTCCCGGGCATCTTCGCGGGCGCGCTGCAGGTGCGGGCCTCTCGGATCACCGAGGGCATGAAGATCGCTGCGGCGGAGGCGCTGGCCGCGGTGGTGGGGGACGACCTTGCCGCCGACTATGTGATTCCGTCGCCGTTCGATGAGCGGGTCGCTCCTGCGGTCACGGCCGCGGTGGCTGCGGCTGCTCGGGCCGAGGGCGTTGCTCGCCGCTGAGGTCGCGCTCGATGGCCCCGTCCGTTTGGGCGGGGCCATTTTTTTTTGCCCTTTCGCCCGCCTGAATCGGGTGTCGGAGAGGTGCCCCGGTGGCGTGGTGTCGGCCTGCGCTGGATGGGTGGCCCTGTGCAAGAGGGTATGTGTCACAGGTCCCCGCGGTTCCGTCGGCTGATCGGCGCACCTATCGTCGGCTGCATGTTCGCTGTCTACGCCGCCCGAATCGACCGCGACCAGCCGCTCAACGGCCTGGAGTTGGGGGAGCGTCCGGCTCCCGAGGCCCGGCCCGGCTGGAGCACCATCTCGGTGCGCGCCGCCTCCCTCAACCACCACGACCTCTGGTCCCTGCGGGGCGTCGGCCTCCCGGAGGACCGGCTCCCGATGATCCTCGGCTGCGACGCCGCCGGCGTCGACGAGGACGGCAACGAGGTCGTCCTGCACTCCGTCATCGGCCAGACCGGCCACGGCGTCGGCCCGAACGAGCCGCGCTCCATCCTCACCGAGCGCTACCAGGGCACCTTCGCCGAGCAGGTCGCCGTGCCGACCTGGAACGTGCTGCCCAAGCCCAAGGAGCTCTCCTTCGCCGAGGCGGCCTGTCTGCCGACGGCCTGGCTGACCGCCTACCGGATGCTGTTCACCAACGCCGGGGTACGGCCCGGCGACTCGGTCCTCGTGCAGGGCGCGGGCGGCGGTGTCGCCACGGCCGCGATCGTGCTCGGCAAGGCGGCGGGGCTGCGCGTCTTCGCGACCAGCCGGGACGAGGCCAAGCGGAAGCGGGCGCTGGAGCTCGGGGCCGTCGAGGCGGTGGAGCCGGGAGCCCGGTTGCCGCAGCGGGTGGACGCCGTCATCGAGACCGTCGGCGCCGCCACCTGGTCGCACTCGGTGAAGTCGCTGCGGCCCGGCGGCACGATCGTCATCTCCGGTGCCACCAGCGGGGACCGGCCCTCGCACGCCGAGCTGACCCGGATCTTCTTCCTGGAGCTGAAGGTCGTCGGCTCCACCATGGGCACCAAGGAGGAGCTGGAGGACCTGCTCTCCTTCTGCGCCGCGACCGGGGTGCGGCCCGTCATCGACGAGGAACTGCCGCTGGACCGCGCCCGCGAGGGCTTCGAACGGCTCGCATCGGGCGGGCAGTTCGGGAAGATCGTGCTCACCAACTCCTGAGGTCCTTCGTCAGAGCCGTCGTCGGGCGGGTCCGGGTGTCCGGGCCCGCCCTTTCGCGCGCCACGTCTGTCAACATTGGTTGACAGAAGGGATGATGTCAACGTAGGTTGACATCATGACCGAGGCAACCGATCTCGCCGAGCGCGCCGGTGACCGTGATCCGCGGGTCGGACTGCGGGCCGTGGCCGCGCTGCGCCGCCTGCTGGAGCAGCTGGAGGCGGTACAGGTGCGCAGTGCGCGCAACAAGGGCTGGTCGTGGCAGGAGATCGCCGCGGAGCTCGGAGTCAGCAGGCAGGCCGTGCACAAGAAGTACGGGAGGCAATGATGTTCGAACGCTTCACCAAGGACGCCCGTGAGGTCGTGAAGGGAGCGTTCGTCCACTGCGAACGCTCCGGCGAACAGACCGTCGGCGCCGAGCACCTGCTGCTCGCCCTTCTCGACCGCGAGGGCAGCCGTGCCTCCTTCGCGCTGGCCGCGCTGGGGCTCGGGGACCGCAAGGCGTCCGTACGGGAGGCGCTGGACGAGGCGCGGCGGCGGGCCGGGCTGTCGCGGGCCGACTCGGACGCGCTCGCGGGGCTGGGGATCGATGTGTCGGAGATCGTCGCCCGGGTCGAGGAGGTGCACGGCGTCGGGGCCATGTCCGGCGACCCGGAGGACCGGCGCCGGTGGTCGGGACGGCGGCCGGGTTTCGGGCGCGGCGCCAGGAACGTCCTGGAACGGTCGCTGCGGGTCGCCGTCGGCCACCGCGACCGGCACATCGGCGACGAGCACCTGCTGCTCGCGCTGACCCTCCTGCCCGGGGTGGTCGGCGAGGTCCTGGCGGACCACGGCGTGACCCACGCGTCGATCACCCGCGTGCTGTACGGCGCGCAGCAGGCACAGGCCAGCTGAGGCGCGGCTGGGCCTGGGGCATCTCGGTCGAGGTGCCGGGGGTGCGGTTCCGGGCGGCTGGCTGCCCGCTTGGGTGGTTGGCAGCGGGGGTGCGTGGGCCGGCTGGAGGATGGCTCGGTTGGGGTGCGTCTCGCGGGGTTGTACACGGGGCGGTTGGCGCCCCGCCTGCGTGGTCGGCAGCGGCGAGGGCGCAGGCCGGCTGAGCGCAAGTCGGTGGTGGCACCGGCGGTTGGCGCCCCCCTCCGTGGTCGGCAGTGGCGGAGGAGGCGCAGGTCGGCCTGGGCAGTTCGGTGAGGCACCGGTCGGCTGGCGCTCTGCCTCCGTGGTCGGCAGTGGCGGAGCAGGCGCAGGTCGGCCCGGGCAGTTCGGTTGAGGCACCGGTCGGCTGGCGCTCTGCCTGCGAGGCCGGTAGGGGTGGGAGATGCGCAGGGCTGAGGGGTAGCGCGGGTGGGGCGTCGGTCGGCCGCCGTCCCGGCTCCGTGGTCGGCAGCCGCCTTGCTCGCCCTCGACCGGCAGTCGTCCTACCCTCCCCGGGTTCGGCAGCCGGCCTGGTCTCCCTGGCCAGCTGCCAGCCGGATCCCCTGGACGGCAGCTCGCCCTGCTCCTTCCCGGGACGGGAAGCCCCCCGTGCTCCCCACGGCCGGCTGTCAGCCTCCCCGCTCAGGCCTTCGGTGTTCGCAGGAGCGCGGCGATGTGGGCCGCTGCCGTGGACAGATGGCGGCGGGCCTCACCGAGTTGGGTGGGGGTGACTCCGTGGTCGCGGGCCGCGTCGCGGATGTCGTCGCGGAAGCGGTCCAGGAGGCGGTCCAGGTCGCGGGCCGGGTCACCGGTGGGGCCCTCGTGGGCCCAGGCGGGTTCGTACTCGGCCGGGAACTCCTCGCCGGGAGAGACGTAATGCGCGTCCGACGGTGCGGCGGTGGGCTTCGCGGCCGGTTCCCCGGGGGTGCGGGGGGAGCCCCAGTACTTGCCGAAGTCGCCCAGTTCCCGGGCCAGTTCGGACAGGCCCTCGCGGACACCCGTCGGCCAGTCGCCCTGGGCGAAGTGGTCCTGGACGCGGTCCTGGACCTGGCGGGCGATGCGCTGCATCTCCTCCTGCGCCTGCGCCCGCGCCCGTGTCTGCGCCTCCTGGGCCTGGCGGCGGGCCCGCTGGGCCTCCTCGCGGGCCCGGCGGCTCTCGTCCTTGGCGCGGCGGGCCTGCTCCTTCCACTCCTGCTTGACCCGGCGCATCTCCTCCTTGGCGGCCTTCCAGGCCTCCTTGTCGCCGAGGTCGCCGTACTCCCCGAAGGGGCCCGCGGCGCCGCCCGCCTTCGCGCCCCGGCGGGCCTCGGACGCGGCGGCACGCATCTCGCGGCGCAGATCGCCGGCCGCGCCGCGCACGTCGGCCTGTATCTCGGCGGCCAGTTCGGCGACCGACTCGCGGATCTCCAGCTCCAGGTCGGCCAACTCGCCGCTGCGGTCCGCCAGTTCGGCGCGGCCCGCGTCCGTGATGGCGTACACCTTGCGGCCGCCCTCGGTGGTGTGCCTGACCAGGCCCTCGGCCTCCAGCTTGGCCAGCCGGGGGTAGACCGTGCCCGCCGAAGGGGCGTACAGCCCCTGGAAGCGCTCTTCGAGGAGCCTGATCACCTCGTAGCCGTGGCGCGGGGCCTCGTCGAGCAGCTTGAGCAGATACAGGCGGAGGCGCCCGTGGGCGAAGACGGGGGGCATGTCAGAGCACCTTCTTGTCGGTCGTGCCGTCGGCCGGGGCGTCGGTGCCGCCGGAGGCGTCGGCGCCCTGGCCGCAGACGGAATTGTCCCCCGGAGCGGTCGGGGCGTCGGCGGCGGGGGCGGCGTCCCGTGGTGACCCGGAGGGGCCGGCCGGCGCTGCGGGCCGGGCTTCCCACGGGGTGTCCGCCTCGTCCTCCTCGCGCGGCGGGCGGCGCAGCAGGGCGATCGAGCCGGAGACCGTGGTGGCGCGCAGCCTGCCCGTGCCCGCGCCGAGGCGGCCGGTGATCTTGTGGGCGCCCCACTGGCCGTGCACTCGGAGTCCTTCGAAGGCGTTGGAGACCGTGCCGCTCGCGGTGTTCGCCTCCACCTCGGCATCCGCCGGGTGCGGCAGGCGGATGGCGATCTCGCCGGAGACGCTGGTGAGGCTGACCTCCGTCGGGCCGTCCGGGTCGAGGTCGACGATCATGGAGCCGCTGACGGAGTCGGCGCGGACGGAGCGGCCGGAGCCCGCGACCACCGTCAGGTCTCCCGAGACCGAGTTGAACCGCAGGTCGCCGGTGACGGCCTGGGCCTCCAGGTTGCCCGACACGGTGTCCGCGCGGACCGGGCCCGAGACGCCGACCAGGGTCGTGTCGCCGGTCACCCCCTTGACCACCGCCGGGCCGCGGATCCCGGAGACGACCGCGCCGGCGCCGACCACGCCCACCTCCACACGGGTGTCGGCGGGGACCGCCAGGGAGACGACCGCGCTGCGCCGCCAGCCCTTGCGGTCGAGCCACTTGAGGAAGCCCTTCCAGGGCAGGTCCTCGTACGCCACCGTGAGGGTGTCGCCCTGTTGGGTGACCACGAGGGGTGGGCCTTCGATCTCCGAGATCTCCAGGCGGGCGGAACCTTCGTCGGTGCCCACCACGTTCACCGTTCCGTTGACGATGCGGACCTGGAGGTCGCTCACGCGGGAGTCGAAGGTCAGCTTCTGGGGCTCGTTGACGGACCACTCGGGCATGGGAGACCTCCTAGGGCCAAGCACGGGACGACACGCCATATCGCGTCCTCTGAGAAACACGATATATCGTGGCCGTCGGAAGTCAAGGCACCCTTTCGCGTGAGTGTGTATGCGTCATATCGGGCGTGATGTGGGCGAACTGCCTAGCGTGTTGGCATGCCGACGGACGCGTTCCAGGGCGGATACCGGGCCGCCTCCGCCCCCGGGGCCCTGCTGCTGTGCCGGGCCGAGCCGGAGTCCGTCGCGCTTCTCGCCCCGCTGCTACGCGAGCGGATGGCGATCACACACGCGGGTGAGCGGTGGACCGTACTGGTGCCGGAGGGGAGTCCGTGGCGGGGAGGCGGTACGGGGGGTGAACCGGTCGACCGGGTGCTCACCGGCTGGGCCGCCGCGCTCGCCGTCGGGTCCTCCTGGCCCGTGCTCGCCCTGTGGTGGGACGCCGACCGTGTCGGTTACACCCTCGCGTCCGGCTTCCGCCGCCCCGTCGCCTACGTCTGGCTGGCCAACGGCACGCCGGCGGGCGAGGCCGAGGCGATGCACACCTTCGCGGCTCGGCTGGGACTGGATCCCGTGCTGGACGTGCAGGCCCTGGACGGGCTGACGGCGCTGGACTCCGACGCGGACGGGCAGGCACGGATGCGGGGCCTGATCGCGGTCCTCACGCGCGCGGGTGTCGCGTTGCCGGAGGGGCTCGTGCCGGGGGAGAGCGCCGAACGGCTGCTGGAGGCCGCGGCGGGGGTGCCGGGCGGGGTGCGGTGGGTCGAGGGGGCCGGGTGGCGGGAGGCGGTGCGGGCGGAGTCCGGGCCGGCCGAGACGGGCGGGGGTGGCGGAGGGCTTGGCGTGTGGGTGCCGGGGTCGGGGGATCCGCGGGCTCGGTGGCTCGGGATGGCGCAGGTGGGGGTGGGGGTGCCGGTCACCGTATGGGGGATCTGGCGGCGGAGTGCGGGGTGGGTGGCGGCGGGGGTGCTGCTGCTGGCGCACGGGGCGCTGGGGATGGCGTACGAAGGCGTGCGCGGGCGCGGGTGACCACGTGCGCCGGGGTGCGCTGCGGGTGCGCTGCCGCTGAGCCGGCTTCCGTGGTGCCCTGAGCTGAGGCTGGGCGGGGTTTGCGAGGCACCCGGTGCCGCCGCCAGCCAACGGGGCGCTTCACCCGCCCGCGCCGCCGGGGTACCGCTGCGCCCACCCGTGCCGGCCCCAGCGGCACGCTCGCCGGCAGCTCCGCAGGGGCGGCGGTAAGGAGCACCCCGAAGGGCGCGGGGGGGCTGTGGCGACCGGCCACGGGCGGCCCGCAGCCACTCGGCGGGTGGGCACCGCCCCAGTGGCACGGCTGCCCGCAGCTGAGCGGGTGCGACTCTGCCCGCAGCTGCGGCGCCGGGGAGGCCCCGAAGGGGCGTGGGGAACCGGGCGACCGGCCCACCACCGGCCCGCACCCGGCGGCGACGGCCCGGCCCCCGCGCGAACCCCGCGCCGCCCACCCCGAAACGTTGCATACGCTGTCTCTGTAGCCACCACCGGCATGGATGTTCACGCAGGAGACGCACCCCATGTACTTCACCGACCGCGGTATCGAGGAGTTGGAGAAGCGGCGCGGCGAGGAAGAGGTCACCTTTGAGTGGCTCGCCGAGCAGTTGCGCACGTTCGTCGATCTCAACCCCGACTTCGAGGTGCCCGTAGAGCGGCTGGCCACCTGGCTCGCCCGGCTCGACGACGAGGACGAAGAGTAGCCCCGTGCAGCCCGTGGCGCGGGAGCAGGGGCGATCACCAGCCGTATCGTTCGTTGCCTCTCCCCCTCCCCTTTCCCGGGAGTTAGCCTTCTTCTCCCATCGGCGAACGGGGGCGTCATGGCTGGCGGAGTCGAGCGGATACGGCTGGACGACGGGACCGTCGTCTGGGCCAGGATCGGGGACGGGGACGAGGGGGGCTACGGCGGGGAGTACCGGGACACCTCATTCGGGGACCGCGTCATCGACATGGCCGGCGGACTCGCCGGCACGGTCGGCGGAGTCGTGCGCTCCCTGCGCGCCGGTCTGGACACACCGGCCCCCGTCGAGGTCTCCGTCAGCTTCGGCATCGAACTGACGGCGCAGGCGGGCAAGATCGTGAGCGCTATCGCGGAGGGCGGCGGCAAGTCGTCCCTGACCGTGTCCCTGACCTGGACCGAACCGGCCACCGCGGCCGACGGCGCGGATCCCGCACAGCCCGGCGGCACGGTCGTACCGCCGCGGTCCCCGGCCTCCGGCGCCGTATGAGCGCCTTCGCCGAGATGGTGCGCCCCTCCCTCGCGCGCATCGGCGCACCGGGTGACGGGTATGCAACGGACCGTGACCCGTACTGGGGATCGGGCTTCTTCATAGCCCCGGGCTGGCTGTTGACCTGCGCCCATGTCGTGGGGAAGGGGGGAGCCGCGGTGTGCCGAGGGGAGAGCGCCATGAGCGTGACCTGGCTGGAGCGCACCCGCGCCGACGGCTGGGCGGAGCGCACCGGCACCGGCACCGCCCGGCTCCTCGCCCCCGGCCTGGAGGCCGCGCAGGCGGTGCGTGACCGCTGGTCGTTCCCCGACCTCGCGCTCGTCCGGGTCAGCGGCGCCGACGACGTGCCCTGTCTGTGGCTGGCCGACCGGGAGGCCGGCCCCCGCACCCCGGTCGGCCTCTATGGCTGGTCCGTGCAGACCGGCGAGCTGGGCATCCGGCACGGCGACGGGGAGATCGCCGGCGCCGACGCGCGTGCCCTGCTGCTCACCGGGAGCCTGCCGGTCGGCGGGCTGTCCGGCGGCCCGGTGCTCGACCTGCGGCACGGCTCGGTCATCGGCGTGATCAAGGGGCGGCGGACGGAGGACGGCGTCGCCGTTCCGGTCACCGCGCTGTCCGAACTGCTCGACCTGAGGGACGGGGGCCGCACGGTACGGGAGGTGCTGCGCGCGCACGACCTGCATCACCTGCGCCGCCTCGAAGACTCTTCCCCCTCCGCACCCTTCCCGGCCTACCCCGACTGGACCTCCTTCCAGGCCGAACTGCCCGGGCACGCGCCCTCGGTCACCGGGATCGGGGCCGAACTGCGCACCCGGCTGTACGGCCACCTCGCGCATCTGCCGCCGCCGGCCGGCGCGGGCGAGGTGGTGCACCTCGTGGAGGACGTGAAGGAGCAGGTGCGCGGCGAGCGGCTGCTGTCGCTGGTGCTGCGCAATGCGCGCACCTGGCGCGAGGGCGCCGGGCTGCTGTCCGGGCTGCGCACCCTGCAGCCGGGCGGCGGGGGCACGCTGGTCGATCTGGACGCCGTCCTGCTGTACGCGGCGAAGGTCGCCCGCAAGACGGCGTGGGAGCGCGCGGACGAGGTGGACCCGGCGCGGCTCGGCGCCTTCACCTCCTGGATCGCCGGACAGGCCGCCGGGCACCGGCACTGGGCGGTCGGCGAGGCCATCCGCGCCCTGCTGGAGGGCATCGACAACCCCCAGGGCCCGATCGGCAACCACCAGGGCCCATCAGACACCCGTGAGGGCGAGGAGCCCCTCGTATCGGAGCTCCCCCCGCCGCAGCCCCCCGCCGCCCGGACCGACGTCCTGGTCAAGGTCGGCGCGCCCATGTACGACGGCCGGTATCCGTGGAGCGTGCAGCTGATCTACGACGGTCGGGACGTCACCCCGGTCGCCGCCGACGACCGGGGCGTGCGCGCCGACGAGCTGGCGCGGGTGCTGCGCGAGCCGCTGGCCCGGGCGCTGAGCCAGGGCGATCACGGCGAGCACCTGGCCGCCATCGAGGTGTTCCTGCCGCGCAGGCTGTTCGACCTGCCGGTGGACGAGTGGCAGCTGCTGCCCGAACCGCCCGGCGAGCAGGGGACCGTGGGCGACGAGGACGCCGAGGACGAGTTCGTGGACGAGCGGGCCATGCCGCTCGGGATGCGGCGGACCGTCTTCGTCCGGGACGTGCGCCGCAACGCCCAGGCGCCCTCCCCGGAGTGGCGCCGGCGCTGGAACGGCGTGCGCAAGGGGCCGCTCACGGCCGAGACGCTGCACGGGCGGCCGGCGGCCGACGGGCATCCGCCCGGTGCGCGCCCCGGCGGCCGCTTCGCCTACTACGGCGCCCTGACCGGGATGGCCGACGAGGGCGTACCGGTGTACTGCGGGCCGGTCGGCGGCGGAGAGGGGCTGGCCGCGATGAATGACGCGCTGCGGGCCGGGCACTCGGTGGTGCTGTGGCGCCGGGACCGGCACGACCACGAGGAGTGCGGGGCCTTCCACCGGCAGGCCGCCGACCTGCTGAAGGCGGCCCGGCACGCGAGCGGGCTGCACGGTCCGGTGCGCGACCTGCGCATCCGCCTCACCGACGCGGACACCGCCCGCGGGGACGGGCTGTGCGGCAAGATCGCCGTGCTCTTCGACCCGCCGGACCGGCCGCCGTTCGGCGCCGAGGCGATGCGGCCGCCGCCGCAGGCCGCGCCCGGCGGCTGACCGGGCCGCGCGCGGAACGCGCCGCCAAACCGCGGACACGCCGTCAATCCGCTTGGTCCGCAAGGGTGTTCGTCCGGCCGGAAGTGAACGCCGGGCGCCCCGAACCTCGGCAGGCACGGCCCGCTGGCGGTAGCCTCGTAGGCCGGACGACCGGGACCCGCTGCATGATCACCAGAGCCGGGAGGAGCCCAAGGTGAACGACTGGCGGATCTACCGCGGAGTGGGTCAGCCGCACGACGGTGTACGGCGGTTGCCGGCGCCGCCGCCCTGGCGTGACTTCGCGGCGTCCCGGGAGAGCGGGCACGCGGGCGCGGAGGACCCGAGCAGCGCCCGCCGGCTCGGGGTCCGCCGCCGGCTGGTGGAGAGCTATGCTCCCCGGCCCGCCGAGGTCGACGCCGTCAACGCGGCCCTCTATCTGCGCCGACCCCTGCTGGTGACCGGCAACCCGGGCACCGGCAAGTCCACCCTGGCCTACGCGATCGCGCACGAACTGGGCCTCGGCAGAGTGCTGCGCTGGCCGATCGTCAGCCGTACGACCCTCCAGGACGGCCTGTACCGCTACGACGCGATAGGCCGCCTGCAGGACGTCCAGCTGGAGCGGGCCCGGGGCGGCGGCCAGGACGCGGCGAGCGCCTCCGGCATCGGGTCGTACATCCGGCTCGGCCCGCTCGGCACCGCGCTGCTGCCCGCCGGCGAGCCGCGCGTGCTGCTCATCGACGAACTCGACAAGAGCGACCTCGACCTGCCCAACGACCTGCTGAACACCCTGGAGGAGGGGGAGTTCGCGATCCCGGAGCTGGAGCGGCTGGCCGACCGCGAACCCGTCGTCTCGGTGCTCGACCACGACGGCGACCGGGTGGCCGTGCACGGCGGACGCATCGCCTGCACCGCCTTCCCGGTGATCGTCCTGACCTCCAACGGCGAACGCGACTTCCCCGCCCCGCTGCTGCGCCGCTGCATCCAGCTGGAGCTGGAGGCGCCCGGCGAGGAGCAGCTGACCGCCATGGTCGAGGCGCATCTGGGTCCGGAGGGCGTCGCCGCGGGCGGCGAGCTGATCCGGCGGTTCCTGGAGCGCGAGCCGGGCGAGGTGCTCGCCGCGGACCAGTTGCTCAACGCCCTCTTCCTCACCCGGCACGACCCGCGCGCCCAGAGCCTCACCAGGGAGCGCATCGCCGAGATGCTCATGCAGCCGCTCGACCGTACGAGGTGATGGCCGGATGCCCGGCATGGGTCTGGACGAGCTGATCGGCAAGCTGCGCCAGGGCGGGCTCGACCTCACCGCCGAGGACGTGGCGGACGCGCTCTGGCTGGCCCGGCGGCTCGGCACCGGTCCGGCGCGCGACGCCCCCGGCCCGTCCCCGGCCGAGCCCGGCCGGCCCCTCCGCGACGGCACGCCGACGCCGGTACCGCCGGATGCCCCGCACGCCCCGCCGGACCCCGGCACCGGCCCGCGTTCGGCCCGCCCGGACAACTCCACCGCCCCTGTCCCGCTGCACATGCCCACGCCGGGCCCGAGCTCCGGCCGAGCGCGTCCGCGGCCCGAGGGCGCCGCGGCCGCGTTCCCCGTGCGCGCCCCGGCCGCGGGCGCGCTGCCCGGGCTGCTCGGCCTGGAGCAGGCGCTGCGCGCCCTCGGCCGCTACCGGGCCGCCTCCGCCCGAGCGGAGGACGAGCGGATCGACGAGGAGGCCACCGCCGACCGGGCCGCCGCGGGCGGCATCCTGCTCCCCGTCACCCGGCCCGGCCGCCGCCGGCGCTGCGACGTCCAGCTCCTCATGGACACCGGCCCCGCGATGGCGGTCTGGGGCCGGATGGTGGAGGAGCTGCGCCAGGCCTGCCAGCAGTCCGGCGCGTTCGCCTCGGTCCGCGTCCACCACCTGTACGCCGACGACTCCGGGGACACCGCCGTCCCGCTGGTCGGCACGACTGCCGGTCCTGGCCGGCGCACCCGGTTACGCCCCGCCGACGAGCTGCACGACCCCACCGGCCGCCGGGTCACCTTCGTCATCAGCGACTGCGTGGGCCCGCTGTGGCAGAACGGCAGCGCCCAGCGGCTGCTGCACCGGTGGCCGCGAGGCGCCCCGCTCGCCGTCGTCCAGCCGCTGCCGCCGCGCCTGTGGGGCCGTACCGCGCTGCCCGCGGAACCCGGCCTGCTGGTGCGCGACGCCGAGACCGGCGGACGCCTGACCTTCATCCCCGACGACGAGCCCTGGGAGGAACCGGCCGCCGACGCCCGGCCGGTGCCGGTCCTCACGCCCACCCCGGACGCCTTCGGCGCCTTCGCCCGGCTGCTCGCGGGCACCGGCCCCACCAGCGAGCGCGCCTGGGCCGCGCTCACCGGCCCCGGCACGGCCCCGCCGCCCGGGCCCGCCGGCCCGCCGAGCGAGGACGACCTGCTGCGGGCCTTCCGCGCCGGTGCCTCGCCCGGTGCGCTGCGCCTCGCGGTCTACCTCGCCGCGGCCCCGCTCACCCTGCCCGTGATGCAGCTCGTGCAGCGGGCCATGCTGCCCGACACCGGGCCCATGGAGCTGGCCGAGGTGCTGCTCGGCGGACTGCTCACCCAGCTCCCGGGCACCGCCGAGCAGCCCTGCTTCGCCTACCCGCCCCGGGTGCAGGACCTGCTCCTGTCCTCCCTGGACCAGGACACCGCCGGACTCGTCCTCAAGCACTGCTCGGCCTATGTGGAGCGGCACTTCGGCCGGGGCACCCGGAACTTCGCCGCGCTCGCGGCCGCGCGGCTCACCGACCACGACCCGGACGGCGGCGCCGGGCCGCTGTCCGAGGAGGCCGGCGCGCAGGGTGGGGGCGGCAGTGTCGAGGCCGAGCTGTTCGCCCGGGTCCCCGCCCGTGTGCTGCGCTTCTACCAGCCCGACCACCCCGCCCGCGACCCGCTCACCGAGGGCGGCAGGCTGTTCGAGGAGTGGCGGCGCCGCGGCGACCCGGACGTGCTGCGGCAGGCCCGGGACCTCGCCCGCACGGCGGTGTCCGGTTCGGGCGCCGCCCAGGTCACCGCCGCACGGGCCCGGCTGCTGCTCGGCCGCGTGCTGCGCGCCGAGGCCGGCACGGCGGCCGCACGCGCCGCGGGCCGCCGCGAGGAACTGCTCCGCGAGGCCGTCACCGAACTCGCCGCCGCGTACGGGACGGCAGCCGCCGACAGCCGCGAACAGGCCGAGGCCGCCCTCGAAATCGCCTCCTCGCACCGGGAGTTGTGGCAGCTGACGGGGGACGACGAGCTCCTGACGGCCGCGCTGGAGGTACTCGACCCGGACCGTGCGCCGTGGCCGGGCCTGGCGGAGGCAGCGCGCGCGTGGGTGCGTCTGCGACAGGACGGGACCGACGGCACGGGCGAGGGGGCCGTCGACGTCGAGGACGTCCCCTGGGCCGTCGGTGTGCACCGGTCCCGGCTGCTGTTGCGCGGCTGGACGCTGCTCAAGTTGCGGCAGGCCGGCACCGCCGTGCCCGAACTGAAGGAAGGCTGTGTGCTGTTGGACCTCGAAGAGGCCGCCGACGCCGTACGGGCCCCGGCACTGCTCGATCTCGTGCGGGCGCTGCGGGCCACGGGGGCCGCCGACGCAGAGACGCGCCGGGCGCTGGAGCGGGCCGAGCGGGCGGCCGGTGAGGATCCGACGCTACTGCTGCCCTGCCTCGCCGCCCGGGCCGCGTTCCACGACGAGGTGGGGGAGGCTCGGGAGGCCGACGCGGCCTACGAGCGGGCCGTGCTGCTCGCCCCGGCCGACAGCACCCCACGCTGCGAACTCCTCACCGCCTGGGGCGAGTCGCTGCTCCGGCGGGCCTCGGCACCGGACGGCGCCGGCATCGTCGACCGGGCCGAGTACGTGCTGCGCGAGGCGCTGCAGGCCCTGCCGGTGCGCTCCAGGCAACGGGGCCGGCTCCAAGGCCTGGTCGGCAGCGCGCTCGCCCAGCGGTTCCGGCACCTCGGTTTCCTTCCCGACCTGTTCGAGAGCCGGCATCTGCTCGGACAGGCGGTGCGCGTGGCGGCCGACGCGGCCGTACGCGCCGAGGCGTGGCTCCAGCTGGGGCGGGTACGGCTGGAGGGCTGGCATCACGCCGGGGCGCCCGTGCTGATGGAGGCGCTTCAGGCGTACGAGAACGCCGAACGAGAGGCACACGCGGCCCACGCCGGCGATCCGGGCTCGCTGACGGAGGCCCGAGCCCGGTACGGCAGCGCGGCGGTGCTCGCCCTGATGGGACGCCCGGGAGCGGCGCGCAGCGCATTCCGGGCGGCCCGGGAGCAGTGGAGCCGGCTCGTCGGCGCGCTGCGGGAGGTCGACTGGGCCGACGTCGAGCTGACCCGCACGGCGGAGGATCGGCTGACGGCACTTGAGGCACAGTGGACGCCGGAGGAGCGGTGGCGGCAGATGGCTCCGCCCTGGTGGCCCTGGATGCAGGAGTGGAGCAACCCGGCCGACGCTGACCGGAGTTGAGCCGTCCAGGGTTTCTGCCTCCGGCCTGTCGGGAAGAACTGGGCAGCCATGACGGCCGTGCGGGGCGGGCGTGGGCAGGGAGGAGCCGAGCGTGGCGGAGCGGACGAAGGGGGCGGTCGGCCCGGGCGAGGAAGCCGGCCGGTCCGTGTTTCTGCCCGACTTCACCGGTGTGGACCTGCACACTCTGCGCGCCATGGACGATCCTGGGCTCACGGCGCTCGTCGACGAGATCCTGGCGTCGGCCCGAGGCGGTGGTGAAGTCTGGTACACCGGCGGGGACTACAGCCCCGTCGACCCGGAACAGTCGGGCCGGTCGTTTCCAGCCACCCGTACGGAGCTGTCACGGGGTGAGGAACGGCCGGGATGACGCTGGTGTCCGTGCCGCGCGATGCCCTCGCGGAACTCGCCGGGACCCGGCCCCGCCCGGCCGCCCTGGCCGCGCTCACGGAAGGCCTGCACGCCCGACGCCTGCTCCTGCTCAAATCGCTCGCCGTCCGGGTGGAGCGCGCAGGTGGTCCGGCCCGCCAGGACTTCGAGGCGGACTGGGCACTGCTGGAAGAGGCCGAGCGCACCGACGCCCGAGCGGTCCGCGAGGTCGTCGACTACCCGCTGACCGGTGCCTGGCTGGCCGAGACGCTTGCCGCCCCCGACGGCCCCGCCCTCCACGGACAGCTCGCGCAGTTCCGGGGCCTGGCCGCCGCCGCGGCCGTCCGCGCGGGCCGGCGGATCACGGTGACGGTCCCGCCTGCCGCGGGCTTCCTCGTGCTGCCCGGACTCGGCGTCCTCGACCCGGCGGCGGGCCGCGCACACCTGGACGGCCGTAGCGGCAGTGTCCGGATCCCGGACGGCGCCGGCCGCGGGAACGTCGTGCCCCTACACGCCCCGGCAGTGAGGTGGGCCGCGCCACGGTGGCCGGCCCAGCGCGGCTGGTCGGCCCTCGGCACGCTTCCGGGCGGGGCCGTCGTACTCGATGATCTGCACCCCCAGCGGGTGCCCCCCGGAGGCATCGGTCCCGGGGCGTTGCCCCCGGCCGAGCGCCCGCGCTCCGCCCACCGCGCGTGGGCCCGGCGGTGGCGGGAGGCCCACGCGATACTCCGGACGACGGATCCCGAGCGTGTCGCCGAGATCGGTACGGTGTTGCGGGCGGTGGTGCCCCTGGCCTCGCCCCGGCGTGGCGGCCCCGCCATGAGCGCCACCCTGCAGACCGCGCCGGGCGCCGTGCTCTCCCAGCTCCCGACGAGCGGGACGGACCTGGCGGAGTCTCTGGTCCACGAGGTGCACCACACCAAGCTGGCGGCGCTGCACGAGCTGGTTCCGCTGTGCCGTCCGGGTGGAGCCGCCGTGCACCGGGTGGGCTGGCGCTCCGATGCACGGCCCTTGGCGGGCGTCCTCCACGGGGCATACGCCCATCTGGCGCTGAGCGACCTGTGGTGGAGGGCGAGGAGCGGGGCGACGGCCGGACGGGCCTGGCGGCGGCGGGCCGCCGAACAGTTCGACCAGCACCGCGCACACGTCGGCCAAGCCTTGTCGATTCTCCTTGAATCCGATGAACTGACTTTCGCGGGTGGACAGTTCGTCCGGGAGATGGTCAGATCCCACGCCCGGCTCGGCGTGGCGAGCCGGGGGCATGAGTAACACTGTGTGCGTGATCGGTCGCATCGCGTGGTGACCGGTGGAAGCGCCGCCGACGACGTACGGCGGCGGACGTGGAACAGGGAGTTGGCGCATGGCGGAACAGCGCAGGACGGGCGGGGGCGATACGGGGGCGACCGAGCACTTCCTCGTGGTCTTCCCGGGCTATCACCGCTCATGGGCGGCCTGGATCGCGCAAGTCCTGGAGCGCCACGGCCACCGGGTCACCCTCCAGCGCTGGGACCCGCCCCGCGAGGTGCCGCTGGAGGACTCCCTCGGTGACCTGCTGCTGTCCTCCGGACGGGTGCTGCTCGTCCTGGACGACTGGTTCTTCGAACTCGGCCCGCGCCCCGCCGGGGAGTGGAACGACGTCCTGCGCGGCTTCGTCGCCGCCCACGCCGACCGCTTCACCGCGGTCAATCTCACCAATCGGCCCCTGCTGCCCGCCACCGCCGTCCTGGAACCGGCCAGCCTGTGGGGAATGGGCGAGGAAGGCGCCGAGGACCGGCTGCTGGGCCGACTGGGCCTGGAGCGCCGCCGCACCCCCAGACCTCCGACCGCTCGCGTCCGCTACCCCGACACCCGCTGCGAGATCTGGGGCGAGGTCCCGCGCCGCAACCCGCGCTTCACCGGCCGCGACGACCTACTGGCCGAGCTGCACCAGCGGCTCGCCGACGCCGAGCGCGGCGCCGCCGCCTGCACTCTGCTCGGCATGTCCGGCATCGGCAAGACGCAGCTGGCCGCCGAGTACGCCCACCGGTTCAGCCCCGACTACGACGTGGTGTGGTGGGTCAACTCCGACGACCGCACCATCCAGCGCGACCGGTTCGGTGAACTCGCCGTGGAACTGGGGCTCGGGATCGGCAGCGAGCCCGGCGAGCGCATCCGTGCCGTGCGCGACGCGCTGCGCCGCGGCGAGCCGCATGCCAACTGGCTGCTGATCTTCGACGGCTGGGACGACACCGAGGGCATCAACGCGCTCCTTCCGCAGGGCTCCGGACACGTGCTGATCACCTCCCGCAACCGCGGCTGGAGCGAGCACACCGACATCCTCGAGGTCCCCGCCTTCCTGCGGCCGGAGTCCACCGGCTATCTGATGCGCCGCGCCCCGCACATCACGGCGGCCGAGGCGGACGAGGTCGCCGCCGAGTTCGGCGACGTTCCCCTGCCCCTCGTCCAGGCCGCCTCCTGGCTCGGCGAGTCCAGCATGGAGGTGCCGGAGTACCTGCGGATGGTGCGCGAGCGCAGGCTCTCCACCGTCGACGAGCCGGTCACCGGGGACGGCTTCCCGCAGTCCTCCATCACCTCCTGGTCGATACTGCTCAACCGGCTCCGCCGCGCCCAGCCGCAGGCCATCGACATCCTCGGCCTCTGTACGTCCTTCGCGCCGGGACGCATCCCACTCGGCCTGATCCGCGCCTACCCGCAGGCCGACCTGCCCGAGGAACTGCGCTGGATGGCCACCGACCTGCCCGCCTGGACCCGGGCCCTGGACACGCTGGTCAGCTACTCGGTGCTGACCCGCGAGACCCGCGGTCCCGTCGGCGCCGACATGGGGCCGCACCAGGAGTCGGTCCACATGCACCGCCTCGTCCACGACATCGTCTCCAAGCTGATCAGCGACGACAGCCGCGCCGTGCACCGCAGGGCCGTGCACACGCTGCTCGCGGAGGCCGACCCGGGCAATCCGGTGGACTCGAGGAACTGGCCCCGCTACGCCGAGCTGCTGCCCCACCTGGAACTCTCCGGCGCCCTCGGCAGTGATCAGCCCCGGGTGCAGGAAACCGTGCTGAACTGTCTGCGGTACTGCTTCCGCAGCGGCGAGTACAGCGGTGGTCTCAAGCTCGCCCAGCAGATCCGCGAACACTGGTCGCGCACCATGGACCCGCTGGCCCAGCCCATGCTCGACCTCGCCAACCAGGAGAGCTACATCCTGCGGGCCAGCGGCCGGTTCCGCGACGCCTATGAACTGGACCGGCGCGTTCTGGAGCGCCTCCAGAGCGCTCCCCGGCGCAACGAACTCGCGGAGCTGACGACCAAGAGCGCCATGGCCAACGGCCTGCGGCACCTCGGGCGGTACGGCGAGGCGCACTCCCTCCAGAAGGAGGTGCTCGAAGGCACCACACATCTCCTCGGCTCCGACGAGGTCACCACGCTGGCGGCCCGGCACAACCTGGGCGTCGGCCTCAGACTGCTCGGCCGGTACGCGGAGGCGTACGAACTCGACCTCGAGACGCTGGCCCGCCGGGAGAACGTCCTGCGCGCCCGGCACATCAACACCCTCAACTCGGGCAACGCCGTCACCAACAGCCTGCGCCTGCTGGGCCGTTACCGGGACGCCGTGGCCCGCCAGGAACCCGTGGTCCGGCTGCATGTCCAGGTGCTTGGCCCGCAGCACCCGCAGACCCTGGAGGCGCGCGCCCAACTGGCCATGGGCCGGCGCCGTGAGGGCGGGTTCACCCAGGACGTCGGGCCCTCGATGGCCGCCCTCCTGGACCAGCTGGTACAGCTGCACGGCCGGGAGCACTACCGGACGCTGGCGTTCCTCACCAGCTACGGCAACTACCTAAGGGAACACGGGGATCTGAGCCGGGCCCGGGAACTGATCGCAGAGGCCGAGGCCGGCTACCGGGTGCTCCTCGGACCCGCCCACCCCGTGGCCACCGGCATGCTCGCCAACACAGGCCTGGTGATGCAGGTGTCGGGCGAGCGGGCCGAGGCCATGTCGATGTTCGAGGCGTCCTTCGCGGGCCTCACCGCCACCCTCGGGCCCGACCACCCGTGGGTCCTCGGCTGCGCCCTCAACGCGGCCAGCGCCCGCAACTTCAACGGCCGTATCGCCGACGCCGTGGAGCTGAGCCGCGACACCCTGAGGCGGGCCCGGCACACGCTCGGCGACGAGCATCCGCTGACCCTCTCCTGCGTGATCGCGCTCGCCGCCGATCTGCGGGCCGCACGCGAGCACGAGGAGGCCGGAAAGCTGGAGGAGGACGGGCTGCTGGGGCTCACCCGCACGCTGGGCGCACAACACCCCCACACTCTCTCCGCCCGGCAACGAACAAGGCCGTACTGGGACTTCGAGCCGTACCTGGGCTGAGGGACAGGCGAAGGGCCCGGCACCGAGCGGGAACTCGGCACCGGGCCCTGAGCGTCGGCTGAACCGCCGGAGGCCTACGCCTCGAAGACCTCACGCACCAGCTGCTCCTGCTCGGCCTGGTGCCGCTTCGCGGAGCCCACCGCCGGGGACGAGGAGTGCGGGCGCGAGATGCGCCGCAGGCGCTCGCCGTGCGGGACGTCCGCCCCGACCGCCAGGTCCAGGTGGTCGATCAGGTTGAGCGCGATGAACGGCCAGGCACCCTGGTTCGCCGGCTCCTCCTGGGCCCACAGGTACTTCTCGGCGTTCGGGTACTTCTTGATCTCCGCCTGCAGCTCGGCACCCGGCAGCGGGTACAACCGCTCAAGGCGGATGATCGCCGTGTCCGTGACACCGCGCTTCTGCCGCTCGGCCTCCAGGTCGTAGTAGACCTTGCCGGCGCAGAAGACGACCTTGCGGACCGCGGCCGGGTCGACCGTCGAGTCGCCGATGACGGGGCGGAACTGGCCCGACGTGAACTCCTCCGTCTTCGACGCGGCGGCCTTGAGGCGCAGCATCGACTTCGGGGTGAAGACCACCAGCGGCTTGTGGTGCGGGTTGTGCACCTGCCACCGCAGGAGGTGGAAGTAGTTCGACGGCAGGGTCGGCATCGCGACCGTCATGTTGTTCTGGGCGCACAGCTGGAGGAACCGCTCGACACGGGCCGAGGAGTGGTCCGGGCCCTGGCCCTCGTAGCCGTGGGGGAGCAGGAGCGTGACGCCGGACATCTGGCCCCACTTCTGCTCCGCCGCCGAGATGTACTCGTCGACCACCGACTGCGCGCCGTTGACGAAGTCGCCGAACTGCGCCTCCCACATCACGAGCGCGTCGGGGCGGGCCAGCGAGTAGCCGTACTCGAAGCCCATGACCGCGTACTCGGACAGCAGGGAGTTGTAGACGTTGTAGCGCGCCTGGTCCTCGGCGAGGTACTGGAGCGGGGTGTACTCCTCGCCCGTCTCGCGGTCGATGAGAACCGCGTGGCGCTGGCCGAAGGTGCCCCGCTGGGAGTCCTGGCCGGACAGGCGGACCGGGGTGCCCTCCAGCAGCAGGGAGCCGATGGCCAGGGTCTCGCCCATGCCCCAGTCGATCGTGCCGTCCTCGACCATCGTCGTCCGGCGCTGCAGCTGCGGCAGCAGACGCGGGTGCACGGTGAAGTGGTCGGGGATGTTGACCTGGGACTCGGCGATGCGCTTCACGACCTCCGAGGAGATCGCGGTCGGCACCGCGACCGGGAAGCCGTCCTGCGGCGCCTGGGTGTCCGCGACGGTCGGCTGGGAGGTGGCCTCGCGGACCTCCGTGAAGACCTTCTCCAGCTGGCCCTGGTAGTCCTGCAGGGCCTGCTCGGCCTCTTCCAGGGTGATGTCGCCGCGACCGATCAGGGACTCGGTGTAGAGCTTGCGCACCGAACGCTTCTTGTCGATCAGGTCGTACATCAGCGGCTGGGTGAAGGCCGGGTTGTCCGACTCGTTGTGACCGCGGCGGCGGTAGCAGATGAGGTCGATCACCACGTCCTTGTTGAACGCCTGGCGGAACTCGAAGGCCAGACGGGCGACGCGGACGACCGCCTCGGGGTCGTCGCCGTTGACGTGGAAGATCGGGGCCTCGATCATCCGCGCCACGTCCGTCGCGTACATCGACGAACGCGAGGACTCGGGGGCGGCGGTGAAGCCGACCTGGTTGTTGATGACGATGTGGACCGTGCCGCCGGTGCGGTAGCCGCGCAGCTGCGACATGTTCAGGGTCTCGGCCACCACGCCCTGGCCCGCGAAGGCCGCGTCGCCGTGGATCGCCACCGGCAGGACCGTGAAGTCCGTGCCGCCCTTGTTGATGATGTCCTGCTTGGCGCGGGCGATGCCCTCGATCACCGGGTCCACCGTCTCCAGGTGGGACGGGTTGGCGGCCAGCGAGACCTTGATCTGCTCGCCGTCCAGGCCGGTGAAGGTGCCCTCGGCGCCCAGGTGGTACTTCACGTCGCCGGAGCCGTGCATCGACTTCGGGTCGAGGTTGCCCTCGAACTCGCGGAAGATCTGCGCGTACGACTTGCCGACGATGTTGGCCAGCACGTTCAGGCGGCCGCGGTGGGCCATGCCGATGACGACCTCGTCCAGGCGGGACTCGGCGGCGGAGTCGATCACCGCGTCGAGCAGCGGGATGACGGACTCGCCGCCCTCCAGCGAGAAGCGCTTCTGGCCGACGTACTTCGTCTGCAGGAAGGTCTCGAAGGCCTCCGCCGCGTTCAGGCGGCGCAGGATGCGCAGCTGCTCCTCGCGCTCCGGCTTGGAGTGGCCGCGCTCGACCCGGTCCTGGATCCACTTGCGCTGCTTGGGGTCCTGGATGTGCATGAACTCGATGCCGGTGGTGCGGCAGTACGAGTCGCGCAGCACGCCCAGGATGTCGCGCAGCTTCATCATCGACTTGCCGGCGAAGCCGCCGACGGCGAACTCGCGCTCCAGGTCCCACAGGGTGAGGCCGTGCTCGACGATGTCCAGGTCGGGGTGCTTGCGCTGGCGGTACTCCAGCGGGTCGGTGTCGGCCATGACGTGGCCGCGGACCCGGTAGGAGTGGATCAGCTCGAAGACGCGGGCGGCCTTGGTGACGTCGTCGTCGTGGCTGGCGTCGATGTCACGCAGCCAGCGGACCGGCTCGTACGGAATCCGCAGCGACTCGAAGATGTCGTCGTAGAAGCCGTTCTCGCCGAGCAGCAGGTTCGCGACCTGGCGCAGGAACTCGCCGGAGGCGGCGCCCTGGATCACCCGGTGGTCGTAGGTCGACGTGAGCGTCATGACCTTCGAGATGCCGAGCTTGTTCAGGGTGTCCTGGCTGGTGCCCTGGAACTCCGCCGGGTAGTCCATGGAGCCGACGCCCATGATCACCGACTGGCCGGGCATCAGACGCGGCACGGAGTGGACGGTGCCGAGGCCGCCGGGGTTGGTCAGGGAGACCGTGACGCCGGTGAAGTCGTCCATCGTCAGCTTGCCGTCGCGGGCGCGGCGGACGATGTCCTCGTAGGCCTGCCAGAACTCGAAGAAGTTCAGCGTCTCGGCCTTCTTGATGGCGGCCACGACGAGCTGGCGGTCGCCGTTGGGCTTCACCAGGTCGATGGCCAGGCCGAGGTTGACGTGCGGCGGCTTGACGAGGGTCGGCTTGCCGTCCTTCTCGCCGAAGGACCAGTTCATCGACGGCATGGCCTTGATGGCCTGCACCATCGCGTACCCGATGATGTGCGTGAAGGAGATCTTCCCGCCCCGGGCGCGCTTGAGGTGGTTGTTGATGACGATCCGGTTGTCGAACAGCAGCTTCACCGGGACCGCGCGGACCGACGTGGCGGTCGGCAGCTCCAGCGAGGCGTTCATGTTCTTCGCGACCGCGGCGGCCGGGCCGCGCAGCGTGATCAGCTCCGGGCCCTCGGGGGCCTGGGCGGCGGGAGCGGCCGTGGGCTTCGGCTGAGCGGGCGCCTGTGCGGGCTGCGCCGGCTTGGCCGGGGCGGGGGCCGCGGCCTTCGCCGCGGGGGCTGCGGGAGCCGGGACCGGAGCGGCGGCGGGCTTCGGGGCCGCCGGGGCTGTGGGAGCCGGCGCGGGCGCGGCCTGGGGCTGAGGGGCCGTGGTGGTCCCTGCGGCCCCCGCGGCCGCAGTACCCGCCGCAGCCGGGGTGACAGGCGCACCTGGCTTGTAATCGGCGAAGAAGTCCCACCAGGCTCGGTCTACCGAGTTCGGGTCCTGGAGGTACTGCTGATAGATCTCGTCGACGAGCCACTCGTTCGGACCGAACGCGGCAGCGGGGTTCTTCCCGGCTTGGTCGTCGGTCGAGACGCTCGGGTTACTGGGGGACTGTGGCGACACGGCGGCAACCGCCCTCTTCCGCTTCACAAGGTGATGGACAGCGGAAATAAAGGCTACGCCCCAACGGCCGGGAAGGTCAGGTCGAGCAAGGTCATCGTCGCGTAAGTCACATCGGAAATCTTGTTTCAGGGCTTGAAATGGCGGGAAACAAGCGTGGTTCCGCATGTGGGAGGGTGCACGGGCGCCAGCCCTGCGCGGCTTCGTTCGACCTCTCGCGCGGGCCTGCTCCTGATCACACGTGTCCAGCTGCGCGGAAAGGGCGCGGACGCTCGTGGATCTTGTGCTTCCGGTTCGAACTTTACGTCAACTTGAGACGGAAGACGGTCCCGGAAGGGTGACGATGATCCGGCAGCCCCGCTCGGATTCGGCCACACCGATCCGGCCGCCGTGCAGATCCACCGCCCAGCGGGCGATCGCCAGGCCGAGCCCGGTGCCGCCGTCGCTGCCCGGCCCGTGCGGCCGGGTCACCGCACCCCGGTTGAATCGCTCGAACACCCGGTGCCACTCGGACCGGGGGATTCCGGGGCCCTCGTCCAGGACTTCCAGCTCCAGCGACTCCGGCTGCGGCCCGCGCCGCGCCTTCACCGTCACCCGGCCGTGCGGCGGGCTGTGCTTGACCGCGTTGTCGATCAGGTTGGCCATGACCTGGTGGATGCGCTCGGGATCCGCGTGCGCGGTCAGCTCCGGCGGGGAGACGTCCAGGTGCAGATGGACGTCGGTGCGGGTGTGGCTGCCGGAGCCGGAGGCGATGCCCGCGCGCGCCGAGGCCACCATGTTGGCCTCCTTCAGCACGCCCGAGAGATACGGCCACACCTCGAAACGCCGCCTTCTCAGCGGTACGACGCCGTTGTCCAGCCGGGACAGGTCCAGCAGGGTCTCCACCAGCCGGCCGAGCCGCTCGGTCTGCTTCAGGGCCGTCCGCATGGTCTCGGGGTCGGCCTCGGTGACCCCGTCGACGATGTTCTCCAGCACCGCGCGCAGCCCCGCGATGGGGGTGCGCAGCTCGTGGGAGACGTTCGCGACCAGCTCCTTGCGCTGGCGGTCCTGGGCCTCCAGCTCGTCCGCCATGACGTTGATCGTCTGGGCCAGGTCGCCCAGCTCGTCCCGGCGGCCGTCGCTCACCCGGCGGGTGTAGTCGCCCTCGGAGATCGACCGTGCCACGGCGTTCATCTCGTCCAGCGGCATGGTGAGCGAATGCGCCACGAACTGCGTGATCAGCAGGGTGGCGATCATGGAGAAGACCGTGATGAAGCGCAGCTCGGTCTTGGTGTGCACCGCGATCATCGACAGACCGGTGGTGATCAGCACCGAGATGACGACGAGCGCGCCCAGCTTGGTCTTGATCGAGAACGGGCGTACGCCGCCCCAGGGTTCCTCCCCGGGGCTCCTCCGTGCGGCCTGCCGCCCGTCGGCGCTCATGGGGTGGGCGTCTCCAGCGCGTATCCGACGCCGTGCACGGTACGGATCCGCTCGGCGCCGATCTTCCGGCGCAGCGCCTTGATGTGGCTGTCGACCGTACGGGTGCCGGAGGCGTCCGCCCAGTCCCACACCTCGGCCAGCAGCTGCTCCCGGGAGAGCACCGCGCGCGGGGTGTTCGCCAGGCACACCAGCAGGTCGAACTCGGTGGGCGTGAGGTGGACGTCCTCGGACTTCACCCGCACCCGGCGCTGTGCGTGGTCGATCTCCAGCTCACCGAGCCGCAGGATGCCGGAGCGCGGGGTGGTGGCCGCGATCGCCGCCCGCTCCACCCGGCGCAGCAGCACATGCACCCGCGCGGCCAGCTCCCGCATCGAGAACGGCTTGGTCATGTAGTCGTCCGCGCCGACCCCGAGACCGACCAGCATGTCCGTCTCGTCGTCCCGCGCGGTCAGCATCAGCACCGGCACGGGGCGCTGCGCCTGCACCCGCCGGCAGACCTCCAGGCCGTCGAAGCCCGGCAGCATGATGTCGAGGATCAGCAGGTCGGGCTGCCAGGCCTCGGCCGTGTCGACGGCGGCCGGGCCGTCCGACGCGGTCTGTACGAGAAATCCCTCGGCGCGCAGCCGGGCCGCGATGGCGTCGACGATCGTGGGATCGTCCTCGACGACCAGCACCCGGCGCTGTGCGCCCGGGGTGGTCGTCGCCGCGCCGCTCTGGGAGGTGTGTGTCTGCTCCATCGCCCGCCCCTGCTTGTTGCTTTCCGGAACCCGTGGGGTGATCCCATGACTGCGATTGACGCTTGAATGACCCGCGTCAGGGCAGCACATTACGGGGATCCACCATGCTGTCGCTATCCAGGGCGGAGGGCGAGGTGCACGGCGTCCGGAACGCCCCGGGCAACGGGCACCTCTTCGGTACGCACCTGCTGGAACCCGGCATTCCGCAAGCTTCCTTCAAATTCCGGAGAGGGTTCGGCGGACCATACCGCGAGTACGCCGCCGGGGCTCAACACCCTTGCGCAGGCGGCCAGTCCGGCCGGTGAGTAGAGGCTGTCGTTGTCTTCCGTGACGGTCCAGCCCGGGCCGTTGTCGATGTCCAGGCAGAGCGCGTCGAACGTGTCGGATGTCTCATTGACGAACGCCACGAGATCGTCCTGCACGATCTCGGTGCGCGGATCGCCGAGCGCTCCGGCGGACACCTCCGCCAGCGGCCCGTCCCGGTGCCAGTCGATGACGGCGGGTTCCCGCTCGACGACGGTGATCCGCCCCCACCCGGGGTCCGCCGCGGCATGTGCGAGTGAGAATCCCACGCCCAGCCCGCCGATCAGCACTTTTGGCTCCGGCCGCCCGTCCAGCGCCTGGTGCGCGGCGTCGACCAGCAGTCGCTCGGAGCGCCCGTCGGAGGTGTCCATCAGAAAGCAGCCGTTGGCGATGATCTGCAACAGCTCTCCGTGCCGGCGCAGCACCACCTCGCCGTACGGGCCGTCGCGCCGGTCCAGGACCACGGGGGAGTCGTACACGGCAGTCATGCCCCCATCCTGCTTGAACGGGCCTTGACCTGCACGGGAATTAGGGATGTCGCACGGATGTGCGGACCCTTTGGGCCGGGCGCGGACGCAGGCGATACGTAGGAGGTTGCTGTGAATCGGGTCTCGCGTGGCGTCGGTCATAGACAGCGGCCCCTGGAACACGAAGGGTTGGGTATGACGGAAGGAGTGCCGCATCGTGGAACGGACCGCGACGGGCCCTGCGGTGACCGCGTCCCTGCCCCTGTCGGGCGCGCCCCTCCCGGACGGCACCGCCGTCGTCCCGGTCGCCGCGATCGCGGACCTGCTGGACGGCGTGCCACGTCAGCGGCACGCCACAACCCCCGCTCCGGCCCCCGAACCCGCCTTCGCCGGCCCCCGCCCGGCCGCACCGCTTCCGTCTCTCCCGCTCCTGCGGCTGTGGCGCCTGCTGCCCACTCCCACCGGCACCCCGTTCACCTTCGCCTACGTCGCCGTCCTGGCCGTCACCTCCGTGTTCGCGGCCCTGGCCGACCCGGCCCTGGTGCACGCCCTCCACCAGGACTCCAGCACGGACGTGGCCCACCTGGTGCGCACGCCGGGGCTGGTGCTGCTCGCGAGCGCGCTGTGGATCGCGGGCGGTGTCCTCTCGCCGTACGCGCTGGCGTTCGTGCTGGTGCTCACCGCGCTGGAGCGGCGGATAGGCGGCGCGCGTGCGGCCTGCGTCTTCCTCGCCGGGCACGTCCTGGCCACGCTCGCCACCGAGGTCCCCGTGGGCCTGGCCGTGCTCTTCGGTCACCTCCCGGCCACCTCGCTGCACCGCCTCGACTACGGCATCAGCTTCGGCGTCGCCGCCGGCATCGGTTCTCTCGCGGGGCTCCTGCGCCCCTGGCTCCGCTGGCCCCTCCTGACCCTGACGGGCGGCACCCTCCTCGACGACCTGATCGCCTTTCAGGACCCGATGACGAACTGGGGCCATCTGATCGCGCTGACGATAGGCGTGGCGAGCTGGCCTTTTGTACGGCGATGGGCGCAACCCGCCCAGGTGCGCGGGGAACTGCGTACGTGATCGCTCACAGCGAACGGGCGTAGGGAACACCAGCCCATCCCCAGCAGTTGAGTCGGCATAGCTCAACTTGACTGCCGAAGGGGAGATCATGGCTACTGAGTCACCGGCGTTCACGCTCGTCCTACCCGTGCTGCCGCTCGGCGACGAGGTCGTGCTGCCTGGCATGGTGGTCCCGCTGGACCTGAGCGACGCCGAGGTTCGGGCCGCGGTGGAGGCCGCGCAGGCCGCCGCCCGGTCGGAACCGGGCAAGCCCAGGGTGCTGCTGGTGCCCCGCATCGACGGCACGTACGCGAAGACCGGTGTGCTGGGCACCGTCGAGCAGGTCGGCCGGCTGGCCGACGGCGACCCGGGGGCTCTGATCCGCGGCCGCAGCCGCGTGCGCATCGGCGCCGGCACCACCGGCCCCGGCGCGGCCCTGTGGGTCGAGGGCGCCCGCATCGACGAGAGCGTGCCCGACCCGCTGCCGGGTCAGGTCGCGGACCTCGTCAAGGAGTACAAGGCGCTCGCCACCACCTGGCTGAAGAAGCGCGGCGCCTGGCAGGTCGTGGACCGCGTCCAGGCCATCGACGACGTCTCCGCGCTCGCCGACAACTCCGGCTACTCGCCGTTCCTCACCATCGAACAGAAGGTCGAACTGCTGGAGACCGCCGACCCGGTGGCCCGGCTCAAGCTCGCCACGCAAGCGCTCCGCGACCACCTCGCCGAGCAGGACGTGGCCGAGACCATCGCCAAGGACGTCCAGGAGGGCGTCGACAAGCAGCAGCGCGAGTTCCTGCTGCGCCGTCAGCTGGAGGCCGTCCGCAAGGAACTGCGCGAGCTGAACGGCGAGCAGGACGGCGAGGAGTCCGACGACTACCGCGCCCGCGTCGAGGCCGCCGACCTGCCGGAGAAGGTCCGCGAGGCCGCGCTCAAGGAGGTCGACAAGCTGGAGCGGTCCAGCGACCAGTCCCCGGAGGGCTCCTGGATCCGCACCTGGCTGGACACCGTCCTGGAGATGCCCTGGAACGAGCGGACCGAGGACGCGTACGACATCCAGGGCGCCAAGGCGGTCCTGGACGCCGAGCACGCCGGTCTTGAGGACGTGAAGGAGCGCATCACCGAGTACCTCGCGGTGCGCAAGCGCCGCAACGACCGCGGGCTGGGCGTCATCGGCGGGCGGCGCGGCGGTGCCGTCCTGGCCCTGGTGGGCCCGCCCGGCGTCGGCAAGACCAGCCTCGGCGAGTCGGTCGCGCACGCCATGGGGCGGAAGTTCGTCCGCGTGGCCCTCGGCGGCGTCCGTGACGAGGCCGAGATCCGCGGCCACCGCCGTACCTACGTCGGCGCGCTGCCCGGCCGGATCGTCCGGGCGGTCAAGGAGGCCGGGTCGATGAACCCGGTGGTGCTGCTGGACGAGATCGACAAGGTGGGCTCCGACTTCCGCGGCGACCCGGCCGCGGCCCTGCTCGAAGTCCTGGACCCGGCGCAGAACCACACCTTCCGGGACCACTACCTGGAGGTCGAACTCGACCTGTCGGACGTGGTCTTCCTGGCCACCGCCAACGTTCTGGAGGCCATCCCCGAGGCGCTCGCGGACCGGATGGAGATCGTCCGCCTGGACGGCTACACCGAGGACGAGAAGGTCGTCATCGCCCGCGACCACCTGCTCCCGCGTCAGCTGGAGCGGGCGGGACTGGGCGAGGACGAGGTCGCTCTGGAGGAGGGCGCCCTGCGCAAGCTGGCCGGCGAGTACACCCGCGAGGCCGGCGTGCGCACCCTGGAGCGCTCGATCGCCCGGCTGCTCCGCAAGGTCGCGGCGCAGCACGAACTCGGCGAGCGGGAGCTGCCGTTCACCGTCCGCGAGGAGGACCTGCGCGGTCTGATCGGGCGCCCGCACCACGTGCCCGAGTCCGCCCAGGACCCGGCCGAGCGCCGTACGTCCGTGCCCGGCGTGGCGACCGGTCTCGCGGTCACCGGCGCCGGTGGTGACGTGCTGTTCGTGGAGGCGTCCCTGGCCGACCCGGAGACGGGCGCGGCGGGGCTGACCCTGACCGGTCAGCTCGGTGACGTGATGAAGGAGTCGGCGCAGATCGCGCTGAGCTTCCTGCGCAGCCACGGCGCCGAACTGGAGCTGCCGGTGGCCGACCTGAAGGACCGGGGCGTGCACATCCACTTCCCGGCGGGCGCGGTCCCCAAGGACGGCCCGAGCGCGGGCGTCACGATGACCACGGCGCTCGCGTCGCTGCTCTCCGGCCGTCTGGTCCGCACGGACGTGGCGATGACCGGCGAGGTCTCGCTGACCGGCCGGGTGCTGCCCATCGGCGGCGTCAAGCAGAAGCTGCTCGCCGCCCACCGCGCCGGGGTGACCACCGTGATCATCCCCAAGCGCAACGAGCCCGACCTGGACGACGTCCCGGCCGAGGTGCTGGACAAGCTCGACGTCCACACCGTGACCGACGTCCGCCAGGTCCTGGAACTGGCACTCGCGCCCGCGACGAGCGGCGCGGCGCCGGAGGTTCCCGTGGCGGCGTGACGGACGCCGCGGGAAAGGCGAGGCCCGGGTCCCGTGAGGGAGGCCCGGGCCTTCGCCACGGGCAGGCAGGGGGACAGCAAGGGGGATCGCAGAGGGGCCGTCGCATCGCGCTCATACCGGGATGCCTCGATAGAATTCAGGCGTGAGTTGGCCCCCCAAGACCCCCTCCGGTCTGATCGGGGCCGAGATCGCGGGCTACAAGGTGGAGCGCGAACTCGGTCGCGGCGGGATGGCCGTCGTCTACCGCGCCAGGGACCTGCGCCTCGGCCGGACGGTCGCCCTCAAGCTGCTCGCCCCCGAGTACACCAGGAACGACGCCTTCCGCCGCCGCTTCGCCCAGGAGTCGCGGGTGGCCGCCGCCATCGACCATCCCAACATCGTCCCCGTCTTCGAGGCCGGCGAGTTCGACGGGGTCCTGTACATCGCGATGTGCTACGTCTGCGGGCAGGACCTGCGCGCCCTGATCGACGGGGAGGGTCCGCTGGCGGTGCCCGTCGCGGTGCGCGTCGCGGCCCAGCTGGCCTCCGCCCTGGACGCGGCCCACGCGCGCGACCTGGTGCACCGGGACGTCAAACCCGGCAACGTCCTGATCGCCAAGGGCGTCGACAGCGACCACCCCGAGCACGTCTACCTCACGGACTTCGGCCTGGCGAAGAAGTCGCTGTCGCTCACCGGGTTCACCACCGTGGGCGAGTTCGTCGGCACCCTCGACTACGTGGCGCCCGAGCGCATCGCCGGACGCCCGGTGGACGGCCGGGCCGACCTGTACAGCCTGGCCTGTGTGGTCCACGAGATGCTCGCGGGCGCCCCGCCCTTCCAGCGGGAGGACCACCTGGAACTGCTGTGGGCCCACCAGTACGACCCGCCGCCCGTGCTCAGCAAGGGGCGGCCGGACATCCCGGGCACCGCCGACGACGTGCTGAACAAGGCCCTGGCGAAGGCCCCGGACAACCGTCACGACACCTGCCTGGAGTTCGTCGCTGACCTGCGGGCGGCCGTGGCCGACTGCGTGCCCCGCCGTCGTACGCCGACCCTGGTGGACCGCGTCGCGCCGCCGGAGCCACCCGCCTGGGCCCGGCCTTTCCTGATCTGATCGTTGCCGCATCTGATCGGCGCCGCTTACGCGGGCTTTACCCGACGCCTGTGAGTGCGTCAAGTCCCGAGTCCTCGGAACGTGACCCCGATTTCCCGATCGGGCCTACTTGAAGCACGGCCTCACCGCAACGGAAATGAGGCGGTCCGAGGAAGCGGAAACCCTCCGGTATTCCTCTCGGGAAATCCTCACAGTAATTGGGAGAAAGCTCATGACTCGTAACGTTCACACCCCCGCCGACGCCCGTCCGAAGCGCCGCGGTCTGCGTTTCGCGACCCTCGCCGCCTCCGCCGCGCTGGTCACCGGAGGCGTGCTCCTCCCCGTGTCCAGCGCGATGGCGGCCCCGATGCCCACGTCGACCGTGGCCTTCGTCAAGGGCGGCGGCGCCGGGGGCGCCGGTGGCGACGGCGGTGGCGGCCTGGTCGGCGGCGGAGGCGGCGCCGGTGGATCCGGTGGCGGCAGCGTCCTGGGCACCGGCGGTGACGGCGGCAAGGGCGGCAAGGGCGGCGACGGCGTCCTGGCAGGTGGCGGCGGCGGTGGCGGCGGTGGCGGCGGCGAAGGCGTCATCGGCGGTAAGGGCGGCGACGGCGGCGACGGCGGCTTCGGCATCCTCTCCGGCGGTGGCGGCGGCAGCGGCGGTGGCGGTGGCGACGGCACCCTCATCGGCGGCACGGGCGGCAACGGCGGCAGGGGCGGCGACAGCGTCTTCCAGGGCGGCAACGGCGGCAAGGGCGGCAAGGGCGGCTTCGGTGGCCTCTTCGGCGGCGCCGGTGGGACCGGCGGGGCCGGTGGCGCCAGCATCTTCTGACCGTCTCCAGCGACCGTGAACGGGGTGGAGGCCGTCCGGGCCTCCACCCCCGACCGGGCCACAGCGCCCGCACCCGAAACGCCCCACCACACCCCTGACCGGAAAAGGAGACCCCCGATGTCCATGAACTCCTGGCGGCGTCCCTTCACCCTCGCGGCGGCCTCCGTGGCTCTCGTCACCGCCACCGCGTGCGCCGCCCAAGCGGCCACTCACACGGCCCCGGCGCCCGGCGGCCACGCGGCCGCGCCGGCTCATCCGTCCTCGCACTGCGGAGAGGGCGGCGAAGGCGGCAAGGGCGGCGCGCCCGGTAGGCCGGGTGAGCCGGGCAAGCCGGGCAAGCCGGGCTGCTCCGCCTTCGACCTGCACGACCTGCCCGACAAGCCGAAGTCGGATCTCTCGCGGCTGGACAAGGCGCGCATCGCGCTGGCCGTGCTGACCGGCCGGGTGACCCAGGCCGACGCGGCCAAGAAGTACAGGATCCCGGAGAAAGAAATCAGCAAGTGGGAGCGGCAGCTCCTGAACGGCGACTGGCTCGCATTTCTGCAAACCGACTGAAATTCAGAGAAAGGGAAATCCCATGCGCAGCCACTCCTGGAAATTCGGTATCGGCCTCGCGGTCTCCACCGTGGTGATCACCGGGGGCGCGATGGCCCCGGCCGCGACGGCCGACACCGGCCCCCTCGGCGGCGGAACCGGCAGCAGCCCGCCCGGCGTCAGCAGCGTCCATCCGGGCAGCGGGAACATCCACGTGGGCAACGGCAGCGTCCGCATCGGCGACTCGATCTGCGCGGGCAACTGCAACGGCACCGTCAACGGCACCCAGGGCGGCAACGGCGGCATCTGCGCCGGGCTCTGCAACGGCAGCGCCAACGGCGGCGACGGCACCGACGGCGCACCGGGCCGGGACGGCGGCAAGGGCGGCAACGGCGGGATCTGCGTCGGCGTCTGCTCGGGCAGCGTCAACGGCGGGACCGGCGGGCGGGGCGGCGACGCGGTGGGCGCGGGCGACGGCGGCAACGGCGGGCGGGGCGGGAACGGCGGGATCTGCCTCGGCGTCGGCTGCGAGACCAGCGGTCAGGGCGGCCGTGGCGGCGACGGCTGACTCAGCCGACGGCCTCGGAGACCGACTGCTCCGCCCACACCGTCTTGCCGACCCGGTCGTGCCGGGTGCCCCAGCGTTCGGCGAGCTGCGCGACCAGCAGCAGGCCCCGGCCGCCCTCGTCGAAGATGCGGGCGCGCCGCATGTGCGGGGTGGTGCCGCTGGCGTCGTACACCTCGCAGATCAGGGTCGAGTCCTGGTGGATCAGCCGGAGCTGGATGGGCGGGCGGCCGTAGCGGATGGCGTTGGTGACGAGCTCGCTGACCATCAGCTCGGTGGGGAAGGTGACCTCGTCCAGGCCCCAGGCGGACAGCTGGTCGCCGGCGAGGTGGCGGGCGCGGGCGACGTCCTCGGGGTCGCTCTCCAGCTCCCAGGCGACGACCCGGTCCTCGTGCAGGACCCGGGTGCGGGCGATGAGCAGGGCGATGTCGTCGTCGGGGCGATGGGTCAGCAGCTCGGTGAGCACGTGGTCGCAGACCGCGTCCAGTGACCGCGCGGGCCGGCCGAGCGCGGCGAACATCTTGTCCAGTGCCTCGTCGATGTCGTGCTCGCGGGCCTCGAACAGCCCGTCGGTGTACAGGGCGAGCATGCTGCCTTCGGGCAGTTCGGCCTCGATGGCCTCGAACGGCAGCCCGCCGAGCCCGAGTGGCGGGCCCGCGGGTACGTCCAGGAAGCGCACGGTGCCGTCCGGCGTGACCACCGCGGGCGGCGGATGGCCGGCCCTGGCCAGGGTGCACCGGCGGGAGACCGGGTCGTAGACCGCGTACAGACAGGTGGTGCCGATGCCGCCGGCGGTCTCGGCGGTCGGGTCCGTGCTGCCCTCGTCGGCGGCGAGCCGCAGCACCAGGTCGTCGAGGTGGGTGAGGAGTTCGTCGGCCGGCAGATCGACGTCGGCGAGGGTGCGTACGGCGGTGCGCAGCCGGCCCATGGTGGCCGAGGCGCGGATCCCGTGGCCCACCACGTCCCCCACGACGAGCGCCACCCGCGCCCCGGACAGCGGGATCACGTCGAACCAGTCGCCGCCCACCCCGGCCCGGGTCGCGGCGGGCAGATAGCGGGTGGCGATCTCCAGGGCCGCCTGGTCGGGCAGCGTGTGCGGGAGCAGGCTCTGCTGGAGGGCCATGGTGGTGGTGCGACTCCGCACGTAGGAGCGGGCCTGCCGGATGCCGGCGGCCGCCTTCTCCGTGAACTCCTGGGCCAGCCGCAGATCCTCCGGGGCGAACGGCTCCCGGCCCGGGCGCCGGCCGAACAGCGCCACCCCGAGCGTGAGGCTCTGTGCGAGCAGCGGCACCGCCAGCAGCGAGCGCGCCCCGGACGCGCGCAGCCAGGCCGCACCCGGGTCCACCGCCGCCCACTCGGCGACGAGCGGGTCCGCCGTGTCGTACAGCAGGGGCCGGCCGGCCGTCAGACACCGGGCCGGAGGGGAGTCCGGCGGGCAGACGACCGCCTCGCCGACGCTGCTGCCGTAGGCCGGTCCGACGCCGTCGGGTACGGCGCGCAGCGCGGCGCGGCGCAGGACGACCGGGCCGGGCCGCGGGGCCGGTTCCTCGTTCGTGGCGCGGGGGGAGTCGAGCAGGTCGACCGCCATGACGTCGGCGAGCCGGGGGACGGTGACCTCGCCGAGCTCCTGTGCGGCGCGGGCCTGGTCGGCGGCCGTGCCCACGTGCGTGTCGCTGTCGGCCGACGGGCGTTGCCGGGCGGCGGACTCCTGGGCGGGCGTCTGCGTGGACAGGCAGACGGCGCGCACCCGGCCGTCGGCGTCCTTCAGCGGGGTGAGCACGGCACTGCTGCCCAGTTCCGCGCCGAGCCGGCCCCGGGCCTCCTGCGGCCGGCCGGACTCCAGCGCGAGCCGCAGCGACCGGTCGGCCTCCTCGCTCGCCGGGCCGGGCACGATGTGCGGCAGCCGCAGTCCGCGCATCGCGGCCTCGGGCAGGGCGAGGGCGTGTTCCATACGGCGGTTGGCGCGTACGAGCCGCAGCTCGGTGTCGAAGATCGCCAGCGGGAAGGGGGACTGCAGGAACGTCCACTCCTCCAGCGGTTCGCCCCTGGGCGGCTGCGCGCGGGCCGTCACGGCGCTCACCACGAGCCAGTCGGTGACGCCGGTCTCCGAGGTCCGGCGGTGCGCGAGCACGCCCAGTTCCAGGAGGCGGCCGTCGCGGTGGCGCAGCGGCACGGTGCCGTTCCAGCGGTCCCGGCCGGCGAGGATCCGCCGCGCCGCCGAGCCGTCGGTCGCGAGGAGCGCGGCGGCGGGCCGTCCGACGACGGCCGGTGAGTCGTAGCCGAGCAGCCGCTGTGCGCCTTCACTCCACGCGGTGAGGATGCCCTGCTCATCGATGGTGGCCGTGGCCGTGTACGTCGACTGTCGCTCCATCGCCGCTCATCTCGCCCTTGCTCGGCAGGCTCTCCTGACCAGCATGATCCCGGGCGGCGCGGAGCACCAACGCAGGGCCGTGGCAAGAAATCCGCGGTCGTCCGCAACCGGTCGGAGGCCTCCGGGCGTGAAGGAGACAAATGCCCTTATTCCGGCATTACCCATCCTGCTGGGGGGTGACAACAGGGAGGACTCGATGACTGGCATTACGGACCGGACGCTGACCGACCGCGAACGGGAGACGCTCCGACATATCGCGGCGGGCCGCACCTATCTCCAGACGGCCCGCGCCATGGGCGTGTCCCGGCACACCGTGGACACCTATATGCGCCGCATCCGCGCCAAGCTCGGCCACACGAGCATGGCCGAGCTGACGCGGATCGCGATTTCCCTGGGTCTGTGAGGACTCAGCCGTTGGCCAGGGCCTGCACCCGGTCGAGCGCCCCGTTGAACTTGTCGTGGTCGCCGACGGTCGGGCCGGAGGAGGTGTACTGCCACATCGTGTAGTACGACCAGCCGGCCGGCAGCGTCCCCGGGTCCGAGGCGTAGCGGGCGATCCACAGCGGGTTGTTCACCGCGAAGCCGCCGTAGTTGCCGGTGCACTGGGTCCACCAGCTGGTCGCCGTGTAGATCACGGGGTAGCGGCTGGTGAGCGAGTGATAGGTGTTGATGAAGTCGGCGATCCAGCTGACCATCTGGCTCGCGGTCTTGCCGTAGCAGGCGGCGCCGTAGGGGTTCCACTCGATGTCGAGCGCGCCGGGCAGGGTCTTGCCGTCCCTGGACCAGCCGCCGCCGTGGCTGACGAAGTAGCTCGCCTGGGTGGCGCCGCTGGTGGTGTCCGGGGTGGCGAAGTGGTAGGCGCCGCGGATCATGCCGACGTTGTACGAGCCGTTGTACTGCTGGGCGAAGTACGGGTTCGTGTAGTACGTGCCTTCCGTCGCCTTCGTGTACGCCCAGCGCACCCCGCTGTTCCACAGGGTCGACCAGGCGACGTTGCCCTGGTAGCCGGAGACGTCCACGCCCTCGGTCTGGGTGACGTCACCGGAGGTCGGGCTGCCGTGCTGGCCGTCGTGCGCCAGGACGCCCATGCCCATGTAGGCGGAGCCGCGGCTGGGTGCGGTCGCGGCGTGGGCCGAGGTGAGGGGAAGGGTGAGGGAGAGCGCCGCGAGCAGGGCCGTGACCAGGACGGCGAGGGGGCGCGGGCGCGGGGAGCGGGCGGAGCGGTCGGAGCCGGGTCTGTGCACGGGCATGACGTGCCTCCGGAGAGTGGGGTGGGGGGAACGTGGCTGTGACCGTGTACCGGATGGATGCCGCACTGGCGTGGGCATGCCATTCATTGCCTGGTAAAGAAGCTACGCACGTAGATGAGGGCGTGGGAAGGGGGTCCGGGCGCCGCCGTTGGTCTAGCCCTGCGAAATACTTACAGAGCTGCGGCAATGACGACTTTTGGCAGAAACTTTCAGGACCGCGAAAACCGGGCAGGGGTGCTGACGTGCACGAGGACGGAAACGGCGACGCACATCGCGGCGCCCAGGAGATGACACCGAGTGGTGCAGACCAGGAATTCCTGGCACTGGAACGGGAGTTGACCGTGCTGCTCAGGCGGGCCCGGGCCAACCAGGGCGAGATGGCCCGCGAGGTCCATCCCGACCTGGAGTCCTCGGCGTACGGCCTGCTCATCCGCCTGGACGAGTGCGGCGGCCAGCGGGCCACGGAGCTCGCCGGCTACATCGGCGTCGGCAAGGCCACCATGTCCCGCCAGCTGCGCGCCCTGGAGGAGCTGGGCCTGATCGCCCGCGAACCCGACCCCGCCGACGGCCGCGCCTGGCTCGTCACCCTGACCGAGGAGGGCCGCGGCCGGGTCGGCAAGGTCCGCGAGGCGCGCCGCGCCCGCTACGTCCGCCAGCTCGCCCACTGGGACCGCCACGAGGTCGCCGAACTCGCCCGCCTCCTACACCAATTGAACGGCGTCATGGAGAGGTAGGGCTGACCGGCCCGGGCAGCCCGGAAGACGCCATCCCAGCGAGGCGCCCCGAGGGGGCTGCTTGGAGAGAGCTGGTCGGAAGGGGAGGCGCTGGCGAGGCCGGCCCGGGGAGGCCCCTCGAAGGGGCTGGTCGGAGGGGGCTGCTCGGAAGGGGCGGTGCTGGCAAGGCCGCCCCGGGAGGCGCCTCGGAGGGGCGCGCCGAAGCGACTGTCCCGAGGAGGCCGCGCGGAAGCAGGTCGGGGGGCGGTGGGGGCTCAGAGTTCTGCGTACACCGCCGTCGCGTCGTCGTGTGTCTTGCTCCGCCCCAGGAACGCCCGTTCCTCGCGGTCCGCCGTCTCCAGCTCGCGTACCCGGTCCACCAGCGACCGGGCGCCCTCCTTGGCGACCAGCTCGAACAGGGCCTGCCAGTCGCCCTCCTGGAACTTCTCCGTCCAGCGGGTCGCGCCGTCCGTCAGCGCGGCCAGGGCGCGGACCTCGTCCCGGGGCACCGTGCCGGCGACCGCGCGGGCCGCGACCGAGGGATCGGCGGCGGCCGTGAAGAAACCGCCCTCCTTGTTGCGCAGGGTGGCGTCCACCAGGGCGTCCGTGGCGAGCGCGGAGCGCGGCAGCCGGGCGAGCCGGTCGTCGAGGACCGGGGTGACCGTCCCGTCGGTGCCCTGCAGCAGCAGCGCGGAGTCGGACAGCACCAGGTACTCGACGGTCCCGGCGGACCACCGGGCCAGGGCGACGGTCGCCTGGGGAGTGCGCGGGTGAGAAAGCTCACAGGTTCGGGCGTGGGCCTCGGCGGTGCGGCCGATCGCCCGCGACAGAATCTCCGGGAGCGTCAGATCTCCGCGCGAAACGGTCAGTTCGGTCAGCGCGCCGCCCAGCCGGGCGGTGAACCAGGGGACGGAATGCAGACACCCCGTCTCACCCCGTGGGGGAGTCACCCCGTCCAGGACGATCACACAACCCCCCTGTCCGGAGGCGGGAAGTCCGACACCGGCGAAGTCCTCGTTGGGTCGGTTCACGTCGCCGGGTTCCGAAACGAGATCGGTTCGCATTCAGCCAGTCTGCACGAGCTCTTCACAGGATTCGCCAAAGGCTGGCAAGTGCTGTGGAATTGACACGACCCCGCAGGTCAGGCGCCTGGTTTGGGGTGGAATGCTCCACTCCGGGAAGGCGTGGTGGCGAATACTGTCAAAGCCTGCCCCGCTCGTCCAACCGGCGTGCCGTACAGGGGCACCGCACGCGCCACGGGAACTTGCCCGCCAACTCCCCTCCGATGTTCACTCCTTCGGGTGGCGGGTCAGGTGATGCGCGACCCCTGCCCACCGGCGCTGGGAGGGTCGGGAACCGTACGAACCGGGTGTACGCACCACTACGCACCACTTGGCACCACGATGACGAAGTGCCACCCGGGTCCTTGGCTAGTCGAGTTCAGGAATGCGAGCACCGGTGCAGATGAAGCGGCCTCGGCGCACAGGCAGGCAGACGGCCCCCACGGGGGCCGAACCGCAGAACCCCGTGGGCACAGGCCGCGCCACCCATGTGCGCACCCGGCTGATCGTCGCGGTCGCCGTGGTGGCCGCCGCCGTCGCGGGAGCCGGCGCGCCCGCCGTCCTCACCGCGTCCCAGGACGTCGGCGACTCCCAGGACCTGGTGACGCTGGCCGCCCGCACCCAGGACGCCCTCGCCCTGGCGAACTCCCTCGCCGACGAGCGCGAGGAGGTCACCTCCTACATCGCCGCGGGGCGCCCCCGGGCGAAGGCCCCCTCCGAGGACCGCAGCGCCCGCGTCGACCGGCAGGTCGAGGACCTGCGCGCCGAGGAGGACACCCCGGCGAGCCTGCGCGGCGACCTCGACGGCATCGCCGCCGTCCGCCGGGCCGCCCTCACCGGCAAGAGCACGGCCCTCCAGACCCACCAGGCGTACTCCGCCGCCATCGACGAACTGCACCGGCTCGCCGAGCAGCTCGCCGACCAAACGCCCCCGCGGGCCGGCTCCGGCGCCCACGCGCTCGCCGAGCTGGACACCGCCGTCCAGCAGTCCGCCGCCGCCCGCGGCCTGCTGCTCGCCGCGCTGAACGTGCCGTCCTCCACCCGGACGGTGATCAGCCCCGTCACCGGCCTGCCCACCACGACCTCCACCACCTCCGAGGCCGACCGCAAACAGCGCGACCAGCTGACCGCGGCCGCCCAGCAGGCCCGGCTGCGCGCCGACGCCGCCCTCGCCGACTTCCGCGCGACCGCCCCCAAGACGGCCGTCGACTCCTACGACTCCACGGTCACCGGCCCCGAGGTCAACTCGGCGGAGAAGTACCTCGCCACGCTCACCGACCAGCCGACGCTGGCCGACAGCGAGCTGACCACCAGCACCAAGAAGCTGGACGCGGCCCTGTCCGCCCGCGTCGACCTGATGCGCGGCGCGGAATCGGCCCTCTACGACCACCGCACCAAGAACCTGGCGAAGCTCCGCGACGACGACGTCACGGCACTGGAGATCCGCATCGCCGTACTAGGCGCGCTGATGCTGGTGGCCGTGGGCCTCGCCACGGCCATGGCCCGCACCCTGACCCGCCCGCTGTCGGTGCTGCGCCGCGGCTCGGCCCGCCTGGCCCAGTCCGCGGACCCGGCGACCCAGGAGCCCATCGCCTTCACCGGCCGCAACGACGAGTTCGCCCAGGTCGTCCGCTCGGTCAACGCCCTGCACGCGCACGCGGCGGCCCTGCACGAGCGCGTGGCCACGCTGGAGACGGACCGCAAGCACCTGGTCGGCCAGCGCCAGAAGATGGCCGACGCCCGCGAGGAGCTGCGCGCCGAACTCGCCGAGTCCGCCGCCCAGCTGGAGCGGCTGCGCACCAGCATCGGCGGCACGTTCGTCAACCTGGCCCTGCGCACCCTCGGCCTGGTCGAACGCCAGCTCGCGGTCATCGAGGGCCTGGAGGAACGCGAACAGGACCCGGACCGCCTCGCCACGCTCTTCAAGCTCGACCACTTCGCCACGGTCATGCGCCGCCACAGCGAGAACCTCCTGGTCCTGGCCGGCGCCGAGCACGTCCAGCAGCACCACGGCCCGGTCCCGCTGGTCGACGTGGTCCGGGCGGGCGTCAGCGAGATCGAGCGCTACGAGCGGGTCCGCATCGCGGCCCTGCCCCCGCACGCGCACGTGGCGGGCTACGCGGCGGACGACCTCTCCCACCTGCTGGCCGAGCTGATGGAGAACGCCACGTCGTTCTCCCCGCCGGACCTGCCCGTCGAGGTCTCCGGCTGGCTGCTGGAGAGCGGCGAGGTCATGCTCTCCGTCCAGGACGAGGGCATCGGCATGGC
Source organism: Streptomyces sp. NPDC050743 (assembly GCF_044456925.1). Taxonomy (NCBI): domain Bacteria; kingdom Bacillati; phylum Actinomycetota; class Actinomycetes; order Kitasatosporales; family Streptomycetaceae; genus Streptomyces; species Streptomyces sp. NPDC050743. Next base: position 184,630 of record NZ_JBITGJ010000006.1, read on the forward strand.
GGCCGACCGCCTGGTCCGCCTCAACACCCGCCTGGCCGAGTTCGACCCCGAGAGCCACTACGACAGCGAGGGCGACACCGGCCTCGGCCTCGGCCTGTACGTCGTCGCCCGCCTCGCCCACCGGCACGGCGTCCGGGTGCAGCTGCGCGAGCAGAAGCAGGGCGGCATCGCGACGGTCGTCGTCCTGCCGGCCACGCTCCTCACCGAGGCCCCGCCCACCGCCCTGCCCCCGCAGACCTCGTCCCCGAGCACCACGGGCACCTTCTCCCTCCCCGGCGCCGACGCCGAGGTCAACTCCAACGTCCTCCATGGCCGCGCCAAGAACGCCGACCCACTGGTCGCCCTGGCGGAACAGGCGGTCCGGGGGGCGGCCACCGCCAACGGCCCGGCCGCCGAGACCGACACTCCACCGGAGCCGACGCTTCCGGCCACCTCGACGGCCCCCGCAGGCGAGACCACGACCGCCTTCGGCACCCTCGCCGAGGAAACCGCCTCCACGGGACCGGCCACCGAGACCGAGGGCGCCTTCGGGGGTTCGGCCCAGGACGCCGTGCGGGAGGCCTTCGGGGCCGAGCGGGGCGCGGCCGGTGACCGGGTGGAGCATGCCGTCCACGAGCAGGCCGCCCCGGCCTTCCAGGACGCGGAGGCCCGCCCGAAGGCTCCGGCGGAGACGTTCGCCGAGTCGACGATGGAACTGCTGCTCCCGGACCTCACGGCGGACCCCACGGACCCGGCGGCCGCCGACGGCGGACGCGCCCCGCAGGGGCCACCGGCACCCGACGACGAGAGCGGCACGGCCGGTGCGGGTGGGCACGCATCCGCCGAAGCCGAGGACGAGGCGGAGGAACGGCTCACCAGCAAGGGCCTCCCCAAGCGCACACCCAAGATCACCGCACCCGCCGCCCCACCCCGCCAGCGCACCGCGAGCGTCGACGCAGAAGCCCTCCGCAGAAGGCTCGGCGGCTTCCGCCAGGGCGCCCAGGCCGGCTACCGCGACGTAGAGGCAGAGCTCGCAACACGTACCGAAACAGCCACGGGGGGCACAGCCGAGGAGGCAAGCAGTTGACCGCGCCCAGTACCTACGGACTGAGCAGTGAAGCCCGCAACCTGCACTGGCTGCTGACCAACCTGGTGGAGGAAGTCCCCGGCATCGAGTCGGTCGCCGTGGTCTCCTCGGACGGCCTGCTGCTCCTCTCGTCCGACCCGGGCCACACCGAGCAGTCCCGTCGGACCCGCCCGGCGAAGGGGCCCCGCGGCTCCTCCGCCGACCTGGCCACCATCGTCTCCGGCATCGGCAGCCTCACGGTCGGCGCCGCGAAGCTGATGGACTTCGGCGGCGTCAAGCACACGATGATCGCGATGGAGGAGGGCAGCCTGTTCGTGATGTCGATCAGCGACGGCTCGCTGCTCGGCGTGCACGGTTCCGCCGAGTGCGACATGAGCGTGGTGGCGTACCACATGGCGCTGTTCGTCGGCCGCGCCGGCCACGTGCTCACTCCGGAACTGCGCAGCGAGTTGCGCAAGTCCCTGGAGTCCGAGTCGGCGGGGAGCGCCCGATGAGCGGCAGCGCGAAGAAACTCCCCGTGCGCGGCGGGGAACGCAAACCCGCCCGCGTCCGCCCCTACTCGCTCACCGGCGGCCGTACCCGCTTCGGCCACGTCCTCCTCGTGGAGACGTTCGTGGCGGCGCTGGAGGCCCCGGAGGAGCGCAAGGAACTGACGAATGGTTCCCTCACCACCCGGGTCATGCCGGAGATGCAGGCCATCGTCGAACTGTGCCGCCGTATGCGCACGGTGGCCGAGATAGCCGCGCTGCTGAAGATGCCGCTCGGCGTGGTCCGCGTGCTCCTGAGCGACCTCGCGGACCAGGGAAAGATCCGTGTGTACGGCACCGGGACCGGTCACGGCACCGGCCGACCGGACCGCGCTCTGCTGGAAAGGGTGCTGAGTGGACTCCGCCGTCTCTGACGCCGCCGCCTCCGCCGTCGGAGGCGCTCCCCTCGTCGCCGGATTCACCGAGCCCGACGAGGACCTGAGGTCCTGGCAGACGGACCGCACCCGGGCCCCCATCGCCACGAAGATAGTCGTGGCGGGAGGCTTCGGTGTCGGCAAGACCACCCTGGTCACCGCCGTCTCGGAGATCACGCCCCTGCAGACCGAGGCGCTGATGACCGAGGCGAGCGAGGAGACCGACGACCTCACCGCCACCCCGGGCAAGCTCACCACCACCGTGGCCATGGACTTCGGCCGCATCACGCTCGACGACGACCTGGTGCTCTACCTGTTCGGCACGCCGGGCCAGCAGCGGTTCTGGTTCATGTGGGACGACCTGGTGCGCGGCGCGATCGGCGCGGTCGTCATGGCCGACACGCGCCGGCTGAAGGACTGTTTCCCGGCGCTGGACTACTTCGAGAGCTGCGGGCTGCCGTACGTCGTCGCGGTCAACCACTTCGACGGCAGCGAGCTGTTCGAGCCGGAGGACGTACGGGAGGCGCTGACGATCCCCCCGCACGTCCCTGTCATGATCATGGATGCGCGGCGCCGCATCTCGGTCATCGAGACACTGCTGTCCCTGGTCGGCCACGCGCTGGACGAAACCCCCGAGTAGTCCCCGAGCAGTACCCGTTAGGAGTCCCCACCCGCATGCGGAAGATACTCGTCGTCGGAGCCGGCCAGTCCGGTCTCCAGCTCGCCCTCGGCCTGCAGTCGCACGGCTACGAGGTCACCCTGATGTCGAACCGGACCGCGGACGAGATCCGCACCGGCCGGGTCATGTCGACGCAGTGCATGTTCCACACGGCACTGCAGCACGAGCGCGATCTGAAGTTGAACTTCTGGGAGTCCCAGGCCCCGAAGATCGAAGGACTCGGCGTCTCGGTCGCGGCCCCCGGCTCGCACGACCCGGGCCCCACGCAGCGGGCGATCGACTGGGTGGGCAGGCTCGACGGGTACGCGCAGTCGGTCGACCAGCGGGTGAAGATGGCCGGCTGGATGGAGACCTTCGCCCAGCGCGGCGGCCAGCTGGTCATCCACGGCGCGGCGGTCGGCGACCTCGACTACTTCTCCCGTACCTACGACCTCGTCCTGGTCGCGGCCGGCAAGGGCGAGCTGGTGTCGATGTTCGCCCGCGACCCGGAGAGCTCCCCGTACAGCGAGCCGCAGCGCGCGCTGGCCGTGGCGTACGTCCACGGCCTGGGCCCGCGCCCGGAGCACCCGGAGTTCGACGCGGTCCGCTGCAACCTGGTCCCCGGGGTCGGCGAGCTGTTCATCATGCCGACGTTCACCACCTCCGGCCGCGCCGACATCCTGTTCTGGGAGGGCATACCCGGCGGTCCGCTCGACGTCTTCAACGGCGTCAAGGACCCGGCGGAGCACCTCTCCCTGACCCTGGAACTCATGGAGAAGTTCACGCCCTGGGAGTACGCGCGGGCGACCAAGGTCGAACTGACCGACGCGGGCGGCACCCTGGCCGGCCGCTACGCCCCGACGGTCCGCAACCCCATCGGCCGGCTGCCCGGCGGCGGTCTGGTCCTGGGCGTCGCGGACGTCGTCGTGGCCAACGACCCGATCACCGGCCAGGGCTCCAACTCGGCCGCCAAGTGCGCGGCCGCGTACCTCGAGTCGATCCTGGAGCAGGGTGAGAAGCCGTTCGACGAGGAGTGGATGCAGGCCACGTTCGACCGGTACTGGAACACCGCGCAGCACGTCACCAAGTGGACGAACGCGATGCTCATGCCGCCGCCGGAGCACATCCTGAACCTCATCGGCGCGGCCGGCCAGCTCCAGCCGGTGGCCGACCGCTTCGCCAACGCGTTCAACGACCCGTCCGACTTCGAGAACTTCTTCTACGAGCCCGAGAAGACGGCCGCCTACCTGGCCTCGGTGACCGGGGCCTGATCCGGACGTACGGCACCGAGGACCGGGTTCGAGGCCAGAGGTGACACCTCGACGCTCGCGCCCGGTCTCGGTGCCTCCACGACCTTGCCGTCGCCCACGTACATCGCCACGTGGGTCGCCTCCGGGAAGTACACCACCAGGTCCCCCGGCCGCAGCTCGCTCAGCGGGATCCTCCTCAGCCGCTGCCACTGCTCCTGGCTCGTCCGCGGGATGGACCGGCCCGCGTGCCCCCAGGCCTGGGAGGTGAGGCCCGAGCAGTCGTAGGCGCCCGGGCCCTGCGCGCCCCACTGGTACGGCTTGCCGAGCTGGTCCATGGCGTAGCGGACCGCGAGGGCGCCCTCGGGGGAGGCGAGCCGGCCCGCGGGCAGGGAGCCGGAGGTGGCGAGCTTCTGCTGGGCCTCGGTGACGCCCCGCTGTTCCAGCGCGGCGACCGCGGCCAGCTGGGCGGGGGTGAGGGAGGCCAGCAGGCGTTCCACGTCGGCCAGCTTCTTCCGCACGTCGTCGCGCTGCTTCTGCTGCTGTTCGGCGAGGGTGAGCCGGGTGTCCAGGGCCTTGCGGGCCAGCCGCGCCAGGATGTCGCGCTGCTTCTCCGTGGCGGTCAGCCGGGTCACCGTACGGGCCTGCGCGCGGGCCAGCTCGCCGATGACATGGCCCTCGTCCAGCGCGTGCTGCGGATCGGGCGCGAGGAGCAGGCGGACGTACGGGCCCAGGCTGTCGTCGCTGCTCTGGTACTGCCGGCGGGCCAGCCGGCCGACGTCGGTCCGGCTGTCCTGCAGGGCGAGGCGGGTGCGGGCCAGTTCGCCGTCGAGGCGGGCCACCGCGGCGCGCTGCCGCTTCAGTTTCTCGGCGGTGGCGTTGTAGGTCTCGGTGGCCTTCTCGGCTTGGCGGTACAGCTGCTGAAGGTCCGTCAGCAGCTGGGAAACGGTCCGCTGCGGTCCCGCACCGGGCCGCTGCGGGTCCGGTGCGGCCGCGGCCGGTGCGGGCACGAGGACGGCCTGGGCCGCCAGCGCGGTCGTACAGGCCAGGCGCAGAACCATTCCTGACACGTCATCACCTCGGGTGCGGGGAGGGATTCCCGGCGGGCGGGCTGGTCGCCTCCTATCGGACCGCGATTATCGGATGTATCCGTGCGGGGCGCGCTCCCGGCGTGCGCGGTTCGGCGCACGCCTGTCACCCGTTCGTGTCGCCCGGCTCGCGGGGCGGTGCGACGGCGGGCTTCGACCAGGGCCACCGGAGCCTGCCGCCGGAGGTGTCGTCCGGGTCGTACTGGTACTTCCACCCCTGGATCAGGCCCAGCCGCCTGCTGTGTCCGCGCGGCACGCGCCGGTAGACCAGCACGGTGGGCGGGCCGCCGGCCGGGTCCGGGACGGGGATGCGGTACGTCTTCGGGGGGTGCCCGGTGGGCCCGACCATGACCGGCAGCACGCGCCCGTCCATGGGGCCGCCCTCGAAGGGGGTGATCTGGCTCTTCACGGCTTCAGTCTCGGCCATCCTCGCCGAGCGCGCCGACGACGGCGGCCGTCTGCGGGTCCCGGGCCGCGGTGACCGTGAGTACGGCCATGAACTGCTCCACCAGCCAGGTGCGCAGCTCCTCCACCGGGGGCTGCTTGTCCTCGTCGAGCCAGATCAGGGAGGCCGCCTCCACCGCCGTGATCCACGTCCGGACGGTCATGCGCAGCCGGGGGCCGGGCTCGGTGACGCCGAGGTGGCTGTAGATGTGCTCGGCGGCGGCCCGGCGCACCCCGTCCACGATGGCGGTCGTCCGCGAGGTCTCCACCACGCTGCCGCCCTGGAGCAGCGCGCTGAAGCCGGTGTCGTGCTCGTCGACGAAGCTCAGATAGCGGTCCAGGGCGCGGGACAGACGGGGCAGCAGGGGTCCCTCGCGCGGCTCGTCGAAGCACAGCCGGAGCTCTTCGGCGGCCGAGCGCAGCGCGGCCTCGTACAGCTGCTGCTTGCCGCCAGGGAAGTACCGGTACACCAGCGGGCGCGACACTCCGGCGGCCTCCGCCACGTCGTCCAGCGACACGTCCTCGGGGGCGCGGTGAGCGAAGAGGCTCAGGGCGGCGGCGAGCAGCTGGCTTCGCCGCTCCTCGACGCTGAGGCGGCGGTAGGCGGGGGTGGCGGCGGACGGGGTCATGGCCGTCAGCGTAATCGCTCCGCTCGGAGGCCGTCCGTCGTCCGCCGGTCCGTTGCGGCTGGTCGCGCGCACGCGGTGGAGCCGCATGCCGCTGCAGCCCCGCGCCCCTCGGGCCGGCACGCCCGCCTACGCCAGGAGGCCGGACGACCTCCACAGCCGCCGCCCCGCCCCCCGCAGCACCCCGATGTCGTCCAGGAAGTCCGTCAAGCGCTTCGCTCCCGTCTGCATCACCTCGCGCCGATGCCCGCTGGCCTTCACCTGGGCCATCGCCTCCCGCTTGTCCAGGCCCACGTTCGTGTAGACCTCGGGGTTCACGAAGGCGACCGAGAAGACGCGGGCGAACTCGCCCGAGGTGATCCGGGTGAACTCCTGGGACCACTTGGGCGCCGTCACCATCTGGCGCCGCAGCTCCTCACGGGCGTACCGGACGTGCCGGGCCTCCTCGACCACGTGGATGCGGGTGACGCCACGGATGAGGGGCTGGACCCGCTCGTCGGGGAACGTCAGCCGCTGCATCCAGTCGAGGACCTCCTCGCCGAGCAGTGTGGCGGTGAAGGAACCCGGGGTCGTGGAGATGGTCTTGAACAGGCGGCCGAGGTTCTGGTGGACCTTGCTCACCGGGTACCAGGGCGTGCCGCCGTGCGAGATCAGGCGCGCGAACATCTTGGAGTGCCGGCACTCGTCCTCGATCTCGGTCAGCGCGTAGCGCACGTGCGCGCTCGTCGCCGCCTTGTCGTAGATGTGCCGGACCAGCAGCTGCATCAGGATGATCTCGAACCAGATGCCGAGCGAGGCCAGCGCCGCCGCCTCGTGCTGGGAGAGCAGGATCCGCTGCTCCTCGCTCATCCGCCGCCACATCGGCGTGTCGTAGAGCGAGACCAGCTCCGGCGGCCAGAACCACTTGCCCTCCTCGAAGGGCGCGTCCCAGTCCAGCTCCTTGTCCGGGTCGAAGGAGTGCTTGGCGGAGGAGACGAGCAGCCGTTCGGCCACCTGCTCCCGGTCCTTGAGCAGGCCGAGCGCATCGCGCAGACCGTCCAGCGCGTCCGCTTCCGTCAGGGTCGTCATGGCTCCCTCACCTCGTTACCGGGGGGTACATCGTCCTGACTCTTATGAGACTGCCTGTCAGCAAGGCCGTCAATCCCTTGCACGTGACTTGTTGACTTCGCGTCTACGTGTGAGCCTGCGGGGTATGCCGACCCATGACCTGTACGCCAACGACCCCGGTGACCCCCTCTGGCGGGTGCCCGCGAGCGGCGTCGCCCGGTTCAGCTGGGAGTACGACGACGGCCGCGAACGGCTGCTCGCCCTGTACCAGAAGGGCAAGGACAAGCAGTGGGACGGGCAGCAGCGCATCGACTGGGACCTGGAGGTCGACCCGTACGACGCGCTCGGCACGCCCGAGGAGGCCATGTCCCTGTACGGCACCAGGTACTGGGACAAGATGACGGAGAAGGACAAGGGCGAGCTGCGGCGGCACTACGCCTCCTGGCAGTTCAGCCAGTTCCTGCACGGCGAGCAGGGCGCGATGATCTGCGCGGCGCGGATCGTGGAGTCGGTGCCGGACCTGGACGCCAAGTTCTACTCCGCGACCCAGACCATGGACGAGGCCCGGCACGCCGAGATCTATGGCCGGTTCCTGCACGAGAAGATGGGGCTCGTCTACCCGATCAACGACAATCTGCAGTCCCTGCTCGGCGACACGCTCCGGGACAGCCGCTGGGACATGCCCTACCTGGGCATGCAGGTCCTCATCGAGGGTCTGGCGCTGGCCGCGTTCGGGATGATCCGGGACACCACCGACAAGCCGCTGCCCAAGCAGATCCTGACCTACGTCATGCAGGACGAGGCCCGGCACGTGGCCTTCGGCCGGCTGGCGCTCAGGGACTACTACAAGCAGCTCACCGACGCCGAACTGCGCGAGCGCGAGGAGTTCGTCATCGAGGGCTGCTATCTGATGCGCGACCGGCTCCGGGGCGTGGAGGTCCTGGAGAACTTCGGCATCCCCAAGGCCGAGGCGGAGGAGCTGAGCGAGCGCTCCGAGTTCCTCCAACTGTTCCGCAAGCTGCTGTTCAGCCGGATCGTGCCCTGCGTCAAGGACATCGGGCTGTGGGGCAAGCGGCTCCAGCAGGCCTATGTGGACATGGGCGTGCTGGAGATGGGGGACGCCAACCTGGATCTGCTGATGGCCCAGGACGAGGAACTGGCCGAGCGACTGGACGCGCAGCGCTTCGCCGCCGAGGAGCAGGAGCGGATCGCCGAGGTCCGGGAGGCGATCGAGTCGGGCGCGGCGGAGGACTGAGACGGCGAACGACCGAGGCGGCGGGGGACTGGCGTGGCGGAGGGCTGAGGCGGTGAGCGCCCCGAGGTGGCGCAGGCCTGACGCGGCGGAGGGCTGAGGCTGCGAACGACCGAGGCGGCGAACGGCCGAGGCGGCGCAGGACCGGCGCGGCGAACGGCCGAGGCGGCGGAGGACCGGCGCGGCACAGCCCCGGGCGGCCGCCGGGGTGTTCACTCGCGTGCAGTAGCGTGCGGGCGTGTCCATGCCTCCGCCACCGCAGCAGCCGTACCCGAACGGCTAGCCGTACCCCAACGGCCCCCAGCAGCCGCCGAACCCGTACGCCCCGCCCCCGCAGGCCGCCCCCGGCCCGTACGGCTCCCCGTATCCGCCGCAGCAGCAGCCGTACCCGCCCCAGCAGCCCTACGCCCAGCAGCCGTACCCGGGCTGGGGCGCGCCGCCCATGGCCCCGCTGCCGAAGAAGCGGCGGATCGGGCTGATCCTCGGGATCGTGGGCGGCGTCGTCGTGGCGATCGTCGTGGTGCTCGCGCTGATCGGGATGGCGGTGGAGAGCGGCTTCCCCGAGGCGAAGAACAAGCTCACCCTGCCCAAGACGCTGCTCGACGGGAAGTACCGGCTCGCCCAGGACCTCTCCGACTCCGAGGGCAAGAAGATCGAGGACGAGGCCCACGGGGCCTGGGACGCCAAGGACCTCCACGGCGTGGTCGGCACCTACGACGTGGGCGGCGACGCGAGCAAGGGCACCCTGGTGGTCTCGGGCATGTACGGCCGGTTCAAGAACACCGACGCGGCCCGCAGGAACATGATGAAGGGCGCCGCCCAGGGCGCCAACGCCAAGGTCGCCGTCCCCGCGAAGGACTTCGAGCTCGGCGGCGTGAGCATCAGCTGCGAGGTGGTGACGCAGGAGCAGATGGGCACGAAGTTCACCGTTCCCATGTGCGCCTGGGCGGACGGCAACACGGGCGCCACGGTCGCCACCGTGAACACGCCGCTCGCCTCGCAGAGCCCGTCGGACATCGACTTGGAGGCGGCCGCGAGGAACACCCTCCAGGTCCGCTCCGAGGCGGTCAAGCCGATCGGCTGACCGCCGGGCGCCCCTCAGGACGTGGTGCGGCCGGTGCTCACCGGCCGAGGACCGCCCGCATCACGTCCCGCGCGATCGGCGCCGCGTCGCCGCCGCCGCTGATCTCGCCCCGGTTCGCCGAGGCGTCCTCCACCACCACCGCGACCGCCACCTGCGGGTCCAGGGAGTTGTCGGCCTGCGCCCAGGAGACGAACCAGGCGTACGGCACACCGGAGTTGCCGACCCCGTGCTGCGCGGTGCCGGTCTTGCCGCCGACCAGGGCGCCGGGGATGGCCGCCTGGGTTCCGGTGCCCTCCCGGACCACATCGGCCATCAGCTCCTTCAGGCGTTCGGCCGTCGCGGGGTTGATCACCTGCCGCGCCGGGTGCGCCCCGCTCCCGGTGAGCGTCTCGCCGCCGCGCCGGCTCGTCCGCTCCACCAGGTACGGCGTCCGCAGCTGCCCGCGGTCCGCTACGGCCGCCGCGACCATCGCCATCTGCAGGGGCGTGGCCCGCGTGTTGTACTGCCCGATCGAGGACAGCGCCAGCTGCGCCCGGTCCACGTGCGGGTCGAAGGTGCTGGGCACCACGGAGAAGGGGATCCGCAGCCCGCTGTCGTTGAACCCGAACGCCCGCGCCGTGGCCACCATGTTCCGCACCCCGACGTCCACGCCCAGCTTGGCGAACACCGTGTTGCAGGACCACTCGAAGGCCGACCGCAGCGAGGCGTCCTGGCAGTCGTCGGCCTCGTTGGTGAGCCGGTTCGTGGCGCCGGGCAGTTGGTAGGGGTCCGGGGAGTCGGTGCGCGCGTCCAGGTCGGTGACCAGGCCCGCGTCCAGCGCCGCCGCCGCGGTGACCACCTTGAACGTCGACCCCGGCGGATAGGTCTGCCGTACCGCCCGGTTGAGCATCGGCTTCTCCGGGTCGTAGTTGAGCCGCGACCACGCCGAGGCGACCGCCTCGCCGTTGCCGGACAGCACCCCGGGGTCGTACGACGGACTCGACACCAGCGCCAGGACGCGGCCCGTGGCCGGCTCGATCGCGGCCACCGCGCCCTTGCGCCCGGCCAGCCCCCGGTAGGCCGCCTCCTGCGCGACCTGGTTCAGCGTGGTCACGACGTTCCCGGCCGGAGCGAGCCGGCGCGTCACGTCGTTCCACAGCGGCAGCGGCGACAGCGCCGGATCCGTGCCGGAGAGCACCCCGTCCCCGGCGTGCTCCAGGAACGTGGTGCCGTACGACTGCGAGGCGAAACCGGTGACCGGCGCGTACAACGGGCCGTCCTTGTAGGTGCGTTCGTAGCGCAGCTGCTCGCCGGTGTCCACGGAGCCGGTGACGGGCTCGCCGCCGACCAGGATGTCGCCGCGCGGCCGGCCGTAACGGGCGATCTCGGCGCGCCGGTTGGCCGGGTTGTCGTCGTAGACCCGGGACTGCACCACCTGCACCCGGGCCGCGTTGACCAGCAGCGCCGCCAGCAGCAGCGCGCAGAACGCGCAGGCGTGCCGGATGTAGCGTCCCATCGGCCGCCCGTCGCCGTAGTCGCTCACGCCGCCTCCCGCCCGTCGTACTGGCTGCGCGCCGAGTCGCTCACCCGGATCAGCAGGGCCACGATCGCCCAGTTGGTGACCACCGAGGAGCCGCCCTGGGCGAGGAACGGCATCGCCATGCCGGTCAGCGGGATCAGCCCGGTGACCCCGCCCGCGATCACGAACACCTGCAGCGCGAGGATCGAGGCGAGCCCGACCGCGAGCAGCCGGCCGAAGGGCTCGCGCAGGGCGAGGCCCGCCCGGTAGCCGCGCTCCACCAGCAGCGCGTACAGCAGGAAGATCGCCGCGAGTCCCGCGAGGCCCAACTCCTCGCCCGCCGTGGCCAGGATGAAGTCCGACTTGGCGGCGAAGCCGATGAGGACGGAGTGGCCGAGCCCGAGCCCGGTGCCGAGCAGTCCGCCGGCGGCGAAGGCGAACAGCGACTGGGAGAGCTGGTTCGGTCCCAGCCCTGCCTCGATGGTGGCGAAGGGATGCAGCCAGTCCTCGATCCGTTGGTTGACGTGCGGCTCGATCCGGCCGACGGCCACCGCGCCGAGGACGGCGAGCAGCAGGCCGACCGCGGTCCAGCCCGTCCGCCCCGTGGCGACGTACAGCAGCACCACGAACAGCCCGAAGAACAGCAGCGAGGTGCCGAGGTCCCGCTCCAGGACGAGCACTCCGACGCTCAGCAGCCAGATCGTCACGATCGGCCCGAGCACCCGCCCGGTCGGGAACTGCAGCCGCCACAGCCGGCGGCCCGTGTACGCGAGCGCGTTGCGGTTGGCGGCCAGGTAGGCGGCGTAGAACACCGCGAGCAGCACCTTCGCGAACTCGCCCGGCTGGATGGAGAATCCGGCGATCCGGATCCAGATCCGGGCGCCGTTGACCGCCGGGAACAGGATCGGCAGCGCGAGCAGCCCGAGCGCGGCGGCCACGCACACGTACGCGTACCGCTGCAGCGAGCGGTGGTCGCGCAGCACCAGCACGACGGCGATGAACAGCCCGACCCCGAGCGTGGACCACACGAGCTGGGCGGGAGCGGCCTGGTTGTGCGGGGTCTCCAGGTCCAGCCGGTAGATCAGGATCAGCCCGAGCCCGTTGAGCAGCACGGCGATCGGCAGGAACAGCGGGTCGGCGTACGGCGCCCGGACACGCACCGCGAGATGCGCCAGCAGCGCGAGCCCGCCGAGCCCCGCGCCGTAGGCGACGGCGCCGGGCGGCACGGTACCGGTCCGGGCCACACCCACCGCGCAGTAGCCGTACACGGACAGCAGCACGGCCAGCACGATCAGGGCGAGTTCGATGCCACGGCGCCGGGGGAGGCGTGCGACGGGTGCGGGAGCCTGCGCCGCCGCCACGGTGGTTCCGGCCTTGGTCATGCCCGGAACCTACCTAAACGGGACGTCTTGTGTGCTATGCCCGCCGGCGCCAGCGTGGCGTGGGGGCGCCTCACCGCCCCCCGACCGCGGGCAGGATCAACGTGGCGACGGCCCCACCGCCCACCGCGTTCGCGAAGAACAACCGCGCCCCCAGGACCTCCGCCTGCCCCACGGCAATGGTCAGCCCCAGCCCGTGCCCGGTGGCCCCGCCCTCCGTACGGAACCGCTGCGGCCCGTGCGCCACCAGATACTCCGGATACCCGTCCCCGTGGTCCCGTACGGTCACCACAGCGCCGTTCACCGTCACAACCACCGGCGGTGCCCCGTGCTTGTGCGCGTTCGCCACCAGGTTCCCCAGCACCCGCTCCAGCCGCCGCCGATCGGTCTCCACCCGCGCGTCCACCAGGACGCGCACCTCGGTGTCGGTGCCCGAGGCGCGCACCACTCGCCGGGCCAGCGCCCCCAGCTCCTCGGTGTCCACCGCCGGCTTCTCCCGCCCGGTGTCCAGCCGGGAGATCTCCAGCAGGTCCTCGGTGAGGGTGCGCAGCGCCGCCACCCGGTCCCGCACCAGCTCCGTCGGCCGGCCCGGCGGCAGCAGCTCCGCCGCCGCGTGCAGCCCGGTCAGCGGGGTGCGCAGCTCGTGTGCCACGTCGGCGGTGAACCGCTGCTCGCTCAGCAGCTTGCTCTGCAGGCTCGACGCCATGGAGTCCAGCGCCGCCGCCACCGCGGCCACCTCGTCCTGCGGGCGGGACGGGTCCTTCGTACGGGGGTCGTCGACACGCGCGTCCAGGTCGCCCGCGCTGATCCGCCGGGCCACCCGGGCGGTGCCGTGCAGCCGACGGGTCACCCGGGTCACCGCGAACACGCCGACCAGCACCGTCGCCCCGATCGCGAGCGCCGACGACCACAGGATGGACCGGTCGAGCCCGGCGATGGTGCGGGACTGCTGCGCGTAGTCGACGGCCACGGCGAGCGCCCGGTGCCCGGCCACCGGGCCCGCCGCCCACATGGTCGGGTGGCCGTCGTGCTGGGAGACCATGGTGCCGCGCTCGCCGGCCGCCGCGAGCACCCGCAGCGGCGCGGGCAGTCCCGCGGGGTCGACCCCGGCGTTCGGCAGCAGCGAGTCGCCGGCCTCGTACGCCTCGGTGGCGTCCGCGAGGCGGGACAGGGCCGTGCCGCGGGCCTGGCCGACGGTCTGGTTGGTCACCGAGACGTGCACCAGGACGCCGAGCAGCGCGGCCAGCGCACAGCACATCACCGTGATGAACGCGGCCGCCTTCACCGCGAGCGGCCCCGCCCAGCGGGGGAGCGCGAGCCTCATCGCGCGCTCGCGGAGGCGGCGGCGGAGGGGAGTGCGGCGGGGGAGGCGGACGGCGAGGCAGAGGACGAGGGCGCGGGCTTCTTGGCGTGCCGACCCTTACCGGTGTGCAGGTACTCGTCGCGGGAGAACACCATCGCGCGCTGCCCCGGGTCCCACATCCAGGTCGTGCGGTACTCGTAGCCGGAGATGTCGGCCGGCGAGCGCTCGATCAGCGCCCGCCCGGCCAGCTCCACGCCGATGATCGCGTCGTTGTCGGACAGCACCTGCACCAGCCTGTGCTTCTCCACGGTGTAGACCCGCACGCCCGTCTGGTTGGTCGGGTAGAGCCGGAAGCCCAGGGTCATGTCGTCCCGGCCGTCGCCGGTGAGATCCCGGTAGTACGGCTTCAGCAGCGGGCAGCGGGCCCGGTCGCCGCCCGCCCGGCAGTCCTTCAGCCGGTCCACCGTCGCGTGGTACGCCCCCTTGGACCCGTAGTCGTCCGGATGCGCCTTGACCTCGGCCTCGACCACGTCCACCGGGTCCACCTCGCGGATGTCGTCGCCGGGGACGGTGATGCCCTTGACGACCTCCCTGGTGGCCACGTCGTAGGGGTAGGCGGGGCTGGACGCCGGGCGCAGGTCCGGCCAGAGCTTGGCGGGGCTGACGGCGGTCGGGGTGGCGCCCGCGCCCCGCAGCCCGCCGGTGTCCCCGCAGGCCACCGCCGTCGCCGACAGCAGGGCGACGGCGGCAGCGGTGAGGGCGGTGCGCGCGGGACGGCGGGCTGGCACGGTGCTCCTGGGGCGTCGGGGTCGGTCGTGGCCCCGTACACCTTATTCGTAGACGAGGAAAATTCTTATGTAAGTCGTACGTAAGTCCTTTTTGCTCCCGTAGGGGGCCGGGCGCTGGGAGAGAGGCTACTCGGCCAGCTCCTCCAGCAGCCGCACCGTCGACAGGCCCGCGCGCAGGTACTCCACGAACAGCTTGTTGTGCAGCGCCCACGCCGAGCGCCGGGCCCGGATCAGCTGGATCACCTCGTCCGGCGCGGCATGCCCCCGCTGCACCAGCGCGTGCGCGACGACCAGGCCCGAGCGGTTGTACCCGTGGTAGCAGCGCACGAGCACCCGGCGCCCGGCGTCCAGCGCCTCGTTCGCCGCCCGCGCCAGCCGGATCACCCCGGCGAGCTGCGTCCCGTCCAGCGGGCCGTCCGGTATCGGCCACACATGGTGCTCGACCCCCGGATCGGGGCCGTACCCCGGCAGCCGCAGCAGCGTCTGCACCACATCGAACTCGTCGCGTACGACGGCGAGCTCCGTCCGTCCCGAGCGGCCCCGGAACTCGTGCCCGCCCATCCACAGGCCCGGCACGATCTCGTCCCAGGCGCTCTCCGGAGCCGGTACGTCGGGCTGCTTTCCGCGGATCCGCAACGGCGCCTCCCCAACTCCCCTCGCAGGGCTGTCCTCCACGGTAACCGGTCTTGCCCCAAGAGCACCCCGCCTGTTCCCATGGTCGAGGGGTGATGGCGCATGAGCGCACTGCGCGTGGTGCCGGCCTATCGGCACGGCCGGGAACGGCTGTACGTCTGCCGCCCGGACGGAAGCAACGCCGCCTGGTACGACCGTGAGACAGGCCGGGTCAACCTGCTCGCTGAGGACAGCAGGGACGACGTACTGGAAGCCCTGAAGCCGTTCCTGACCGGCCCGGTGACCGTGGGCCCGCCACCCGTGCCCACCCCCGCGGAACTCGCCCGGCTGACCCTGCACCCCGACGACGACCTGGCACCCAACCGCCCCGGCGAGGCCCTGCTCGTCGCCCTCGACCGCGACCCCGGCCCCGTCCGCTGGCTGCGCCCCGACCCGCGCCGCCGCGCCCTGGCCGCCGAGGAGGCCGTCGGCACGGTCCTGGACGGCCTGGAGGGGGCCGGCTGGCACACCCTGCACTCCATCGCCCTGCCCGGCGGCGACCGCATCCACCATCTGCTCCTCGGCCCCGGCGGCCTGTTCGCCGTCCACGCCCTGTACGCCCGCAAGTCCCGGGTCCTGATCGCCGACCCGATGGTCACCGTGGGCCGCCGCGACGCCGAGCCGCTGCTGCGCCGGCTGCGGTCCGTCGCCGACCGGGCCTCCTACGCCCTGACCGCCGAGGTCCGCCCGGTCCTGGCCCTCGCGGGCCCGGCCGAGCTGACGGTGACCGTTCCGCCGCGCTCGGTACGCATCCTCCAGGACAGCGAGCTGGCGGGCCTGGCCCGGTTCGGCGGGGTGCTCAAGCCGGCGGACGTGGAGGCGCTGCACGGGATGGCGCGGGACCGGAACACGTGGGGGAGGGTGTAACTCAGGCGAGCGGGAGCGGGGCCGCCCTTTCCGGGTCCAGCATGGGTGCCATCAGGTCCCCGAGGTCCTGCAGCCGCGGCGCGATGTCCTCCGCCCGGAACTCCAGCTGTGCCGGGTCGCGGCAGTCGGCGACCTCGTCCCAGGTCACCGGCGCGGACACCAGCGGGGCCCGGCGGGCGCGCAGCGTGTACGGGGTGGCCGTGGTCTTGCGGGCCGCGTTCTGGCTCCAGTCGACGAACACCTTCCCCGGTCTCAGGCTCTTCGTCATCCGGTGCATTACCAGCCGCGGCATCGCCCGCTCGGCCTCCACGGCGAGCGCCTTCGCGTACTCGCTCGTCCGCTCGGAGGACGAGCCCCGGACCGACGCCAGCAGATGCAGCCCCTTCGACCCGGCCGTCTTCGGGTACGCCTCGATGCCGTCCGCCGCGAGCCGCTCACGCAGCCACAGGGCCACCTCGCAGCAGTGGACGACGGTCGCGGGCGCGCCCGGGTCGAGGTCGAAGACCAGCCGGTCGGCCTCGTGCGGGGTCTGGACCAGCCACTGATGGGTGTGGAACTCCGCGACCAGATTCGCCGCCCAGACCAGGCTCGCCAGATCCTGCAGGACGACCATCCGGGCCGGGCTGTCCGCCGAGGACCGCGGCACCTTCGCGGTGGTGACCCACTCGGGCGTACCGGGCGGAACGTTCTTCGTGAAGAACAGCTGCCCCTGCGGACCGTCCGGATAGCGCAGGAAGGACACGGCCCGGTCGCGCAGGTGCGGCAGCAGCACATCGGCGCTGGTCGCGTAGTAGTGGACCAGCTCCGCCTTGGTGAAGCCGGTCTCCGGATACAGCACCTTCTCCAGGTTGCTGAGCGCGAGCCGCCGCCCCTCCACCTCTGTGATAGGCGTCATACGATGACAATCCCAGACAAACGGTAGTAAGCGCTGTAACCGGCGGATTCGACAGATCGCTCGGATCGGCCAGATCCGGCAGATCGACCGGCAGATCTGACTGATCCGGGAGATCAGCCGTATCCGCCGGCTCCGGTAGAGGAAGGGTGCGGCACGTGCGATCCATCTGGAACGGGGCCATCTCCTTCGGGCTCGTCAGCATCCCGATCAAGCTGGTGAACGCCACGGAGAGCCATGCGATCTCCTTCCGCCAGATCCACACCGAGGACAACGGCCGCATCCGCTACCGCAAGGTGTGCGAACTGGAGGACCGCGAGGTCAGCCAGGCCGAGATCGGCAAGGCGTACGAGGACGCGGACGGCACGATGATCCCGATCACCGACGACGACCTCTCCCACCTGCCGATCCCGACCGCCCGCACCATCGAGATCGTGGCCTTCGTACCGGCCGACCGGATCGACCCGCTCCAGATGGGCGCGGCGTACTACCTGGCCGCCGGCGGGGCGCCCGCGGCCAAGCCGTACACCCTGCTCCGCGAGGCCCTCAAACGCAGCAACAAGGTGGCCATCGCGAAGTACGCCCTGCGCGGCCGCGAACGCCTCGGCATGCTCCGGGTCGTCGGCGACGCCATCGCCATGCACGGCCTGCTCTGGCCCGACGAGGTCCGCGCCCCCGAGGGCGTCGCCCCCGACACCCACGTCACCATCCGCGACAAGGAACTCGACCTCGCCGACGCCCTGATGGACACTCTCGGCGAGGTCGACCTCGAAGACCTCCACGACGAGTACCAGGAGGCCCTGGAGGAGGTCATCGCCGCGAAGGCCTCCGGCGAGGCCCCACCGGAGGCCCCGGCCCCGGCCGCCGCGGGCAAGGTGCTGGACCTGATGGCCGCACTGGAGAACAGCGTGCGGGCGGCCCGCGCATCCCGCGGTGAGGCGCCCGCCGCGGGCGAGGCCGAGGTCAGACCCCTCACGCGCAGGGCCGCGCCCAAGGCGGCGGGGGGCAAGAAGTCGACGGCCACGGCGAAGAAGACGACGACTGCGAAGAAGCCGGAACCGGCTCGCAAGTCGACGTCCAAGGCCGCCTCCAAGACGGCGTCCAAGGCGACCCAGGGGGCGAAGAAGGCGGCGGAGACGAAGAGCACGGCGAAGAAGACGGCGTCGCGCAAGCGGACGGCTTGAGGGAGCTCAACTGCTCCAGCTCAATCGCTGGATGTTCAGGCCGGACGGAGGGCCAACCGGTCCGGCGTCTCCGTCAGTTGCTGCGAATCAAGAGGTCAATGGCGGTGAGGCGGCAGTGAGGCGTTGCGCACAGCTTCGGCAGGCGTCCTGTCCCGGAGACGGAGACGGAGACGGAGACGGAGACGGGGACGGGGACGGGGACGGAGGCGGAGGCGGAGGCGGAGGCGGGGGCATCGGCCGCCCTGCCGGCGCGTGACTCTCTTCATGCGGTTCGGGTTCGTACTTGGCGGGCTCGCCGTGCCAGCAGGCCGGCCTGGAGGATGAAGAACACGCCGCCGGCCGTGGTGTACAGGACGAGAATGCCGAGCTTGGGCTGGTCGGCGAGGGCCTGGGAGTTGTGGCCGATCCCCGCGAGGATGGACAGGCCGCCCGCGAGCAGCATCGGCCACTGCTTGCCGAGTTCGGGGCTGCGCCGCCGGAGGCCGACCAGTATCTGGGCCACGCCGGAGACGACGGCCCAGGCGCCGAACACGTGCAGCACCGCCTGTGCTCCATTGGCCCCTGCCGCGCCGAGCCCGAGGGCGACGAGGGTGCTGAGCACCCCGTTGAACAGCGTAAGGCGACGTTGCGATCCGTCCGCAAGGGCACGGAAGTCGATGAACGACGACACCGCGTCGATCAGCGGGTAGACGACCAGCAGCGTGATCGCTGCGGCGTCGAGGGAGTCGTGGTTGGCGGAGAACGCCGCGGCCCATGCCACGGCCAGGATGCCGCGGCCCAGGTACAGCCTCAGCAGCGAGGAGCGGTGGGTGTCGGCGAGGGGCGTGCGGGATGTCCGGGTGTTCGTGCTCATGGGGGGCTGGCCCTTCTCAAGGTGGAGAGTTGTGTGTGGTGATGGGGGGTGGGGGCCGATCGGATGGCGGGCCGGGCCGGGGCGCACCGCGGCGCGGCTGCCGCCAGGGCGGTCACACGGCGACGCGTGTGCGGTGTACGGCGGCGGCGCCGGAGGCTCGGGCCGCCTCGGCCTTGGGCTTGGGCGGCACGAGTGACATCACGTCTTGATTCCTTCGCATCGGGGGAGCGGCGGATAATCGGTAGGGCACGCTCGCCTGGCGGCGGAGCCAGGCACGAGGGGCCAGGCCTGGAACCCTGATTCGTTACCGCTCAAAGCGGTGACGACACGTGTGCAAGGCAGGATGCTGAAGGCCGCGCAAATGCAGGAAATCCGCACATGGGGCCTGAGGATGCAGGATGACGCCAGGCTGCTGAGCGACGACGAGCTGGCGCTCATCCATGCGATGCAGTTGCAGCCGCGAGCCTCGTGGACCGAGCTCGGCCGCGTTCTCGGCGTGGACCCGGTCACCGTCGCGCGGTGGTGGGGCCGCCTGGCAGAACGCGGCGAGGCCTGGGTCGGCTTCTCGCCGGGCCCTCGGATGGCCGAGCAGCTCTGCGCCGCCTTCGTGGACATCGACTGCGCCGCCGCGAACGCCGCCGCGGTCTCCCGTGTGCTCAGCGGCCACCCGCACGTGGTCAACCTGGAGCGGGCCGCCGGAGCGCACCAGCTGCTCGCGACCGTGGCCACCACCGACCTGGCCGCGATGTCCCCCTACACCCTCGACGTCCTGCCGACGGTGCCGGGCGTCTCCGTCGTACGAGCCCGGATCATCACCCACGTCTTCACCGAAGGCGGCCGCTGGCGGATCGGTGCACTTGCTCGAGCCCAACGAGCGCAGCTCACCGCACCGGCCGGTTCCACCACCGTGCCGCCAACTCGCCAGGTGACCACGTTCGACCGCGCGCTGATGGCTCGGCTCGCTCCCGACGGCCGGGCGTCCCACCAGGCCCTTGCCGACGCCATGGGTACCAGCGCCTCCACCGTCAAGCGCCGCCTCGACCAGCTCGCCCGGACCGGCACGCTGCGCTTCCGCTGCGACTTCGCCCGCCCACTGGGCGGCTGGCCCGTCGCCGTCACCTTCTGGGTCACAGTCCCACCCGCCGACCTGCCGGACGTCGGCCATGCCCTGGTCCGGCTGTCCGACGTCCGCGCCTGCCTCGCCATCACCGGCCCCCACAACCTCGTGCTGCAGGCCTATCTCCGTTCCGCCGAGGACGTGCTCCCGCTTCGAAACCCAGATCGCCACCGCCCACCCCGGTATCAACATCGCCGAGCGAATGATCACCTTGCGGACCGACAAACATCTCGGCCACCTACTCGACCCTCACGGACGATCCACCGGCGTCGTACCGACCGACGTCTGGTCCGACCCCGCGGAGTCCGCAAGTTCCGATCCGGCGTGAACGCGCTGCCACGTTGCTGAGAGGCGGTAGACGCAGCTCGCACCCTGCACCCACGCCACGCTGGACAAAGCCACCTGTGCGGCACCTGCCGGCACCAAACCGGATCGAGTCGGCTGCCGGCATCCGCCCTGGTCAGCGCGTGATCTCTGCTGATCCTCGGCGAGTGCCTCTGACGAGGCACTCGGAGCATGTGCAGAGGAAGGGCCGCTGGTCGGGGGCGGGCGGCTGGTGATCAAGACGGTTGTCCGGCTGAATCGATGGGCCGGCGGCGATTGACCGTAGGTTCGGGTCCCAGCGGGAGCCGCGAGCAGAGCCCGTTCGTGCCGGACCGGCTGTGACCTGCGGGATTCTCTGGTTGGACGATGTCGGTCATCTACCCAAGCCCGAAATGGTGTGGCGCGCTCGTCCATGCTGCCGACGGGTTGGCGCTGACGTGGGAAGCGAGCTAACATCTAAGTAAGATTCAATCTACGTAATATCGAAACTGCGTTTTGCTCGCGAGGGGGTCGCCTGTGGAATTCAAAGGGAGGGTGGCTGACCTGGATCTGCTGGCTCGACAGCTGGGCCTGGTGATCGAGGGCGTAGGCGCTACCCGTGGACGGGCCGTGATCATGACCGGGCGGCGCCGGGTGGGGAAGTCTCGCCTGGTCCAGGAGTTCTGCGACCGGTCCCGGGTTCCGTACGTGGTCTTCCAGGCGACCCGCGGCCGCAACGCTGTGGCCGAGCGGGCGGACTTCACTGGGGCGATCGCCCAGTCCGCCCTGGCGGGGGCGGAGCTGGTGGCCGGGCTGCAGGCCGCGGATTGGAATCAGGCGCTGCGCTCACTGGCCGTCGCGGTTCCGGACGACGCCCCGAGCATCGCGGTGATCGACGAGGTGCCGTGGCTGGTTGAGCAGGACGCGGAGTTCGAGGGGGCTCTGCAGACCGTCTGGGACCGTCACCTGTCCGCCAAGCCGGTCCTGCTCATCCTGGTCGGCAGCGACATGTCGGTGATGGAAGCGCTGCAGTCGTATGGCCGCCCGTTCTTCGGGCGGGCGGCGAAGATGACCGTACAGCCGCTGCACCTGGGCGATGTGCAGGCCATGACCGGGCTGGATGCGGCGGACGCGGTGGACGCGCTGCTGATCACGGGAGGCTTTCCGGAAATCGTTCAGTCGTGGCGGCCAGGGGCGGGCCGGGCGGACTTCCTGCGCGAGGCGGTGGCGAATCCGTTGTCTCCGCTGCTGGTCGCGGGCGAGCTGTCGCTGCTGGGGGAGTTCCCCGAGGCGTCGCACTCGCGGGCGGTGCTGGAGGCGGTGGGCAACGGCGAGCGGACCTTCTCCACCATCGCGGCACAGGCCGGGGGAACAGGTGCCCTGCCATCGGGCACGCTGTCCCCGCTGCTGAACACCCTGCAGGCCAAGCGGGTTCTGGCGGCCGACCTGCCACTGTCCGCGAAGGCCGACACCAAGAACAAGCGCTACCGCATCGCCGATCCGTATCTCCGGTTCTGGCTGGCCTTCCTGCAGCGGGGGATCCCGCTCATCGAGCGCGGCCGGGGCGATCTGGCCCTGGAGCGCATCGAGCGGTCCTGGACCACCTGGCGCGGGCGTGCGGTCGAGCCGCTCATTCGCGAGTCGCTGCAGCGGCTGCTGCCCGACGAGCGATGGCCGGAGACAGAGGCTGTCGGCGGCTGGTGGAACCGGCAGAACAATCCCGAGATCGACCTGGTTGGCACCGACCGTGAACCCGTGGCGGGCGCGGTGCACTTTGTCGGCTCCATCAAGTGGCTGGAGTCCCAACCGTTCGGCCGGCGCGAATACGACGCCCTGGCTCGGGACGTACTCGCGGTGCCCGGTGCCGGGCTGGACACCCCGCTGGTCGCGGTGTCCCGCAGCGGTGTCGTCGACAGTCTGCCGCTGGCCGCCCACTGGGGGCCTGAAGATCTGGTCCGTGCCTGGCAGTAGTGGCGAGACGGTGAGGCACGGGGTACGTGGCTCAGGATGCCCAGTGCCGATAGGCACCTCCACCAGACCCACCCCTCAGGCGCGGGTTCGGACGCGTGCGCCGCCGAGCGTGTGCGCCCGCGCGGAGGGCACCGACATGGGTACGGGTTCATCGATCGGCCCGGCCGCCATCCACCGCCGGATCCGGTTGCTCTGGTAGTCGTCGCCGTTGCGGGTGTCGAACCGGGCGACGACAGCAGCCGGACCTCGTGGTTCAACAGGCCCGAGCAAGCTGCGGATTGATCGCGTTGTCAGTCCCCCCTGTCATCATCCGGCCATGCTGTACGAAGCCCTGGTGGCCGAATCCCGTAGGAACGACTCGCTCGACGACGTGAGGTCTGCCGCGCTCTGCCGCGCCCGCTGGCTCGTCGAGCTTCTGGAACGTCAGCGGACGGAGCCCCGGTGGGACGCCTCAGCGGCGCTGGGGGGAACGGACACATTCGAGCGGATTCAGGCGACACGCGCAGCGACCCAGGCCGAGCTCGACGGGCGGCTTGCGGCCTGCTCGGAGGAGGAGGGGAGGGCGGCGGCCCTGTGCCTGATGCTGGCAGCCTGCTTCGACCACACGACCTTTTGGCAGTATGAGACCGAGATCGCGTCCCTGGTCTCGCGGTTGCGCGGCTGGACGCCCGACGAGGTCGCGGTGATGCTGCTCCGGGCCACCGAGTACGACATGGGTTTCTGGTTCGCCGATGCGCTCGGGCTGGTGCTGAAGGCCGCCGAGCAGCTCGACGCCGACGGCCGCCGTGCGGTCATGCCCTGGCTGCGGCACGCGCACGCGGAGCTCATGGACACCGATGTGGCGGCACGCCGGCGCGGACAGCTCGCCAAGCGCCTGCGCGCACTGCTCGCGAGCGTGGAGGAGGCGTCTATACCCGACGGACTGATCCCCGCTTACGCTCCTTGGGCCGCCCCGCTGAACGACCGTGCGAAGACGTCGCCGACACCCCGACTGGCGGACCTTCTGCGGCACGTGGCGAGCCTGTCGGGCCCGCGTCCCGCGCAGAGATGGCGGCGGACGTGCCTGGAACTGGCGGAGGCGGCGTCGGCGCAGGAGGTCTTGGCCGACGTCCTGCGGGCGCTGGCCGAGGGCGAGCCGCTGTGCAGCAGGGGAAGCGGTGCGCACACCGGCTGGATCGGCGGTGGTTACCACTACCACTACGTCGTCCACCAGAACGACGGCGACCTGGCGCGCGGTGTCGTCTGGGCGGCCGCGCTGACTGGCGGCCCGGCCGCGGTGCGGCACCTCGGCGCGCTCGCTCTGCGGACCGGCGCGGCCGGAACCGGCGTGATCGAGGATCCCAAGCTCGCGGGCGCGGCGATCAACGCGCTGGCCGAGACCGGCGATCCGGCCTCCCTGGAGGCCCTGTGGCGGCTGCAGTCCCGGATCAAGCACCGGGCGCTGCGCAAGCAGCTCGACACCGCGCTGGTGACGGCGGCCGGGAAGCAGGGCATCACGGCGGAGCAGCTCATCGAGCGCAGTGTCCCGGACCACGGCCTGGCGCCGGACGGTTCGCTGGAACGGGAGCTCGGCGGATACCGGGTACGGGTGGCGATCGAGGACGCGGCGACTGTGCGGCTCACCTTCACGCGTCCCGACGGGGGGACGTCCCGTACGGCTCCGGCGGCTGTGAAGGAGGGCTTCCCGGAAGAGCTGGGGGAGTTGAAGGATATGGCCAAGGCGGTGCGGGGGACGCTGTCGGGGGAGCGGGCCCGCGTCGAGGCGTTGATGTCGGCCGGGCGCGAGTGGCCGTACGACGAGTGGTGCCGCTACTACCGCGACCATCCGGTCACCGGAGTTCTCGTCCGCGGCCTGATCTGGGAGTTCCGGAACGTCGGGGATGCGGACGGCGAGTGGCGTGCGGTGGCACCGACGGCCGGGCCGCCCGGCGAGCCCGAGCGCGTCCGGTTGTGGCATCCGATCCGGGCGCAGGCGCACGACATCAGGGCGTGGCGGGAGCGGCTCGTCGCCGAGCGGCTGCGGCAGCCGTTCAAACAGGCCTTCCGGGAGATCTACCTGCTCACCCCGGCGGAGGAGGAGACCGGCGTCTACTCCAACCGGTTCGCCGCCCACATTGTCCACTACCGGCAGCTCTACGCGCTGTTCAAGGAACGCGGCTGGCAGGCCAACTTCCTCGGCCGCTACGACGGCGGCTACGACGGGCAGGCGCGGGCCGAGTTCGGCGACGGCCAGTGGCGGGCCTGCTTCCACCACGAGCCCGCAGCCGACGACGGCGGCGGCTACGCGCCCGAGCACGCCGCGACGGACCAGGTCCGCTTCGAGCGGCGGGACGGCCGGCGCTGGCGGGAGGTTCCGCTGGCGGAGGTGCCCCCGCTGGTGTTCAGCGAGGCGATGCGCGACGTCGACCTGTTCGTGGGCGTGACCTCGATCGCCGCCGACCCCGACTGGAGCGACCGGGGCGAGGACCGCTACGCCGGCTACTGGCGGACGGCCACGTTCGGCGCGCTGACGGCGAGCGCCGAGGTCCGCCGCGAGGCGCTGGAACGGATCCTGCCGCGCCTGAAGATCGCCGCCCGGTGCTCGCTCGAAGGCCGCTTCCTGCTGGTCCGCGGGGACCTGGGCACGTACAAGATCCACCTGGGCTCCGCCAACATCCTGATGGAACCGGACGACGCCTACCTGTGCATCGTCCCGTCACGAGGCAAGGGCGACGGCAAGGTCTTCCTGCCGTTCGAGGACGAGCGGCTGTCCCTGATCCTCAGCAAGGCGTTCCTGCTTGCGGCCGACACCGAGATCACCGACAGGACGATCCTCCGCCAGATCAAGAGGGGGGCCTGATGGACCTCGCAGCCCGGCTGATGCGCGCGCTGACCGACCCGGACTTCACACTCGACGACGAGGACAGCCACCCGGATCTGTCGCAGGTCTCCGACGAGGAACTCGGCAGCCTGCTCGTGGCGGCCCACCGGGTGGAAGCCTCGGCCACGCACGCGATGACGAGGGTCCGCTTCGCGGTCGAGGACGCGGCCAGGGAACGGCAGCCGCGTTACACACCCGACGCGTGCCGCCGGATGTTCCAAGCACTCGCCGAATGGTACGAGGTGCGCGGGTGGGCGGACCTCACCCCGGGTCTGGACGCGCTGGAGCACTGCACCGGGCCGCTGCCCGACGTCTCCGCACCTGCCCGTGCCCTGGTCGAGCTGTGGGTGGAGAAGGACACGGTACGTCAGCCGTACGCGCTCCTCGCGATCGCACGGCTCGCCGGCGACGGACCACTGCGCGCGGCCGTGGAGCGTCTCTCTCGTGACGCGGGCCCCATCGTCGCGGACGAGATCGCCGCCATCGCCGGCCTCGCCCCGGCTGAACAGGCGCTGCTGTCCGAGTTCGACCGGTACCACAGGCTCGACTCACCGCCCGCGTACGTATGGCGCCGGTCGGCGGACAACCCTGCCTATGCGGCGTTCGCCCGCCGTGCGCTGGAAGCGGCGGCCGACCGCACCGAGTCCATCCGGGTGGGCGAGATCCCCTACCGGGCGGACAAGGCGTTCACGGACCGGGAGATCACCACGCTCGGACGGGCCCTGCGGGTGGCGCTGGTCCGCGACGAGCCCTGGCTGCCCGAGCTGTTCGAGCGGCTGCTGCCCGGCATCGCTCTCGCCCCGACGTCGGCCAAGACGCTTCCGTCGCAGGCCTTGCTGTACGAGGTGGTCCGCGCCGCGCAGGACTTCCCGACGCCCGAGTTGGTGACCGCGATCCGCACCGTGCGCCGGACCGTCCGGCACGCCGGGGTGCCCAAGCAACTCGACAAGATGCTCAAGAAGGTCGACGCGGCCCTGGCCGAACGCACCGACGTGGCGCTACGGCTCCCGCGGCTGGGGTTCGACACCGCACCCATCGGTGGCTCCGCCGCGGGCAGCGTCCTGCGCCGGACGGCCGGCGACTACCAGGCCGTCGTCACGGTCACCGAGACGGCGACGCTGTCCTGGGAGAAGGACGGCCGTCCGCTGCGCAGCGTCCCCGCGCCGGTCCGCCGCGACCACGCTGCCCTGGTCAAGGAACTTCGCGAGCTGGTGAAGCGAGTCAACGCCCAACTCGCCACCTTGATCCGCGCCTTGGAAGGCGGCTACACCGCCGACACCGTTCACCCGTACGGCTGGTGGCGCACCGACCTGGCCGGCCACCCCCTCGCCCGCACCCTCGTACGCCGGCTGATCTGGGAGATCGAGGTCGCACCGGGTGAGTGGCGGGCCGTACTGCCCGAGACGGACGAGCACCTTCCCGACGCGCCCGACGACGCCTCCGTACGACTCTGGCACCCGCTCCGCTCCGAGCCGGACGCCGTGCGGGCCTGGCGGGACCTGCTCACCGAGCGGTGCATACGGCAACCCTTCAAACAGGCGTTCCGCGAGATCTACCTCCTCACCCCGGCCGAGGAGCACACCCGCGTCTACTCCAACCGCTTCGCCGCCCACCTCGTTCACTACCGCACGATGTTCGCCCTGTTCCGGGCCCGGGGATGGAAGAGCCGCCTGCTCGGCCCCTGGGACGGCGGGGACTGCGACGCAGCCGAGCGCACCCTGGCGGCCGGGGGATGGCGGGTCCGCTTCATCCACAACTGGGCCGACTGGGCGGGCGAGGACGAACTGGCCTCGACCGACCAGGTGCGATTCGACCGCCGGGTGCAGGACGCCTGGCGCGAGGCACCGCTCGCCGACGCGCCCCCGCTGGTGTTCAGTGAGGCGATGCGCGACGTGGACCTCTTCGTCGGCGTGACCTCGATCGCCGCTGATCCCGACTGGACCGACGGCGGCCCTCAGCGCACCTACTGGGAACGGGCAGGGTTCGCCGAGCTGACGGAGAGCGCCGAGGCGCGCCGCGATGTGCTGGGGCGTATCCTGCCGCGCCTGAAGATCGCCGACCGGTGCACGCTCGAAGGCCGCTTCCTCATCGTCCGCGGCGAGCTGCGCACGTACAAGATCCACCTGGGCTCGGCCAACATCCTGATGGAACCGGACGACAGCTACCTGTGCATCGTTCCGTCACGGCGCTCGGGAGAGGGCAAGGTGTTCCTGCCGTTCGAGGACGCCCGGCTCTCCCTGATCCTCAGCAAGGCATTCCTGCTCGCGGCCGACACCGAGATCACCGACGAGTCCATCCTCATGCAGATCAAGCGAGGTGTCTGATGGCAACCGTGACGTTCCGGGACGAGACCGCGACGGGCAAGCCGCTCACCGAGTGGGAGGTCACCGGCGTGCCGGAACGGATGACCGTACGGGAGCTGATCAGGCTCCGGGTCAGCGAGGAGGTCGCCCGGCACAACGCCCGCCCGAGCAACCGCTTCAACGGGCTCGTCCGCCCCGACGACGCCGAGACGGAGCTGAACGGCTACCGACTCCGCGAACCCCGCCGCATCGACTGGGAGCGCCAGGCCGAGATCGCCGAGCGCGCCTTCCTGGCCAACGGGTTCTTCGTGCTGGCCGGCGATCGCCAGGTCGAGGACCTTGACGAGATCGTGGACCTCACCGTCGATCCCGACCTGATCTTCATCAAGCTCGTCGCCCTCGTCGGCGGCTGAGAGACCGGCCCTTGTCGAGTCACTGCACCTTTCCGCCCCAGGCACAAGCACATGAACGGGCCACCAAGACCGGCGACAGCAGCGTTCCCAGGTCTGGGCACTCCAGGCAGGATTCGAACCTGCGCACACGGCTCTGGCGCCGTTGAGGGAGGTTTTCGAAGTCTCAACCCATCGGAGCAAGAGACCCGTTGGACTTCTGTCCTGCCGCGCTCGACCTGCCTCAACCTCACGCGCTGGTCCATTGGGTTATAGAGCCAGCTCGGCCCAGACGGTCTTGCCGTCGGGGGAGTAGCGGACGCCCCAATTCTGGGCGAGTTGGGCGATGATGAACAGACCACGCCCGCCTTCGTCGATGGTCTTGGCGTGGCGCAGCCGCGGCGCGACGGCATTGCCGTCGTGGACCTCGCAGGTGAGTGTGCGGTCCTTGATGAGCCGCAGTCGCAGGGGCGGGGCGCCGTAGCGGATGCCGTTGGTGACCAGTTCGCTGACGATCATCTGGGTGGCGTAGGCGGTTTCGTCATCCACTCCCCACAGGGTGAGCTGGTGCAAGGCGTGGCTGCGCGCCGTGGTGACGGCTTTGGGGTGGTGGCCGAGATGCCACGCGGCGACCTGCTCGGCGGGGAATGCGTGCGTGCGGGCGAGGAGGAGGACGATGTCGCCCTGGCAGGTGCCTCCCCGCAGCCGGTAGAGCACCTCATCGCACAGATCCTGCAGTGGCCGGTCAGGGTGGGCCAGCACCTGTTGAAGGGTGTCCGGGGAGGGGGAGGCGTCCAGGAGGGACTCGGTGTAGAAGGCGAGGACACTGCCGTCGGCGACGGGGATCGTGGCGGAGGGGAAGGGGGGTCCGTCGACAGTGCCCAAGGGAGGTCCGCTCGGCGGGTTGAGGACTTCGGTCCTGCCGTCGGGATGGGCGATGACGGGTGGGGGGTGGCCGGCCAGGGCGATGGTGCAGGTCCGGGCGAGGGGGTCGTAGACCGCGTACACGCAGCTTCCCGTGACCGGCATGGCGTCGCTGGGCGGCAGAGCCGCCTGTTCCTGGGCCAGGCTTACGGTGGCGTCGTTGAGGCGTGCGACGAGTTCGTCGGGCTCCAGGTCGAGTGCGGCCAGGGCGTGGCTGGCGGTTCGTATCTGTCCCAGCGCGGTGGCCGCGTGGATGCCTTGTCCTTTGTTTTCGCCGACCACCAGTGCGGTGCGGGCGCCGGGCAGGGCGAAGGTGTCGAATCCGCTGCCTCCGCCGAGCTGGGAGGGCACGTGCAGGTGTGCGGTTTCCACGGTGATCTGCGTCGCGGGGCACGGAGGTAGCACACGGCGCTGGATCGTCAAGGCGATGGTGTGTTCCCGGGTGTAGCGGCGGGCGTTGTCGATGCATAGGGAGCTGTAAGCGCCTATTGCGACGGCGAGGGCGACATCGTCCGTGTCATACACGTGCGCCTCGTGGGTGCGGTACAGGCTCAGCAGACCCAGCACGGTTCGACGCAACGTCAGGGGTACTGTGATGAGAGAGCGGGCGCCGGACGCACGGATTGCCTCACTGCGTGGCGGGTCGGCCGCCAGCCAGGGCGTATCGGAGCCCAAGGCGACAAGGCGGGGTTTGAGGTCGGCGAGCGTTTGGGCGTAGGGCGTCGAAAACGGCAGAGCGCGCACGTCACCCACGGGATGCGCCTGAATGTGCTCGTCACCGGCGCGGTGGCCGTAGGCAACACGGCGTAGCGGCACCTCCCGTCCGAGGGGACTCGGCGGAGGGTTTTCGCCGCGGATCACTGAGTCCACGACTTCCACCACGGCGATGTCGGCGAGGTCCGGCACCACCGCCCGCACCAGTTCCTCGCAGGTGGCCACCACGTCGAGGGTCTGCCCCACGTGCTCGCGCATCGAGGCGAGGACGCGCAGGCGGGCGGCCAGCTGCTCGCTTTCGGTGACATCGAGCATCTCCGCCAGCAGTCCCAGGACCTTTCCCTGCGGGCTCTCGAGACGGGATACGGAGACGGAGAACAAGTGCTCCGGCCCCGGCGAGCTCTTCGGACGTACCCCCACTAGTCGCCTCCGTGCGGGAGCGCCGCTCTCCAGCACGTCGTGCAGCATCGCCAGGACGTCATCCGGCGCGGAAAGGTCGTATACGTCAGTGAGGCGTCGGCCCGTGACCTGGTCAGGGGGCAGTTTGTGCAGAACCGGCCTGATGATGTTGATCCGCAGGACTCGCAGTTCCGTATCCAGGATCACCAAGCCGGTAGGGGATCGGTGGAACAGGGCGTCGAATGCGGCAGCATCCGTGACGGGCGAGGAAGCTTCGTTTGGTGCCACGGCGCTTCACCTCCACCACCCAGCCTGCTCCTGGTTCTTTTGCGCCGCTCCCCCGCCCGGGAGAACGTAAAAGGACGGCGGGGGTCCAGAGGGAGTCTTGGCGGCCGGCCTGCCGGGCTTGGCGCATGAGGTGCATGTGTCGGAGGTGTGTCGCGACCACCGAGAGACAACGAGAGAGGGCGGGAGTCAGTGAGACTGACTCCCGCCCTCTTCTGTCGGCATCCGCCCTGGTCAGCGCTTGATCTCTGCTGATCCTCGGCGAGTGCCCCCGGCAGGATTCGAACCTGCGCACACGGCTCCGGAGGCCGTTGCTCTATCCCCTGAGCTACGGGGGCGTGTCGGCTGCGGAGCTCTTTGCTCGCGGCGACGGGTAGAAGACTAGCAGGTCCGGCGGGGTGATCAGGAACCCGTTTCTTCGGCGGCGAACAGGGCGGGGCGCTT
Organism: Streptomyces sp. NPDC050743; assembly: GCF_044456925.1. NCBI lineage: Bacteria > Bacillati > Actinomycetota > Actinomycetes > Kitasatosporales > Streptomycetaceae > Streptomyces > Streptomyces sp. NPDC050743. The sequence goes on from NZ_JBITGJ010000006.1 coordinate 215,188, forward strand.
GCCCGGGGGGAACGGGGCCTGTGTGCGGTGAGCCGGCCCGTTCCTGCCGCGGTGGGGCAGGGGTGGAAACGGGGTGTGGCCGGGGCGGGGAGGTTGTCTGGGCGCGGCGGGCTGTACCTGTTCGGAGCAGGCCCGTGGCCTCTGTGCGGTGGACGGGTCCCCTGTACGGGGTGGAAGTGGGGAAAACCCGGACGCGGTGGCCGGTCCGGACCTACTCTCGACTTGTGCCAGGCGCCTCGGGTCGGGTGCTTGTTGTAGACGACAACAAGGTCATCCGGCAGCTGATCAGGGTCAACCTCGAGCTGGAAGGGCTGGAGGTCGTGACCGCGGCCGATGGTGCCGAGTGTCTGGATGTGGTGCACCAGGTGCGGCCCGATGTCGTGACGCTCGATGTCGTCATGCCCCGGCTGGACGGCCTGCGCACCGCCGCCCGGCTCCGCGCCGACCCCCGCACGCACCATCTGCCCCTCGCCATCATCAGCGCGTGCACGCAGTACGAGGTCGACACCGGTCTCGACGTCGGCGTGGACGCCTTCCTCGCCAAGCCCTTCGAGCCCGCCGAACTCGTACGCCTCGTCAAGCAGCTGATCGAGCGCGCGGGCGACGGTGACGGGGGAGAGGGAGGACAGGGAGGCGGAGGGCGTCGCGGCGGCGGTGGGAGCGGCGGCGGGGATGGTGACGGGGACGGGGACGGTGATGCTGGCGCGGATGGAGGCGGGGGCAACGGCAGGGTCCTGCGGAGCCTCGCCGATGGCGACTCCGGTGGGATCTCCGACGGGATCGACGACGGGATCGACGACGGGATCTCCGACGGCGTACCGGGTGGGATTTCGTCCGGTGGTTAGGTGGTCAGGGATCGGATGCGGATCCGTGGCCGGTCAGAGGGCCGTCCCACAGTAAGGACCGTCTCCGCTACCCAGCCCCTTCCTCCCCTACGCTTGTCCCGTGACCCCCGTCGAGTTGTCCCGCACCGTGCTGCACGCGGTGCGTTGTGCTGTCGATGACGGGGAGCTGAGTGTGAGCGTGCCCGAGCGGGTCGTGGTGACCGAGCCGGGGCCCGGGGGGTGCGGGGACTTCGCCACCAACGTCGCTCTGCAGCTCGCCCGGCCGGCCGGGCAGCCCCCGCTGCGGGTCGCCGAGATTCTGCGGCCCCGGCTCGTCGGTGCCGACGGCATCCGCGATGTCGTCGTGACCGGGCCCGGGTTTCTGAACATCAGCCTCGACGCGCGGGCCGACCTCGTCACCGGGCTCGTCCGGGAGATCCGGGAGCGTGGGGCGTCGTACGGTCATGGTGACGCCCTCGCCGGGCAGGTCGTCGCGCTGCGGGTGCCGTACGAGGTGCGGGCCGAGGTCGTCGCGGACGCCGTCGTACGGATCGTCGCCACGCAGGGCGGGCGGGCCACCGTCGAGCACGGTGAGCCCGTCAATCTGCGGCCCGTGCCCGCGCCGGAGGATCCCGCGCCGCTGGGCCACGACGCCTCCCAGTGGGCCCTGCTGCACCCCGCCCCGCACGACCGGCCCCGGATCACCGCCGATCATCTGGTCCAGCAGGAGAGCAATCCGCTGTTCCGGGTGCGGTACGCCCACGCCCGCATCCGGTCCCTCAGCCGCAACGCCGCCCGCTTGGGCTTCACCGCCGAACCCGGCCCGCTCGACGCCTGCCCCTCCCTCGACGCCGGTCCGACGCGTACCAGCCCCTCCGCGGACGCCGCCACGCCCACCACCGCCAACGGCACCCACAGCGCCAACGGCACCCCCATCCCCACCCTCCTCACCCCCCTGACCGACCACCCCCGCATCCTCACCGCGGCCGCCACCCACCGTGCCCCGGACCGGCTTGCCCGGCATCTCGTCACCGTTGCCGATGCCGTGCTGCCCTTTCTGCCCTCCGTGCTGCCCTGCGGCGAGGAGAAACCCTCGGCCGCCCACCGCGCCCGGCTCGCGCTCGCCGAAGCCGCCGGGACGGTGCTGGCCGGCGGCCTGTCCCTGCTCGGCATCGACGCACCCGAACACCTCTGAGGCCCCTCGCGAGAGACGCCCGGAGAGAGACAGAGAGTCTGAGAGTCACCGTCATGAGCCGTTCCGCCCATCCCGCCGGTCCCCGTCACGCCGACGTCCTGCCCGAGGGGCACTACTACGCGCCGCCCGCCGACCTCAACGCCCTCGACCACAAGGTCTGGGCCCAGACCGTCGGGCGCAACGACGACGGGGTCGTCACCGTCGGCGGCGTCGATGTGAAGACGCTCGCCGAAGAGCACGGCACCCCGGCCTACGTCCTCGACGAGGCCGACTTCCGTGCACGCGCGCGTGCGTGGCGTACCGCCTTCGGGGCCGACGCCGACGTGTTCTACGCCGGGAAGGCGTTCCTGTCCCGTGCCGTCGTGCGGTGGCTCGACGAGGAAGGGCTCAACCTCGACGTGTGCTCCGGGGGCGAGCTGGCCACCGCCCTGTCCGCCGGCATGCCGGCCGAGCGCATCGCCTTCCACGGCAACAACAAGTCCACGGACGAGATCCGTCGCGCCATCGAGGCCGGGGTCGGGCGGATCGTGCTCGACTCCTTCCAGGAGATCGTGCGCGTCGCCCACATCGCGCAGTCCCTGGGCAAGCGGCAGAAGGTCCAGATTCGGATCACCGTCGGGGTCGAGGCCCACACGCACGAGTTCATCGCCACCGCCCACGAGGACCAGAAGTTCGGGATTCCGCTGGCCGGGGGGCAGGCCGCGGAGGCCGTGCGGCGGGCGCTGCAGCTCGACGGGCTCGAGCTGATCGGGATCCACTCCCACATCGGGTCGCAGATCTTCGACATGTCCGGCTTCGAGGTCGCCGCGCACCGAGTCGTCGGGCTGCTCAAGGACATTCGGGACGAGCACGGCGTCGAGCTGCCCGAGATCGACCTCGGCGGTGGTCTCGGGATCGCCTACACCAGCGACGACGACCCCCGCGAACCCCACGAGATCGCCAAGGCGCTCACCGAGATCGTCACGCGCGAGTGCGAGGCCGCCCGGCTGCGCACCCCCCGCATCTCCGTCGAGCCCGGGCGCGCCATCGTCGGGCCGACCGCCTTCACGCTCTACGAGGTCGGCACCGTCAAGCCTCTGGAGGGGCTGCGGACGTACGTGTCCGTCGACGGCGGCATGTCCGACAACATCCGCACGGCCCTGTACGACGCCGAGTACAGCGTCGCCCTGGTGTCCCGGACCTCCGGCGCCGAGCCCGTGCTCGCCCGTGTGGTCGGCAAGCACTGCGAGAGCGGGGACATCGTGGTCAAGGACGCGTTCCTGCCGGCGGACCTGGCGCCGGGGGATCTCATCGCCGTACCGGCCACGGGCGCTTACTGCCGGTCCATGGCCAGCAACTACAACCATGTGCTGCGGCCGCCCGTCGTCGCGGTGAAGGACGGCGAGGCACGGGTGATCGTCCGGCGCGAGACGGAGGAGGACCTCCTGCGCCTCGACGTCGGCTGACACCGGCGCATCACACCAGCTCATGGGGACGGAAGATCTACGGTCTTCCACCCCTGTACAAATGAAATAGATGTCTCACGATCCGGACGAAGGGTAGAAACTCCCGTCCGGTGAGTGAGACTGGTCCAACCGTAGACGGTATGAGGAAACGAGGTCGGATGATGCGTACGCGTCCGCTGAAGGTGGCGCTGCTGGGCTGTGGGGTTGTCGGCTCAGAGGTGGCGCGCATCATGACGACGCACGCCGACGACCTCGCGGCGAGGATCGGAGCGCCCGTGGAGCTCGCGGGCGTGGCCGTACGGCGCCCCGGCAAGGTGCGCGAGGGCATCGACCCGTCTCTCGTCACCACCGACGCCACCGCCCTCGTCAAACGCGGGGACATCGACGTGGTGGTCGAGGTGATCGGCGGGATCGAGCCCGCGCGGACCCTGATCACCGCCGCCTTCGAGCACGGCGCCTCCGTCGTCTCCGCCAACAAGGCCCTGCTCGCCCAGGACGGGGCCGCCCTGCACGCCGCGGCGGGGGAGAACGACAAGGACCTCTACTACGAGGCCGCCGTCGCCGGCGCCATCCCGCTGATCCGCCCGCTGCGCGAGTCCCTCGCCGGCGACAAGATCAACCGGGTGATGGGGATCGTCAACGGCACGACCAACTTCATCCTCGACAAGATGGACTCCACCGGCGCCGGATACCAGGAGGCGCTCGACGAGGCCACGGCCCTCGGGTACGCCGAAGCCGATCCGACCGCCGACGTCGAGGGCTTCGACGCCGCCGCCAAGGCCGCCATCCTCGCCGGGATCGCCTTCCACACGCGCGTGCGCCTCGACGACGTCTACCGCGAGGGCATGACCGAGGTCACCGCCGCCGACTTCCGCTCGGCGAAGGAGATGGGCTGCACCATCAAGCTGCTCGCCATCTGCGAGCGGTCGAAGGACGGGGCGTCCGTCACCGCGCGCGTGCATCCCGCCATGATTCCGCTGACCCACCCGCTCGCCTCCGTGCGCGGCGCGTACAACGCCGTCTTCGTGGAGAGCGATGCCGCCGGTCAGCTGATGTTCTACGGCCCCGGCGCCGGCGGTTCCCCGACCGCCTCCGCCGTGCTCGGCGACCTCGTCGCCGTCTGCCGCAACCGGCTCAACGGCGCAACGGGGCCCGGTGAGTCGGCGTACGCCGCCCTGACCGTCTCGCCCATGGGCGAGGTCGTCACGCGCTACCACATCAGCCTCGACGTCGCCGACAAACCGGGCGTTCTCGCCCAGGTCGCGACCGTGTTCGCGGAGCACGGGGTGTCGATCGATACGGTGCGCCAGCAGGGCAAGGACGGCGAGGCCTCCCTCGTCGTCGTCACCCACCGCGCGTCCGACGCCTCCCTCACCGGGACCGTCGAGGCGCTGCGCAAGCTCGACACCGTGCGGGGTGTCGCCAGCATCATGCGGGTTGAAGGAGAGTAACCAGCAATGACCCACCAGTGGCGCGGAATCATCGAGGAGTACCGGGACCGGCTGCCGGTATCCGACACCACGCCGGTCGTGACGCTCCGCGAGGGCGGCACGCCCCTCGTGCCCGCGCAGGTGCTCTCCGAGCGCACGGGCTGTGAGGTCCACCTGAAGGTGGAGGGGGCCAACCCCACCGGGTCCTTCAAGGACCGCGGCATGACCATGGCCATCTCCAAGGCCAAGGAGGCGGGGGCGAAGGCGGTGATCTGCGCCTCCACCGGCAACACGTCGGCCTCCGCCGCCGCTTACGCCGTGCGGGCCGGCATGGTCTCGGCCGTGCTCGTCCCGCAGGGCAAGATCGCCCTCGGCAAGATGGGCCAGGCCCTCGTGCACGGCGCGAAGATCCTCCAGGTCGACGGCAACTTCGACGACTGCCTCACCCTCGCTCGCTCGCTGAGCGAGAACTACCCGGTGGCGCTGGTCAATTCGGTCAACCCGGTGCGTATCGAGGGCCAGAAGACGGCCTCCTTCGAGATCGTGGACATGCTCGGCGACGCACCCGACATCCACGTCCTGCCGGTGGGCAACGCGGGCAACATCACCGCCTACTGGAAGGGCTACAAGGAGTACGCCGCCGACGGCATCGCCTCCGGGACCCCCCGGATGTGGGGCTTCCAGGCCTCCGGCAGCGCCCCGATCGTGCGCGGCGAGGTGGTCAAGGACCCGTCGACCATCGCCACCGCCATCCGCATCGGCAACCCCGCCTCCTGGCAGTACGCCCTCGCCGCGCGCGACGAGTCGGGCGGCGTCATCGACGAGGTGACGGACCGTGAAATCCTGCGCGCCTACCGTCTGTTGGCCGCGCAGGAGGGCGTCTTCGTGGAGCCCGCCTCCGCCGCCTCCGTGGCCGGTCTACTGAAGGCCGCCGAGCAGGGCAAGGTCGACCCGGGGCAGCGCATCGTGTGCACCGTCACGGGCAACGGCCTCAAGGACCCCGACTGGGCCGTCGCCGGCGCCCCGCAGCCGGTCACCGTCCCGGTCGACGCGGCGGCCGCCGCCGAGCGCCTCGGCCTCGCCTGAATCCTGGAAAAACCCCTGACAGGGTGCACAGGGGGCTTACGACACGCATCGTGCGCCTCCTGTGCGCCCTATGTCGCCACAGAACCTTCCTTCGATAGGCTGTACTGAACCCGCCCGTCGCATATGCCCGGCACAGGGCTGTGCACATGGGCGACGCCGCGCCGTCCGCGCGGGCGGAGGGTCTCCACGTACGTATCGAATGTCTTCGACAGTCACGCAGCTCAAGGAGAGTCAACGAGCGATGGCCGGTCCAGCGTTCCGCGCCGCCGCCGTCCGGGTGCGCGTTCCCGCCACCAGCGCCAATCTCGGCCCGGGCTTCGACGCCCTCGGCCTCGCGCTGGGGCTCTACGACGACGTGGTCGTCCGGGTGGCCGACTCCGGGCTGCACATCGACATCGCGGGGGAGGGCAGCGAGACCCTTCCGCGTGACGAGTCTCACCTTCTGGTCCGCTCCCTGCGCACCGCCTTCGACCTGCTGGGCGGACAGCCCCGCGGCCTGGAGATCGTCTGCGCCAACCGCATCCCGCACGGCCGTGGCCTCGGCTCCTCCTCCGCCGCCATCTGCGCCGGCATCGTCGCCGCCCGCGCGGTGACCATAGGCGGCGAGGCCCGCCTGGACGACGCGGCGCTGCTGGAGTTGGCCACCGAGATCGAGGGCCACCCCGACAACGTGGCCGCGTGTCTGCTCGGCGGCTTCACCCTGTCCTGGATGGAGTCCGGCGCCGCCCGGGCGATCAGGATGGAGCCCAGTGATTCCATCGTTCCGGTGGTTTTCGTGCCCGGTAAGCCGGTCCTGACCGAGACCGCGCGCGGCCTGCTGCCGCGCACCGTGCCGCACGTCGACGCCGCTACCAACGCGGGCCGTGCCGCCCTGCTCGTCGAGGCGCTCACCCGGCGCCCCGAGCTGCTGCTGCCCGCCACCGAGGACCGCCTCCACCAGGAGTACCGCGCCCCCGCCATGCCGGAGAGCGCCGCGCTGGTGGAGCGGCTGCGCGCCGACGGCGTCCCGGCTGTCATCTCGGGCGCCGGACCCACCGTCATGGCGCTGGCCGACGCCGACAGCGCCGACAAGGTCGCCCACCTCGCGGGCGCGGGCTGGGCCGCGAACCGGCTGGACCTCGACGTCCAGGGAGCGAGCGTGCTGCCGCTTGCGACCTGACACACGGTTGCCGGATTTGGAGAGGGGGAATGTTTGTTGGATCCGGTAGTGTTAACCTCAAGTCTGCACCCGACCCCACCATGGCGAGGTGCCTCGTGTCCCAGTCCGGGACAGACATTCTTCCGGGAGCCTCCCACGCCACTCCGTGTTCCGTGCGCCGTACCTGGGCAGTACGTCGTATGCGGGCACTGAGCGGGCCGCCGGGCACGCTCCGGAATAGGCGCTACCACGCCACGTGACACTGGGTGCCACGGCTCGCGGAAGCGCCATCACCGCACATTTCCTCCGCCGCTTTGGCGGACCACCGCCCCGGCACGGTTCACGGAAGACAGAACCGTAGCCGGACAGCACAACCGGTCGCCGAGCCAGACAGGCCGACGTCCGCTCCAGGGAAGGACCCTTCGTGAGCGACACCACCGATCTGATGGGCGCACGTGTCGAGGAGACCGCTGCCGCGCCCGCCACGGACGCCTCCGCGCCTGCCACTGGTGCCGGCTCCCGGCGGCGCCGCGGTACCGGCCTCGAGGGCATGGTGCTGGCAGAGCTGCAGCAGGTCGCCTCGGGCCTCGGCATCAGGGGCACCGCGCGGATGCGCAAGAGCCAGCTGATCGAGGTCATCAAGGAGGCGCAGGCCGCCGGGGGTGCCGCCCCCAAGGCCGAGACCGCCACCGAGACCAAGCCGAAGCGCCGTGCCACCTCCAAGGCCCGTACCGGCGAGGACGCCGAGAAGAAGGCGGAGGCCAAGACCGAGGCCCCCGCCGAGAAGGCCGTGGCCCAGCAGCAGATCGAGATCCCCGGCCAGCCCGCCAGCGACGACGCGCCGACCGAGCGCCGTCGCCGCCGCGCCACCGCCGAGGCCGGCACCCCCGCCCCGAGCAGCGCCGAGACCGTCGCCGCCGAGGCCAAGGCCGAGCCCAAGGCCGAGACGCCCGCCCAGCAGCCGCAGGGCGACGCCGGTGACGGCGAGGGCCGTGGCCGCCGCGACCGCCGTGAGCGCGGCCGTGACCGCGACCGCGACCGTGACCGCGGCGACCGCCGCGGCAAGGGCGACGACCAGCAGGGCGGCCAGCAGCGTCAGCCGCAGGGCCAGCAGCAGGGCGGCCGCCAGGACCGTCAGCAGGACGACGACGACTTCGAGGGCGGCCGCCGGGGCCGTCGCGGCCGTTACCGCGACCGCCGTGGCCGTCGCGGCCGCGACGAGATCGCCGAGCCGCAGCTCGCCGAGGACGACGTCCTGATCCCCGTCGCGGGCATCCTGGACATCCTCGACAACTACGCCTTCATCCGGACCTCCGGCTACCTGCCGGGCCCGAACGACGTGTACGTCTCCCTCGCTCAGGTCCGCAAGAACGGCCTGCGCAAGGGTGACCACATCACCGGTGCGGTCCGTCAGCCGAAGGAGGGCGAGCGCCGCGAGAAGTTCAACGCGCTGGTCCGCCTCGACTCCGTCAACGGCATGGCGCCCGAACACGGCCGTGGCCGCCCGGAGTTCAACAAGCTGACCCCGCTCTACCCGCAGGACCGGCTCCGCCTGGAGACGGACCCGGGTGTGCTCACCACCCGCATCATCGACCTGGTCTCGCCGATCGGTAAGGGCCAGCGCGGTCTGATCGTGGCCCCGCCGAAGACCGGTAAGACCATGATCATGCAGGCGATCGCCAACGCGATCACGCACAACAACCCCGAGTGCCACCTGATGGTCGTCCTCGTCGACGAGCGTCCGGAAGAGGTCACCGACATGCAGCGGTCGGTCAAGGGCGAGGTCATCTCCTCGACCTTCGACCGCCCGGCCGAGGACCACACCACGGTCGCCGAGCTCGCCATCGAGCGCGCCAAGCGCCTGGTGGAGCTGGGCCACGACGTCGTCGTGCTGCTCGACTCGATCACGCGTCTGGGCCGTGCGTACAACCTGGCGGCTCCGGCCTCCGGCCGCATCCTGTCCGGTGGTGTCGACTCGACCGCGCTGTACCCGCCGAAGCGGTTCTTCGGTGCGGCGCGGAACATCGAGGACGGCGGTTCGCTGACCATCCTCGCCACCGCCCTGGTGGACACCGGGTCCCGCATGGACGAGGTGATCTTCGAGGAGTTCAAGGGCACGGGCAACATGGAGCTGAAGCTCGACCGCAAGCTCGCGGACAAGCGGATCTTCCCGGCCGTGGACGTGGACGCCTCCGGTACCCGTAAGGAAGAGATCCTGCTCGGGGCCGAGGAGCTGGGCATCGTCTGGAAGCTGCGTCGCGTGCTGCACGCACTCGACCAGCAGCAGGCCATCGAGCTGCTGCTGGACAAGATGAAGCAGACCAAGTCGAACGTCGAGTTCCTGATGCAGATTCAGAAGACGACGCCGACGCCCGGGAACGGCGACTAGCAGGTAGAGACTGGGTAAGAAAGAGGGCCGCCCCCCGTCAATCGGTGACGGGGGGCGGCCCTTTGGCGCTGAGAGGTACGGGTGCGCATCACGCGCCTCTTCTGACTCATCGCTTCATGGGGGGACTCTTTTGTCCACACCTCTGCCCCGCACCGGTCGGCACAGACGCCGCATACGCATCGGCCTGCCCGTCGCCGCCGCCGGTGTCGCCGCGGCCGTCGCCGCCGCCCTGCTGACCACCTCCGCGGGCGCCAGCACCGCCTCGGCCGCGCCGACCGTCAAGCCGGCCACCAGCTCCGCGTCGCTCACCGAGCTCACGCACCGCGTCGCGGGTGCGCTCGCCACCGACAAGGACTTCAAGAAGGCCTCGAAGACCAAGGACACGACGGGCGGCGGCACGGCGTCCGGATCCTCTTCGTCGCCCTCGGCCACGACGTCCGGCACCGGCACCGTCAGCCCGATGATCATCGGCGGTACCACCACGACCATCTCCTCGGCCCCATGGATGGCCCAGCTCTGGTACTACGACGACAAGGGCACCAGCAGCACCGGCGACGACGTCAGCTTCTTCTGTGGCGGTGCCGTGGTCGCGCCGACGAAGATCCTCACCGCCGCGCACTGCGTCAAGGGCTACGACTGGCACGCCAACGGCGCCATCCTCACCGGCACCGACCAGCTGCCCACCACCGACTCCTCCGGCAACACCGACCTGCACGGCGGCACGGTCTCCGGCGTCTGGCGGCAGTGGAACCACCCGTCGTACACCGCGGGGACGACGAACACCCAGCCGCCCGCCAACAACGACATCGCCGTACTGACCCTGCCGACGCCGATCAAGGCGACGCCGATCCGCATGACGACGTCCGGCGACACGACCTCGTACAAGGCCGGCACCAGCGCCAAGGTCTACGGCTGGGGCCGTACCAGCTCCACCAACAACGACATCTCGCAGACGCTGAAGACGGCCACGCTGCCGATCCAGTCCGACAGCACCTGCACGTCCGCCTACGGCAGCTCCGTGTTCGTCGCGGGCCACATGGTCTGCGTCGGCAACCCCGCGACCGGCAGCGACAGCGGCACCACCACCACCTGCAACGGTGACTCCGGCGGCCCGCTGATCGTGAACAACCAGATCGTGGGCGTGGTCTCCTGGGGTGTCACGAACTGCGTCGCGAAGGGGGCCTACGCCGTCTTCACGAAGGTCAGCACCTACGTCGGCGCCGCCTACCCGCGCATCGACGACACCAACCTCAGCGGCGACCACAAGGCCGACCTGTTCGTGCGCGAGCACTCCACGAACACCGGCTACGAGAAGGACTCCAAGGGCACCTCGTTCGCGTCCCGTGTCTCCTGGGGCAGCTTCTCCGGCTACAACACGATCCTGCAGACGGACCTGGACCGGGACGGCTACCAGGACTTCGTGCTGCGCCGCAGCAGCGACGGGGCGGTCTTCTGGCTGCACTACATCCCGGCCACCCAGAGCTGGAGCACGAAGGAGATCTTCAGCAACTGGTCCACCCGGAAGTTCACCGTCGCCCCCGGCGACGTCACCGGCGACTACCTGCCCGACCTGCTCTCGGTCGACTCCTCCGGCATCCTGTGGATCTACCCGGGCAAGGGCGACGGCTCCTTCTCCGCCCGCGTCGAGGTCGGCACCGGCTGGGGCCAGTACAACTCCCTGCGCGGCCACGGCGACTTCGACGGCGACGGCAAGGCCGACCTGATCGCCCGCCAGAGCGGCACCAACGACGTGTACCTGTACCGGGGCACGGGCAAGTCCGGCACGGGCGCCTTCGCCTCCCGGATCAAGGTGCGCAGCGGCTGGACCGGCTACAACGCCTTCGACGCGGTCGGCGACGTGACCGGTGACGGCAAGGCCGACTTCCTGGCCCGCACCTCCGGCGGCACGCTCTACCTGTACCCGGGCACCGGCAAGGCGACCAGCGAGATCTTTGCCACAAGAATCTCGGTTGGCACCGGTTTCCAGGCATACGACCTCTGGGGCTGAAACCACAGGTGAGCGAGGCTCACCGCCCGAAATCCGATGACGCACAGTGCCCATCGCCGTACGCGATGGGCACTGTGCGTCGTGCAACCCTGGCCCGAGTTTCTCCGTCTGCCCTTACGGAGTGACGATGGAGCGGTACCGGCCGCGCCTGACCCTGAAAGCAGGGGGTAACCGAACGACGAGACCTAGGAGCGATGTGTCCGCCGAGAGCACGCCGGAGCCCGTCATACCCACGCCGGGTGAGCCCGGCCCCCGCAGTGGCAAGCGCCGCCGCCGCAAGGCCCTGCGCGTCGCGGCGTGGACGGCCGCCGGTGTGGTCGTGCTGGCGGGGACGGGCGCGGGGTACGTGTACTTCAAGCTCAACGGCAACATCAAGAGCCTCGACATCAACCAGGCGCTCGGCAACGACCGGCCCTCGAAGATCGACAACGGCTCCGAGAACATCCTGGTCCTCGGCTCGGACACCCGCTCCGGCTCCAACAAGAAGCTCGGCGGCGGCACCGACGACGGCAGCGCACGCTCCGACACGGCGATGATCGTCCACGTCTTCGAGGGCCACAAGAAGGCCGCCGTGGTCTCCGTCCCCCGGGACACCCTGATCGACCGCCCGGCCTGCACCGACACCAAGGGCACCCGGCATCCGGCCGCGAACGGCGTGATGTTCAACGAGGCCTACTCCACCGGCGGCGCGGCCTGTGCGGTCAAGACCGTCGAGTCCCTCACCGGCATCCGCATGGACCACTACCTGGAGGTCGACTTCGCCGGCTTCCGGAAGCTCATCGACGACCTCGGCGGCGTTTCGGTCACCACGGCGAAGAGCATCGACGACCCGCAGAGCCACCTGAACCTTCCGGCCGGCACCCACACCCTCGACGGCCGGCAGGCCCTCGGCCTGGTCCGCACCCGGCACGGCGTGGGCGACGGCTCCGACCTGGGCCGCATCCAGCTCCAGCAGGCCTTCGTCAAGGCCCTGCTCAACCAGGTCAAGCACGTCGGCGTCTTCAGCAACCCGAAGAAGCTCTACGACCTCGCCGACACCGCCACCAAGACGGTCACCACCGACTCCGACCTCGGTTCGGTCAACTCCCTGATCGACTTCGCGGACGGCCTCAAGGGCATCGGCCCCCGGCACATGGCCATGATCACCATGCCGGTCCACTACGACCCGTCGAACCCCAACCGCGTGCTCATGGACAAGCGGAAGGCCCAGCTGGTGTGGGACGCCCTGAGGAACGACCGCCCGATCCCGAAGGCGGCCACCACGGGCACGGCCACCGGTGAAGCGAAGGGCGTGGTGAGCGCCCCTTGAGGGGCGCGGGGAACTGCGCGAGCACCCACCACGCACCCGCACCCACGAACGGCGAACGCCACGCACCCCCGTAGGCGACCACCACCTACCCGCGGGGAATAGACGACAGCCACCCCCGGTTTTGGGGGATGGCCCCAGTCCTGGCAGACTGGTACGTCGGCTCCGGTTCACGCTCCCGCACCCCGCGGCGGCGACCCGGCGCCCTCCCGAAACCTAGGAGACACCTTGAAGCGCGACATCCACCCCGCGTACGTCGAGACGCAGGTCAGCTGCACCTGTGGCGCGTCGTTCACCACCCGCAGCACCATCGAGTCCGGCACCATCCGGGCCGAGGTCTGCTCCGAGTGCCACCCGTTCTACACGGGCAAGCAGAAGATCCTCGACACCGGTGGCCGTGTGGCCCGCTTCGAGGCCCGCTTCGGCAAGGCCGCCGGCTCCAAGAAGTAGCGAGCCCCATTTCGCCGGTCCACGGTCACGCCCTCGCGGGGGTGTGCCCGGGACCGGCGTTTTTGGTCGCCCGCCCTTCCCTTCACCGCAGTACAGGAGCCCAAGATGTTCGAGGCCGTCGACGAACTCGTCGCCGAGCACGCCGATCTGGAGAAGAAGCTCGTCGACCCGTCGGTCCACGCCGACCAGGCGAACGCGCGCAAGCTGAACAAGCGCTACGCCGAGCTGACCCCGATCGTCGCCACGTACCGCTCCTGGAAGCAGGCCGGCGACGACATCGAGACCGCGCGCGAGCTCGCGGCCGACGACCCCGACTTCGCCGCCGAGGTCAAGGACCTGGAGAAGCAGCGCGAGGAGCTCACCGAGAAGCTTCGCTTCCTGCTGATCCCGCGGGACCCGAGTGACGACAAGGACGTCATCCTGGAGATCAAGGCGGGCGCGGGCGGCGACGAGTCGGCCCTCTTCGCCGGCGACCTGCTGCGCATGTACCTGCGCTACGCCGAGCGCGTCGGCTGGAAGACCGAGATCATCGACGCCACCGAGTCCGAGCTGGGCGGCTACAAGGACGTCCAGGTCGCTGTGAAGGCCCGCGGGCAGCTCGAACCCGGCCAGGGCGTGTGGGCCCGGCTGAAGTACGAGGGCGGTGTGCACCGCGTGCAGCGCGTGCCGGCGACCGAGTCGCAGGGCCGTATCCACACCTCCGCCGCCGGCGTCCTCGTCACCCCGGAGGCCGAGGAGGTGGACGTGGAGATCAACCCCAACGACCTCCGCATCGACGTCTACCGGTCCTCCGGCCCGGGCGGACAGTCGGTCAACACCACCGACTCCGCGGTGCGCATCACGCACCTGCCGACCGGCGTCGTCGCCTCCTGCCAGAACGAGAAGAGCCAGCTGCAGAACAAGGAGCAGGCGCTGCGTATCCTGCGCTCCAGGCTGCTCGCCATGGCGCAGGAGGAGGCCGAGCGGGAGGCCGCCGACGCCCGCCGCAGCCAGGTCCGCACGGTCGACCGCTCCGAGAAGATCCGCACGTACAACTTCCCGGAGAACCGCATCTCGGACCACCGCGTCGGCTTCAAGGCGTACAACCTGGACCAGGTCCTGGACGGCGACCTCGACGCGGTCATCCAGGCCTGCGTCGACGCCGACTCGGCGGCGAAGCTGGCAGCCGCGTAAGACGCGTACGAGCACCAGTACGAGCACGACACGGAGGACTCGCGTGAACCTGCTGCTCGCCGAGGTGGCCCAGGCCACCCAGCGGCTGGCCGACGCCGGCGTGCCCTCGCCGCGCACCGACGCGGAGGAGCTGGCCGCGTTCGTGCACGGCGTGAAGCGCGGCGCACTGCACTCCGTGAAGGACTCGGACTTCGACGCCCGGTACTGGGAGGTCATCGCCCGGCGTGAGCAGCGCGAGCCGCTGCAGCACATCACCGGGCGGGCCTACTTCCGCTATCTGGAGCTCCAGGTCGGGCCGGGCGTCTTCGTGCCCCGGCCCGAGACGGAGTCCGTGGTCGGCTGGGCCATAGACGCCGTACGCGCGATGGACGTCGTCGAGCCGTGCATCGTTGACCTGTGCACCGGCTCCGGCGCCATCGCGCTCGCCCTCGCCCAGGAGGTCCCGCGCTCGCGCGTGCACGCCGTGGAGCTGTCCGAGGACGCCCTGGTGTGGACGCGGAAGAACGTCGCGGGCTCCAGGGTCGACCTGCGCCAGGGCGACGCCCTGACGGCCTTCCCCGACCTCGACGGGCAGGTCGACCTGGTGATCTCCAACCCGCCGTACATCCCGCTCACCGAGTGGGAGTACGTGGCCCCCGAGGCCCGCGACTACGACCCCGAGATGGCCCTGTTCTCCGGCGAGGACGGCCTCGACCTGATCCGGGGCATCGAACGCACCGCGCACCGCCTGCTGCGTCCCGGCGGGGTCGTCGTGATCGAGCACGCCGACACCCAGGGCGGCCAGGTGCCGTGGATCTTCACCGAGGAGCGGGGCTGGGCCGACGCGGCCGACCACCCCGACCTCAACAAGCGCCCCCGGTTCGCGACCGCCCGCAAGGCGTTGCCGTGAGCACCCCGACGACAGTGATTTCCGAAGTCCCGCATGACATGTACGAGGAGGCCCGCTAGACATGGCACGGCGATACGACACCAACGACGCGACCGACCGCGTGACGGGTCTGCGTGAAGCCGCGTCCGCGGTCCGCCGGGGCGAACTGGTGGTGCTTCCGACCGACACCGTGTACGGCATCGGCGCCGACGCGTTCTCCTCGGAGGCGGTCGCCGACCTGCTCGCCGCCAAGGGCCGGGGCCGCAACATGCCCACCCCCGTCCTCATCGGCTCCCCGAACACGCTGCACGGCCTCGTCACGGACTTCTCCGAGCTGGCCTGGGAGCTGGTCGACGCCTTCTGGCCGGGCGCCCTGACGCTCATCGCCAAGCACCAGCCGTCCCTGCAGTGGGACCTCGGCGACACCCGGGGCACGGTGGCCGTCCGCATGCCCCTGCACCCCGTCGCCATCGAGCTGCTCACCGAGGTCGGCCCCATGGCCGTGTCCTCCGCCAACCTCACCGGCCACCCGGCGCCGGAGGACTGCGACGCCGCGCAGGAGATGCTCGGCGACTCCGTCTCCGTCTACCTCGACGGCGGCCCCACCCCGGGCAACGTGCCGTCGTCCATCGTGGACGTCAGCGGCCCGGTGCCGCTGCTGCTGCGCGAGGGCGCGCTCTCCCCGGAGGAGCTGCGCAAGGTCGTACCCGACCTCGAGGTGGCGAATTGACGGCCCCTGAAGCGGGGCGTGGCATAGGCATCGGAGAGCGTGTCGCGGAGCAGACGACGACGTTCGGGTTTCCGCGCGACACCTTCCGCATCCTCCATGTCAGCACCGGCAACGTGTGCCGCTCGCCCATCACCGAGCGGCTGACCCGCCATTTCGTGGCGGAGCGGCTCGGCGTGCTCGGCGGCGGGCTGATCGTGGAGAGCGCGGGCACCTGGGGGCACGAGGGCGCGCCGATGGAGGCCAACGCGGAGGCCGTGCTGGCCGAGTTCGGCGCGGACGCCTCCGGCTTCTTCGGCCGGGAGCTGCTGGACGAGCACGTCATCAGGGCCGACCTCGTGCTCACCGCCACCCGCGACCACCGCGCCCAGGTCATCTCCATGGGCCATTCGGCGGGGCTGCGCACCTTCACCCTGAAGGAGTTCACCCGGCTGGTCCGGGCGATAGATCCGGCCACCCTGCCGCCCCTGGACGACGGCGTGGTCATGCGCGCCCGCTCCCTGGTGCGTGCCGCGGCCGCTCTACGCGGGTGGCTGCTGGCGCCCACGGCCGAGGCGGACGAGGTCCACGACCCGTACGGGGCGCCGCTGACGTTCTTCCGGTCGATCGGGGACGAGATACACCAGGCACTGGATCCGGTGGTGACGGCGCTGACCGGGGTACCGGCGCGAACCTGAGCACCTCGTAAAGAGCCGCAATACCGGGCATATCGCACATCCCCGGCCTACATTGGTCGTACGTCACCGTCGACCGCCCGGGAGCCCGCCATGTCGGTCACCCCTACCCTCGAGACCGATGTCCTGCGGCGGCAGGACCCGGCGATGGCCGAGATCCTGCTCGCGGAACTGGCGCGGCAGTCCACGACCCTGCAGCTGATCGCCGCCGAGAACTTCTGTTCGCCGGCCGTGCTCGCCGCCCTCGGCTCGGCGCTCGCCAACAAGTACGCCGAGGGCTACCCCGGCGCCCGGCACCACGGCGGCTGCGAGATCGTCGACCTCGCCGAACGCGCCGCCATCGACCGGGCCAAGGAGCTGTTCGGCGCCGAGCACGCCAACGTCCAGTCCCACTCCGGCTCCTCGGCCGTGCTGGCCGCCTACGCCGCCCTGCTGCGCCCCGGCGACACCGTCCTCGCCCTCGGACTGCACTACGGCGGCCATCTCACCCACGGCTCGCCCGCGAACTTCTCCGGCCGCTGGTTCGACTTCGTCGGGTACGGGGTGGACGCGGAGACCGGGCTCATCGACCACGACCAGGTGCGTCACCTGGCCCGGGGCCACCGCCCCAAGGCGATCGTGTGCGGCTCGATCGCCTACCCACGCCACGTCGACTATGCCTTCTTCCGTGAGATCGCCGACGAGGTCGGGGCCTATCTGATCGCCGACGCCGCGCACCCGATCGGGCTGGTCGCCGGCGGCGCGGCGCCGAACCCGGTGCCGTACGCCGACATCGTGTGCGCGACCACCCACAAGGTGCTGCGGGGTCCGCGCGGCGGGATGATCCTGTGCGGGAGCGAGCTGGCCGAGCGGGTCGACCGGGCGGTGTTCCCGTTCACCCAGGGCGGCGCCCAGATGCACACGATCGCCGCGAAGGCCGTCGCGTTCGGCGAGGCGGCAACACCGGCCTTCGCCGTGTACGCCCATCAGGTGGTCGCCAACGCGCGCGTTCTCGCCGGTCACCTGGCCGCCGAGGGCCTCACCGTCACCACCGGCGGCACGGACACCCATCTGATCACCGCCGACCCGGCCCCGCTCGGGGTGGACGGCCGCACCGCGCGCGGCCGGCTCGCCGCCGCCGGGATCGTGCTGGACTGCTGCGCGCTGCCGCACGGCGACGGCCGGGGCCTGCGGCTGGGCACGGCGGCGGTGACCACGCAGGGCATGGGGGAGCCGGAGATGGTGCGGATCGCGGCGCTCATGGCGGCCGTGCTGCGCGGCGAGACCGAGCCGGCGGCGGCACGGGAGGAGGTGCGGGTTCTCACAGGTGCGTTTCCGCCGTATCCCGTCTGAACGGGGGTAGACGAAGCCACGTACACCCCGATGTGCGCCGTGGTCCACAGCCGGACGTGCAACCATCGTGGCTACCCGGAAGTCCCCATCCATATACGTCCATCGCTAGGGTGTGGGCTGTGATGGCCAGCGAGACCCGTGGGGAAGCCTGTGCGTGAATACCTGCTGACGCTCTGCATCACGGCCGCGGTGACGTATCTGCTGACAGGGCCGGTACGGAAGTTCGCGATCGTGGCCGGGGCGATGCCGGAGATCCGGGCGCGTGACGTGCACCGGGAGCCCACTCCGCGCCTCGGCGGTATCGCCATGTTCTTCGGCCTGTGCGCGGGCCTGCTGGTCGCGGACCATCTGACCAACCTCAACGAGGTCTTCGCGAAGTCGAACGAGCCGCGGGCCCTGCTCTCCGGGGCGGCCCTGATCTGGCTGATCGGCGTCCTGGACGACAAGTTCGAGATCGACGCGCTGATCAAGCTGGGCGGCCAGATGATCGCCGCGGGCGTGATGGTCGTGCAGGGTCTCACCATCCTGTGGCTGCCGATCCCCGGCGTCGGCAATGTGGCGCTCACCCAGTGGCAGGGCACGCTGCTGACCGTGGCGCTCGTCGTCATCACGATCAACGCGGTGAACTTCGTGGACGGCCTGGACGGCCTCGCGGCCGGCATGGTGTGCATCGCGGCGGCGGCGTTCTTCCTGTACGCCTACCGCGTCTGGGTGTCGTACGGCATCGAGGCCGCCGCCCCCGCCACGCTGTTCGCGGCGATCCTGATGGGCATGTGCCTGGGCTTCCTGCCGCACAACATGCATCCCGCGCGGATCTTCATGGGCGACTCCGGCTCGATGCTGATCGGCCTGGTGCTGGCGGCCGGCGCGATCTCCATCACCGGCCAGCTCGACCCGGACGCGCTGAACCTGTACGCGGGTTCGGAGAAGGCGGCGGTGCACCAGACGGTGCCGGTCTACATCCCGCTGCTGCTGCCGCTGACGATCATCGCGGTGCCGGCGGCGGACCTGGTGCTCGCGATCGTCCGGCGCACCTGGCGCGGCCAGTCGCCGTTCGCCGCGGACCGCGGGCATCTGCACCACCGGCTGCTGGAGATCGGGCACTCGCACAGCCGGGCCGTACTGATCATGTACTTCTGGTCGGCCCTGATCGCCTTCGGCACGCTGGCGTACTCGGTCAACTCCGCCTCGATGTGGATCGTGCTGGGCGTGGTCTTCCTCAGCTCGGTGGGCCTGGTCCTGCTGCTGCTCCCGCGCTTCACGCCGCGGGTGCCGATGTGGGCACAGCGGTTCGTGCCGCCCCGCTACCGGCTGCGCAGCCGTGCGGCCGAGGCCGCTGTGGCAATGACGGCCGAGGAGGCGCAGGAGGCCGAGGAACGGACTCCTGTGCCCGCCGGGGTGTCGGGTGTCAACGGGGCGACCGCGATCGGCCCCCGTTCGCGTTTCCTCGATCGTCGGTAAGACGCCCAAGGTAAGAATCTGACTAGAGCATTGCCCGCTCATGGGGGAGCAAACTCCCGCGATACCAGACAAATGGGCCCGGTTTCTGCACAGACGCGCACTGTCACTCTCATGTGTGACAGCAAGCACACCCAGCAGGTAAAGACCTCATCAAATAGTTTGTGATACGGTTCACGAGAACCCGGGACAGAACCGAAGGACCGTAGTGAGCCGGTCCAATGGTGTGAGGTCTCGATCACTCAGCCCGGGACTACGCTCGTCCATGACGACACCCTGCCCCCTGTGAAAGCGGAGTTGCCGCCATGCCGTCCAAAGACGCCCGGAACCTTCTGCAGATTGCTGTGCCCACAGCGGCTGCAGGCGCGATCGCCATCGCCGTGAGCGCGGCGGTCGCGGGGGGCAAGGGCGCGCTCGGCGCGGCCGTCGGCACGGTGCTGGCCATCCTGTTCATGGGAATCGGCCTCTACGTGCTGCAGTGGACGGCAAAAACGCTCCCGCAGCTCTTCCAGGCGATGGGCCTCATGCTCTACATGGCCCAGCTGCTGCTCCTCCTGATTTTCGTCGCCGTCTTCAAGGGCACCTCTCTCTTCAATGGCAAGGCGTTCGCCGCGTCTTTGATCGTCGCGACCGTCGTGTGGATGGTCGCGCAGGCGCGCGCACACATGAAGGCCAAGATCTTCTACGTCGAGCCGGACTCCGAGAAGAGCGAGAAGCACGAGAAGACAGGGCCGAAGCCGTGAGGGGTAGGGGCGGGATAAAGGCCTGTGAGATCTCCTGCTATCGTCCGGTGCCAACTGCGGCATCGCGGGCGCGGGCATCTGAGCTGACGCCTGCTCGATCGCGAGGCTCGATGCCCCCCAGCCGCCCCCACATCCGTAACACCAGTCCGGTGCCGATCCGCGGCCGTGCGCCGCGCCGACACAACGAGGTTGCCGTACCCATGCGTCACGCCGAAGGAGCCCGCGGTGAGTGCTGACCAGACCCAGCTCGCCTTTGACTGGAGTTGTCGGATCCTGTCCGACAACGGGTGCGGTTTCCCGGCCCCGGGCCTCGAGTCCTTCCTGTTCAAGCCGCTCGTCACGGTCGGGGGCTTCGAGTTCAACAAGGTGATGCTGCTCGCGCTCGTCACCACCGTGCTCGTCGTCGCCTTCTTCTGGGCCGCGTTCGGCAAGGCCAAGCTCGTCCCCGGCAAGCTGCAGATGGTCGGTGAGGCCGGCTACGACTTCGTGCGCCGCGGCATCGTGTACGAGACGCTCGGTAAGCGTGAGGGCGAGAAGTACGTCCCGCTGATGGTCTCGCTCTTCTTCTTCGTCTGGATCATGAACCTCTGGTCCGTGATCCCGCTCGCCCAGTTCCCGGTCTCCTCGATCATCGCGTACCCGGCCGTGCTGGCCGCGGTCGTCTACGTGACGTGGATGGTGCTGACCTTCAAGAAGCACGGGTTCGTCGGCGGGTTCAAGAACCTCACCGGTTACGACAAGTCGCTCGGTGCGGTGCTGCCGCTGGTCGTGCTGATCGAGTTCTTCTCGAACATCCTCGTCCGGCCCTTCACCCACGCGGTCCGACTCTTCGCCAACATGTTCGCCGGTCACCTCCTGCTGGTGATGTTCACCGTCGCCAGCTGGTACCTGCTGAACAGCTACATGATCCCGGCGGCGGGCGTGTCCCTCGTCATGACCGTGATCATGACCATGTTCGAGCTCTTCGTCCAGGCCGTCCAGGCGTACGTCTTCGTCCTCCTGGCCTGCTCGTACGTTCAGGGTGCTCTGGCCGAGCACCACTGAGACCCGCCCCACCCCACCCCCAGACGTCCGGTGGCCAACCCCCACCGGTCCGAGAAAGAGAAGGAAGAACCGGCATGTCCGCTCTCCAGACCCTTGCCGCCACCGCTGGTGTTCACGGTTCCGTCGGCTCCATCGGCTACGGCCTCGCCGCCATCGGCCCCGGCATCGGCATCGGCATCATCTTCGGTAACGGCACCCAGGCCCTCGCCCGCCAGCCCGAGGCCGCCGGTCTGATCCGTGCCAACCAGATCCTGGGCTTCGCCTTCTGTGAGGCGCTCGCCCTCATCGGCATCGTTATGCCGTTCGTGTTCGGTAAGTAATCACTCCTTACCCAACACGAATCGACGAAAGGCACTGATGTGATCGCCAACCTGGTACAGCTGGCGGCTCCGGAGAAGGGCGGCAACCCGCTCGTTCCCGAAGCGCCCGAGCTGCTCGTCGGCACCATCGCCTTCGCCATCGTGTTCTTCTTCTTCTGGAAGAAGCTGCTTCCGAACATCAACAAGGTTCTGGAGGAGCGTCGCGCGGCGATCGAAGGCGGCATCGAAGAGGCCGACGCCATGAAGGTCGAGGCCCAGAGCGTCCTTGAGCAGTACAAGGCTCAGCTCGCCGAGGCCCGGCACGAGGCCGCGCGCCTGCGCCAGGAGGCGCAGGAGCAGGGTGCCGCGCTCATCGCCGAGATGCGGGCCGAGGGCCAGCGGCAGCGCGAGGAGATCGTCGCCGCAGGTCACACCCAGATCGAGGCCGACCGCAAGGCCGCCGCGCAGACGCTGCGTCAGGACGTCGGCAAGCTCGCCACCGAACTGGCCGGCAAGCTCGTCGGCGAGTCCCTCGAGGACCAAGCCCGCCAGAGCCGTGTGATCGACCGCTTCCTCGACGAGCTCGAGGAGAAGGCCGAGGCCACGCGATGAACGGAGCGAGCCGCGAGGCCCTGGCAGCCGCACGTGAGCGTCTCGACGCGCTGACGGACTCCACGTCCGTCGACGCCGCCGCGCTCGCCGACGAGCTGGCGGCCGTCACCGCGCTGCTCGACCGCGAGGCCGGCCTGCGCCGGGTCCTCACCGACCCGGCGCAGCCTGCGGAGGCCAAGGCGGAGCTGGTCCAGCGTCTGATCGGTGGCCAGGTCAGCGGGTCCGCCGCCGACCTGGTGGCCGGGATGGCGCGCACCCGCTGGTCGCAGCCCCGCGACCTGGTGGACGCGCTGGAGGAGCTGGCGAGCGTCGCCGACCTCACGGCGGCGGAGAAGACGGGCACTCTCGACGACGTCGAGGACGAGCTGTTCCGGTTCGCCCGGATCGTCTCCTCCAGCACCGAGCTGCGCGCCGCGCTGACCGACCGCGCCGCCGGCACGGCGGCCAAGACCGAGCTGCTGCACCGGCTGCTCGGCGGTCGGGCCAAGCCGGTCACCGAGCGTCTGGTGGTGCGCCTTGTGACCGCGCCGCGTGGACGTAGCCTGGAAGCGGGACTGGAGTCCCTGTCCAAGCTGGCCGCCGAGCGCCGGGACCGCATGGTCGCCGTCGTCACCTCGGCGGTGCCGCTGAGCGACGGCCAGAAGCAGCGCCTCGGCGCCGCCCTCGCCAAGCTCTACGGGCGCCGGATGCACCTCAACCTGGACGTGGACCCCGAGGTCATCGGCGGCATCCGGGTGCAGGTCGGTGACGAGGTCATCAACGGCTCCCTCGTGGACCGGCTGGATGACGCCGCCCGCCGCATGGCGAGCTAGCAGCAACTCGATATTCGAGACAACTCGACAGTTCGAGAAAAGCAGTACGTACTTACGGCCCTGGTTGGGCCGTGCAGAGGATTCCTGGGGGTCGCCCCCAGACCCCCCAAGTGAAACTTCGGGCCCAACAAGGAGAGCAGGGAACCCAGATGGCGGAGCTCACGATCCGGCCGGAGGAGATCCGGGACGCGCTGGAGAACTTTGTCCAGTCGTACAAGCCGGACGCGGCCTCGCGCGAGGAGGTCGGTACGGTCACCGTTGCCGGCGACGGCATCGCGAAGATCGAGGGTCTTCCCTCGGCCATGGCCAACGAACTGCTGAAGTTCGAGGACGGCACCCTCGGCCTCGCCCTCAACCTCGAGGAGCGCGAGATCGGTGCCATCGTCCTCGGTGAGTTCAGCGGCATCGAGGAGGGGCAGCCGGTCACCCGCACCGGCGAGGTTCTCTCCGTGGCGGTCGGTGAGGGCTACCTCGGCCGTGTCGTCGACCCGCTCGGCAACCCGATCGACGGCCTCGGCGAGATCGAGACCGACAGCCGCCGTGCCCTTGAGTTGCAGGCCCCCACGGTCATGCAGCGCAAGTCGGTGCACGAGCCGATGGAGACGGGCTACAAGGCCGTCGACGCGATGACCCCGATCGGCCGTGGTCAGCGTCAGCTGATCATCGGTGACCGCCAGACCGGCAAGACCGCCCTGGCCGTCGACACGATCATCAACCAGCGCGACAACTGGCGCTCGGGCGACCCGAAGAAGCAGGTCCGCTGCATCTACGTCGCCATCGGCCAGAAGGGCTCCACCATCGCCGGCGTGCGCCGCGCGCTGGAGGAGAACGGCGCGCTGGAGTACACGACCATCGTCGCCGCCCCGGCGTCCGACCCGGCCGGCTTCAAGTACCTGGCGCCGTACACCGGCTCGGCCATCGGCCAGCACTGGATGTACCAGGGCAAGCACGTCCTGATCATCTTCGACGACCTCTCGAAGCAGGCCGACGCCTACCGCGCCGTGTCCCTGCTGCTGCGCCGCCCGCCGGGCCGTGAGGCCTACCCGGGTGACGTCTTCTACCTGCACTCCCGGCTGCTGGAGCGCTGCGCCAAGCTCTCCGACGACATGGGTGCCGGTTCGATGACCGGTCTGCCGATCGTCGAGACCAAGGCCAACGACGTCTCGGCGTTCATCCCGACCAACGTCATCTCCATCACCGACGGCCAGTGCTTCCTGGAGTCGGACCTGTTCAACGCCGGTCAGCGTCCCGCGCTGAACGTCGGTATCTCCGTCTCCCGAGTCGGTGGTTCCGCGCAGCACAAGGCGATGCGCCAGGTCTCCGGCCGCCTCCGTGTCGACCTCGCCCAGTTCCGTGAGCTTGAGGCGTTCGCCGCCTTCGGTTCCGACCTGGACGCGGCCTCGAAGGCCCAGCTGGAGCGCGGTTCGCGCATGGTCGAGCTGCTGAAGCAGGACCAGTACCAGCCGATGGCCACCGAGGACCAGGTCGTCTCCGTCTGGGCCGGCACCAACGGCCGTATGGACGACGTCCCGGTCGCCGACATCCGCCGCTTCGAGAAGGAACTGATCGACTTCCTGCACCGGAAGCACCAGGGCCTGATGACCTCCATCAAGGAGGGCGCCAAGATGTCGGACGACACGATCCAGGCGATCGACGACGCGGTGGCCGAGTTCAAGAAGCAGTTCGAGACCTCGGACGGCAAGCTGCTCGGCGAGGACACTCCTGCCGCTGCCGCCAAGTGACGTAAGGAAGGGACCTGACTCATGGGAGCCCAGCTCCGGGTCTACAAGCGTCGCATCCGATCCGTCAGCGCGACCAAGAAGATCACCAAGGCGATGGAGATGATCGCCGCCTCGCGCGTCGTCAAGGCGCAGCGCAAGGTGGCGGCCTCCACGCCGTACGCGACCGAGCTGACGCGCGCGGTCACGGCGGTCGGCACCGGCTCGAACACCAAGCACCCGCTCACCACGGAGGCGGAGAACCCGACCCGTGCCGCGGTCCTGCTCCTCACGAGCGACCGCGGTCTGGCTGGCGCCTTCAACTCCAACGCCATCAAGACGGCGGAGCAGCTGACCGAGCGCCTGGAGCGCGAGGGCAAGCAGGTCGACACGTACATCGTCGGCCGGCGCGGTGTCGCCCACTACAACTTCCGTGAGCGCAAGGTCGCGGAGTCGTGGACGGGCTTCACGGACGAGCCGACGTACGCGGACGCCAAGAAGGTCGCGGCGCCCCTGATCGAGGCCATCGAGAAGGAGACGGCGGGCGGCGGTGTGGACGAACTCCACATCGTCTACACCGAGTTCGTCTCGATGATGACGCAGACGGCGCTGGACGCCCGGCTGCTGCCGCTGCGTCTCGAAGAGGTCGCCGAGGAGGCTCACCCCAAGGGGGAGATCCTCCCGCTGTACGACTTCGAGCCCTCGGCGGAGGACGTCCTCGACGCCCTGCTGCCGCGCTACGTGGAGAGCCGTATCTACAACGCGCTGCTTCAGTCGGCCGCTTCGAAGCACGCCGCCACGCGGCGTGCGATGAAGTCGGCCACCGACAACGCCGGTGAGCTCATCGAGAACCTCACCCGGCTTGCCAACGCGGCCCGCCAGGCCGAAATCACCCAGGAAATCAGCGAGATCGTCGGTGGCGCCAGCGCCTTGGCCGACGCGACCGCGGGGAGTGACCGATAAATGACCACCACTGTTGAGACCGCGACGGCTACGGGCCGCGTCGCCCGGGTCATCGGCCCGGTCGTCGACGTGGAGTTCCCCGTCGACGCGATGCCGGACATCTACCAGGCCCTGCAGGTCGAGGTGTCCGACCCGGCCAACGCCGGCGAGAAGAAGACGCTGACCCTCGAGGTCGCCCAGCACCTGGGTGACGGCCTGGTCCGCGCGATCTCCATGCAGCCGACCGACGGCCTGGTCCGCCAGGCCCCGGTCGTCGACACCGGCGCGCCGATCTCGGTGCCGGTCGGCGACTTCACCAAGGGCAAGGTGTTCAACACCCTCGGTGAGGTGCTGAACGTCGACGAGACCTACGACGGCGAGCGCTGGCCGATCCACCGCAAGGCCCCGAACTTCGACGAGCTCGAGTCCAAGACCGAGATGTTCGAGACGGGCGTCAAGGTCATCGACCTGCTCACCCCGTACGTCAAGGGCGGCAAGATCGGTCTGTTCGGCGGCGCCGGCGTCGGCAAGACGGTGCTCATCCAGGAGATGATCTACCGTGTCGCCAACAACCACGAGGGTGTCTCCGTGTTCGCCGGTGTCGGTGAGCGCACCCGTGAGGGCAACGACCTCATCGAGGAGATGACCGACTCGGGCGTCATCGACAAGACCGCGCTGGTCTTCGGTCAGATGGACGAGCCCCCGGGCACCCGTCTGCGCGTCGCGCTGGCCGGCCTGACCATGGCCGAGTACTTCCGTGACGTCCAGAAGCAGGACGTGCTGTTCTTCATCGACAACATCTTCCGCTTCACGCAGGCCGGTTCCGAGGTCTCCACGCTGCTCGGCCGTATGCCGTCCGCGGTGGGTTACCAGCCGAACCTGGCCGACGAGATGGGCATCCTGCAGGAGCGCATCACCTCGACCCGCGGTCACTCGATCACCTCGATGCAGGCGATCTACGTCCCCGCCGACGACCTGACCGACCCGGCCCCGGCGACCACCTTCGCCCACCTCGACGCGACGACGGTTCTGTCCCGTCCGATCTCCGAGAAGGGCATCTACCCGGCCGTGGACCCGCTGGACTCGACGTCCCGGATCCTGGACCCGCGCTACATCGCGCAGGACCACTACAGCGCGGCCATGCGCGTGAAGAACATCCTGCAGAAGTACAAGGACCTGCAGGACATCATCGCGATCCTCGGTATCGACGAGCTCGGCGAGGAGGACAAGCTCGTCGTCCACCGTGCCCGTCGCGTGGAGCGCTTCCTGTCCCAGAACACCCACGTCGCCAAGCAGTTCACCGGCGTGGACGGTTCGGACGTGCCGCTGGACGAGACGATCGCCGCGTTCAACGCGATCTGCGACGGCGAGTACGACCACTTCCCGGAGCAGGCGTTCTTCATGTGCGGTGGCCTGGAGGACCTCAAGGCCAACGCCAAGGAGCTGGGCGTCTCCTGAACTCCCTGAGTTCGTCCGAGGGGGCGGGTGCGTCCCGCCCCCTCATCCACGCCCACTAGAATTGACCCCAACACCCGGCACCCCTGCCGGGTGGTGACCCGAGGAGCCACCCTTGGCTGCTGAGCTGCACGTCGAGCTGGTCGCCGCCGACCGCCAGGTCTGGTCCGGCGAGGCCACCCTGGTCGTCGCGCGCACCACGTCCGGCGACATCGGCGTCATGCCCGGTCACCAGCCGCTGCTCGGTGTGCTGGAGTCGGGCCCGGTGACCATCCGTACGAGTGAAGGTGGAACGGTCGTCGCCGCGGTGCACGGCGGTTTCATCTCGTTCGCGGACAACAAGCTGTCCCTGCTGGCCGAGATCGCCGAGCTGTCGGACGAGATCGACGTCCAGCGCACGGAGCGGGATCTGGAGCGCGCGAAGGCGGAGGGCGACGCCGCCGCCGAGCGCCGCGCAGACGTCCGCCTGCGTGCGGCGGCGGCGCGCTGAGTCAAGCGCGCGGTATGACGTCACTCAGCCGCGGCCGGCCCGGAGCAATCCGGTGCCGGTCGCGGCTGAGGCAGATGTGGGTGTTTTTCCGGTTTCATTACCCAGTGACAGAAGTAGTTCCCCTACCTAGGAGACGAGGAGGTCGGTGCCGATGGTCCTCGCTCTGACTGTGTGCGGGATCGTGGTCGCGCTCGTGGTGGTGGGACTGTTCCTGTTCGGGCTGCGCCGCCGGCTCATCCAGCGCTCCGGCGGCACCTTCGACTGTTCCCTGCGCTGGGACGTGGCCGAGAAACCGGACGCGGGCGGCAAGGGCTGGTCCTACGGCGTCGCCCGCTACAACGGCGACCGCATCGAGTGGTACCGCGTCTTCTCCTACGCCTTCCGCCCCCGCCGCACCCTGGAGCGCGCGCAGATCGAGGTGGCCGGCCGCCGGCTGCCCGAGGGCGAGGAGGAACTGGCGCTGCTCTCCGACGCGGTGGTCCTCGCCTGTACCCATCGGGGCACGCGCCTCGAACTCGCCATGAGCGAAGACGCGCTGACCGGATTCCTCGCGTGGCTGGAGGCAGCCCCGCCCGGTCAGCGCGTCAACGTCGCTTAAGAGCTTTTTACAGGTTGCTGCTGATGGCGTTCACCAGCTCACCGTCGCTGGTGTCGCCGCTGAACTCCCAGAAGAACGCGCCGCCCAGGCCCTGGGACTTGGCCCAGCTCATCTTCCCGGCGATGGTCGACGGGGTGTCGTACGACCACCAGTTGCTGCCGCAGTGCGCGTACGCGGTGCCCGCGACGGTGCCGGTGACCGGACAGGACGACTTCAGGACCTTGTAGTCCTCGATGCCCTGCTCGTAGGTGCCGGCCGCCGGTCCCGTGGCCGTGCCGCCCGGGGCGTCCTGGGTGACGCCGGTCCAGCCGCGGCCGTAGAAGCCGATGCCGATGAGCAGCTTGGACGCGGGGACGCCGATGGACTTGTACTTGGCGATCGCGTCGGCGGTGGTGAAGCCCGCCTTCGGGATGCCGGAGTACGAGGTGAGCGGGGAGTGCGGGGCGGTCGGGCCCTGGGCGTCCCAGGCACCGAAGAAGTCGTACGACATCACGTTGTACCAGTCGACGGAACTCGCGGCGCCCGCGTAGTCCGCGGCCTCGATCTTGCCGCCGGAGGAGCCGTCGGCGGTGACCGCGGCGGTGACCAGGTTGTTCGAGCCGAACCTGGCGCGCAGCGCGGCCATCACGTTCTTGAAGGCCGCGGCCCCGCTGGTGTCGCAGGACAGGCCGCAGGCGTTGGGGTACTCCCAGTCGATGTCGATGCCGTCGAAGACGTCGGCCCAGCGCGGGTCCTCGACCAGGTTGTAGCAGGACTGCGCGAACGCGGTCGGGTTGGCCGCGGCCTGGGCGAAGCCGCCGGACCAGGTCCAGCCGCCGAAGGACCACAGCACCTTGATGTTCGGGTACTTGGCCTTCAGCTCGCGCAGCTGGTTGAAGTTGCCGCGCAGCGGCTGGTCCCAGGTGTCGGCGACGCCGCTGACCGACTGGTCGGCGGTGAACGCCTTGTCGTAGTCGGCGTAGGAGTCGCCGATCGCGCACTGGCCGTTGGTGACGTTGCCGAAGGCGTAGTTGATGTGCGTGATCTTCGCGGCCGAGCCGGACGTCACCAGGTTCTTGACGTTGTAGTTGCGGCCGTAGATGCCCCACTCGGTGAAGTAGCCGAGCTTGACCTTGTCGCCGCTGGGCGGGGGAGTGGTGCCGCCGCCGGTGGTGTGCACCTTGACCGCGCCGCTGACCGGGCCGGTCTGGTCGGCGGTGTCGCGGGCCTGCACGGTGTAGGAGTAGTCGGTGCCGGCGGTCAGACCGCTGTCCGTGTACGAGGTGGTGGTCACGGTGCCGACGACCTTGCCGTCGCGCAGCACGTCGTAGTTCTTGACGCCCTTGTCGTCGGTGGCGGCGCTCCAGGCGAGCTTCACCGAGGTGTCGGTGATGTTCGAGGCGGTGGGTGTGCCGGGGGCGCTGGGCGCGGCGTCGCCGGGGACGGTCGTGCCGTCACAACTGTCGCCGTTCAGCTTGCAGTTGGACGGGGAGCCGGGGCCCGCGCCGTTGAAGCCGAAGGAGACGGAGGCACCGGGGGCGATGGTGCCGTTGTAGGACTTGTTCTTGGCGGTCCAGTGGGTGCCGGAGGACGTGACGTCCGCGTCCCAGGCCGAGGTGACGGACGTACCGGAAGGGAAGTCCCACTCGATCGTCCAGGAACTGATGGCCGTGGTGCCGGTGTTCTTCACCGTCCACTTGCCCTCGAAGCCGGTGCCCCAGTCCTGGGTCTTGGCGTACGTCGCCGTGGCGGTGGTCGCGGCCTGGGCGGGGCTCGCGAGACCGACCAGGCCGGCCAGGGGGAGCAACAGGGTCGCGAGCCCTGCCGCGGCTCTGTGTCTGAAGCGCATGCTGCGCCTCCTCGATAAGTGGGGAATGGCGGAGGTGTCAGGGGCATGACTGAGCCTTCACGCCCACGGTGCTGCGAGAGTAGGAAGGTCTGGACCACGGGTCAATAGGTCTGGACCAATTTCCTCCGTGCCCGCTAGACACCCAACTCCTGCGCCAGCAAGGCCGCTTGCACCCGGCTGCGCAGCCCCAGCTTGGCCAGCAGCCGGCTGACGTGCGTCTTCACCGTGCCTTCCGCCATCCGCAGCCGCTCGGCGATCTCGGCGTTCGACAGGCCCTGGCCGACACAGGACAGCACCTCCCGTTCGCGCCGGGTCAGGCCCTCCAGCGCGGCCGGACCGTCCGTCCTCTCCCGCACCGGACCGGCCGCGAACTCGGCGATCAGCCGCCGGGTCACGGCCGGCGCGACGATCCCCTCCCCGCGCGCCACCGTGCGCACCGCCTTCAGCAGATCCCGGGCCTCGGTGCTCTTCAGCAGAAACCCGGCCGCGCCCGCCCGCAACGCCCCGAACACGTACTCGTCGAGATCGAAGGTCGTCAGCACGAGGACGTCCGCGAGCCCCTCCGCGACGATCCGCCGGGTCGCCGACACCCCGTCCAGGCGCGGCATCTGCACGTCCATCAGGACCAGGTCCGGCCGCAGTTCCCGGGCCAGCTCCACCGCCCGCTCGCCGTCCGCCGCCTCCCCGGCCACCTCGATGTCCGGCGCGCTGCGCAGGATCAGGACGAGCCCGGCGCGTACGGCGGACTGGTCCTCGGCGACCAGGACACGGATCACGGGGAGTCTCCTCTGGCTGCGGTTTCGGTCTCTGTCCCGGTGAGCGGAAGGGCGGCGCGTACGGCCCACCGGCCGGCCTCGGGCCCGGCAGCGAAGCCGCCGCCGAGCAGCGTCGCCCGCTCCCGCATCCCGGTGAGCCCGGAGCCCGAGCCGGGGGCGCGCGGGGGGTCGCCGGGCCGGTAGGAGCTGGTGACCTCGATGTGCAGGGTGCCGTCGGCCTGCCGCAGGGCGACCCGGACCGGTCCCGGCGCCGCGTGCTTGAGCGCGTTGGCCAGGGACTCCTGCACGATCCTGTACGCGGCCAGCTCCACCGGCGCGGGTACCCGGCCGTGCCGGGCCGCCAGGCGGACGTCCAGGCCATTGACGCGGGCGCCCTCGACGAGGGTGGCGAGGCCGTCGAGCGTCGGGGTGGCGGCCGGCTCCAGATCGCCGCTGCTCTCCCGCAGGATGCCGATCAGCCGCCGCATCTCGGCGAGCCCGGCCACGCTGTTCTCCCGGATCACGCTCAGGGCGTCCCGGGAGGTCCGCGGATCGTCCAGCGACAGCGCGGCCGTGGAGTGGATGGCGATCGCGGACAGATGGTTGGCCACCATGTCATGCAACTCCCGTGCCATTCTGGCCCGTTCGGCCGTGACCGCCTGGGCCCGGTCCATCTCGGCGAGCAGCGCGGTCTGTTCGGCGCGCAGCCGGGCGGCCTCGGCGGCGTCCCGGTGATTGCGCACCACCCAGCCTGTCGCGGCCGGCGCGAACGCCACCACGCCGATCCCCACACCGATCAGCAGCGCCTGCGGATCGCGCCACAGGGCGGCCGGTACGACCCCGCCGAGCACGGTCAGCAGCCCGGTGATCCAGGGGATGCGGCGGGCGGAGGACGGGGTGCCGTACAGGACGGCCGCGTACACCAGGTCGGTGTACAGCACGATCGTGACGACGCTGCCCAGCGTCACCGTGTCCAGGGTCAGCGCGAGCGTGCCGACCAGCAGACCGATGCGCGGCCGGGTGCGGCGCAGCGGCTCGCACGAGGCCGTCACCGCCAGCGGCACCAACGGCGCCCAGGGCGCCGCCCACTGCACGAGCGGGTCCGCGGGCACCCGCGGATGGATCCCGAACAGCCACAGCAGCACCCCGCCGAGCAGCCCGCCCACGGCGATCCGCACGTCGTCGCGGTGGGGGCGGGGGAACGCGAGGGTCATGCCCCCATCCAACAGGGCCCACGGCCGCCCCGCTTGCTCCCTGGGCACGGTCCTCGACTGCACCTTTCGCTTACCCCGGGATTCGCCCTCACCGACGACGATCCGCGCCCCGGGCGCCGGGAGCCTTGGAGGTGAGCGAGGGGAGCGAATCGTGATCGTCGGGTTGATCATCGCCTGCGAGGTGGCGTTCTGGGTGCTGCTGGCCGCCGGACTGGCCGTGCGCTACCTGCTGAAACGGCGCCGCGCGAGCGTGGTGTTGCTGCTGTGCGAGCCCCTGCTGGAACTGGTGCTGTTCGTCGTGACCGCGATCGACCTGAAGAACGGCGCCGAACCGGACTGGCGGCACGGACTGGCCGCCGTCTACATCGGCTTCACGGTCGGACTCGGCCACTCCACCATCACGTGGGCCGACGCCTGGGTGGCCCACCGCTTCGCGGGCGGCCCGCGCCCGGTCAGGCCCCCGAAGTACGGCAGGGCCCGCGCCGTCCACGAGTGGAGGGTCGCGGGCCGCTGGATCCTCGCCTGCGCGGTCGGCCTCGCGCTGCTCCAGGCCGCCGCCTGGTACGTCGGCGACGGCCGCGACACCGATCCGCTGCGGGCCTGGCAGCTGCGGCTGCTCATGGTCCTCGCCGTCAACCTGGTCCTCGCCGTCGGCTACACGGTGTTCCCGAAACGGGAGCCGGCCGGGCAGCGCCCGCGGCACGAGGTCCAGCGCCGCCCCTGACCCGGCCGAAGCAGCCCCGCCCACCCTGCCGCCCGCTCGGCGCGGGGTCGTACGCTGACCGGCGACGAGGAGGGGGCGCATGACGGACACGGCGGGCTCCGGTGCGGTGCTGGTCGTCGACGACGACGCGGCGATCCGGCGCTCGCTGGAGCGCGGACTCAGGCTGAGCGGCTTCGCGGTGCGGACCGCCGCCGACGGCCCCGAGGCGCTCGCGGCGGTCCGGGACGCGCCGCCCGATGTGCTGGTGCTCGACGTGTCGATGCCCGGCATGAGCGGCATCGAGGTGTGCACCCGGCTGCGCGACGAGGGCCGGGACCTGCCCGTGCTGATGCTCTCCGCGCTGGACGAGACCGCCGACCGGATCGCCGGGCTCCAGGCCGGGGGCGACGACTACCTGGTCAAGCCGTTCGCCCTGCAGGAACTGGTGCTGCGGCTGCGCGCCCTGCTGCGCCGCCGCCCGCCGGCCGGCCCGGCGCCGCTGCGGGTCGCGGGCCTGGTGATCGACCCGGCCGCCCGGACCGCCGGGCGCGACGGCAGGCCCCTGGACCTCACCCGGCGCGAGTTCGAGCTGCTGGAGGTGCTCGCCCGCAACGCCGGACTGGTCCTCACCCGCGACCAGCTCCTGGAACGGGTGTGGGGCTACGACTTCGACGTGCGCACCGACACCGTCGACACCTTCGTCAGCTATCTGCGGCGCAAACTGGAGGCGGACGGCGCCGGCAGGCTGATCCACACGGTGCGGGGCGTCGGCTTCGTGCTCAGGGAACCGCGGGACACACCGTGAGACTCTCCACCCGTATCGCCCTCGCCGTCGGCTGCACCGTCCCGCTGCTCGTGCTCGCCGCCGGCTGGCTGCTGCTGCACCTGGTCGCACGGGACCTGAAGCGGACCGAGGACCAGCACCTCCGGCAACGCGCGGTGGCCCTGGCCCCGGAGGCCCGGGCGCTGCTGCGGGCCTCGGCGAACGGCCGGCCCAAGGCCGCCGACACCCGGGAGCGCCGGCTGTACAGCGCGGCCCTCGACGTCGGCGTACGGCTCGTCGGAGCGGACACGGACTTCGGCGGCGGCCCCCAGCCCGGCCCCGCCGTGACCCTGCCCGACCGCACCTCCGGCTTCGCCACCCTGCGCGACGGCGGGCGCGGCTGGCGGGCCCTGGCCCGGCCGGTACGGACCGCGGCGGCCTCCGGCACGCTGTGGCTCTTCTCGCCCGACACCGCCGACCGCGCCCAGGTCCGGCTCGTGCGCAACCGGGTGCTCCTCACCGCGGTGCTCGCCGCACCCCTGTCCGGGCTGCTCGCCTGGGGCCTGGCCGCCGGAGCGAGCGCGCCCCTCACCCGCCTCACCCGCCGCGCCGCCGGCCTCGACCCGCGCACCAGCACGACCCGGCTGCCCGAGGAACGCACCGGGGTGCGCGAGGTCGACGAGCTGGCCGCGACCCTCAGGACCGTCCTCGCCCGCTACGACGAACAGGCCGCCCGCACCGGCCAGGCCCTGGACACCGCCCGCTCCTTCTCCTCCGCGGCCGCACACGAACTGCGCACCCCGCTGATGAGCATGGGCACCAACCTCGACATCCTCACCGGCCACCCCGACCTGCCGGCACCGGAGCGCGCCGAGGTCCTCGCCGACCTGCACCGCGAACACGCCCGCCTGCTCGGTCTGCTGGTGATGCTGCGCGACCTGGGCCGCGCGGACCTGGTGGAGGCGGAGGCGTTCCGGCCCGTCGACCTGCCCGACCTCGCCGACGCCGCCGTCGCCGAGGCCCGGCGGCGCGCCCCGGACGCCGACATCGCCCTCGACGCGGGACCCGGGGTCACCGTGCACGGCTGGGAGCCCGGCCTGCGCCTGCTGCTGGACAACCTGCTCGGCAACGCCCTCGCCCACGGCCGCGACGCACAGGGCCGGGCCCGGGTGCGGGTCGGCGTGACCGGCACCGCCGGCCAGGTCCTGGTCACGGTCGACGACCAAGGCCCCGGGGTACCGCCCGATGCCCGCGCCCGGATCTTCGAACGGTTCCGGCGGGGCCCGGACAGCGCCGGCTCCGGGCTCGGCCTCACCCTCGTCGCCCAGCAGGCGGCCCTGCACCGGGGGAGCGTCACCGTCACGGACGGGCCGAACGGGACCGGTGCGCGCTTCGAGGTACGGCTGCCGTCGGGCGGCGCGATCCTGCCCGGCCGGCGGGACTGGCTGATCGGCACAGCCGGGGCAAACCGGTCACAGAGTTTCCCCAAAGACCCTTCCTAGCCTGCGTTGCGTCGGACGGACGACCCGCTCGTCCGGGAAGGGAACGGAGACACCGATGAATGCACGTCGACGTACGCGCACCCTGCTCGCCGGGTGCGCCGTGGCGGTTGTCCTGGCGGGCACCGCCCAAGTGGCCTCGGCCGACAGCGGCAGCCCCGCACCGGCCCCCACCGGAGACGGGGCCCACGCCCTGTGCAAGCGGGTGCCCAAGATCGACCGCCGGATCCAGCGGGCCCTGAAGCGGCTGGACGCGGGGGCCGGCACCCGTGGCTCGGTGGCCCGGCTGCAGCAGCGCGTGGACAACGCGAAGAAGGCCGGCCACACCCAGATCGCCACCTTCCTCCAGGACCGGCTGGACTTCCGCAAGTCGCTGGTGAGCAACCTCCAGCAGCGCCAGAAGGACCTGAACGACGTACGGACCTGGTGCCGGGACAACAACGGCGGGAAGGCGGCGAGCTGATGCGGGCACGGCGGGCCATGCCACCGGCGGTGGCCCTGTCGGCGGTGGCGCTGATGGTGGCGCTCACCGCGGGCTGCGCCCACCACGACGGGGCGTCCCCGAACAGCCCGGCGGTGTCCGGCACGCCCTCCGGATACGCCGAGATGCAGAAGAAGGTGAACGCGGCGGAGTCCGCGGCCGCCGCGGCCGACCGGGACGCGGCGAGCGACACGGACCGCTGACGCGTCACGGGTCCCCGCGCGGGTAGCCGCTCTCAGCGCTCCCCGCCGGGGACCCACAGCACGTCCCCGACGTCCTTGTTCGCCACCCGCGCCAGAATGAACAGCAGGTCGGACAGCCGGTTGAGGTAGGTCGCCGTGAGCGGGTTCATCGTGTCGCCGTGCACCTCCAGGGCCGCCCAGGTCGAGCGCTCGGCGCGGCGTACGACCGTGCAGGCCTGGTGGAGGAGGGCAGCGCCCGGGGTGCCGCCGGGCAGGATGAAGGAGCGGAGCTTCTCCAGCTGCTCGTTGAAGCGGTCGCAGTCCGCCTCCAGCTTGTCGATGTAGAACTGCTCCACCCTCAGCGGCGGGAACCCGGGGTTCTCCACCACCGGCGTCGACAGGTCGGCACCCACGTCGAACAGGTCGTTCTGGACGCGCGTGAGGACCTTGACGACCTCCGCGTCCAGGCCGCCCAGCGCGATCGCGGTGCCGATCACCGCGTTGGCCTCGTTGGCGTCGGCGTAGGCCGAGATCCGGAGGTCGGTCTTGGCGACCCGGCTCATGTCACCGAGGGCGGTGGTGCCCTTGTCGCCGGTCCTGGTGTAGATGCGCGTCAGATTGACCATGTGGCCAGCGTAGTTACGCCCCGGCCGTCCGGAACACTCGTGTGCCCACCGTCACCGCCAGCGCCGTGAAACCGACGGCGACGAGGACGCCGTAGAGCATGTGCGCGGTCGCGTAGTGCCCGACGTACCGTCGCGCACCGCGTCCACCAGGTAGCGGAACGGGATGAAGTGCGACAGCACGTTCAGCCAGGCGGGTGCGAGGGTCATCGGGAGCATCAGGCCGGACAGCAGCATCGACGGCATCGACACCATGTTGATCAGCGGGCCGAACTCCTGCGGGGTGCGGACCTTCATGCCGAGCGCGTACGACAGCGAGGCCAGCCAGAGCGTGAGCAGGGCGACGAAGGCGAAGCCGACGAGCACGCCGGCGAGCGGCGTGCGCAGGCCCGTCACCAGCGCGGCCAGCACCAGCAGCACCGCCTGGAAGACGAAGACCGTGGCGTCGCGCAGCACCCGGCCGAGGAGGAGGGCGAGGCGGCTGACCGGGGTCACGCGCATCCGCTCCACCACCCCCTGCCCCTTGTCGGCGATGACCGTGTCTACAACTACTTCTCCGCCAAGGAAGACCTCTTCTTCGACCGCTCCGCCGGCATGATCGACCGCCTGGCCCGCTGGGTCCGCGGCCGTCCCGGGGGCGAGTCGGAGGCCGCCGCGGTCCTGCGCGAACTGCGCGAGGAGGTCGAGGCCGTCTCCCCCCGGGTCGGCCTGCTCCCCGGCTACGCCGCCTTCATGAAGGTCATCGAGGAGGCCCCCGCCCTGCGCTCCCGCCTCTGGGCCATCGGCCAGGAGGTCCAGGCCAACCCGGAGCAGGCCCTGCGCGAGGAGGCCGGCGCCGCGGACGACGACGAACTGCCCCATCTGATGGCTGGTCAGATCGGCTGGATCCACAGCACGGTCATCGCGGTCATCGGCCGCGAAATGGTCAAGGGCCGCGAACCGCGCGAAGTGTCCCGAGAGGTGCTCGCCCTCCTCGACGACATCGAGGACCTGTTGGGCGAACGGGTCCTGGACTACGCCGTGCGGACGGCGGCCTGAGCGCGCCTTCCGAAGCGCCAACCAGCGCCGATCCGCAAGGGATTGGCGCGTCGGCCGCAGCGCCCGCAATCCCCCCGGGCGAGCCGGTGGGAGGATCGCCGATTTCGCCGGCCGGGACGTGACGGGTGTCTCACGCTCTGAGACCGTGACACGCGTTACTAACCGCTCACACAGCGCCGCCGGAGCGCTAGGGTCCGCCGGAGAAGCAGACTTGGAGCGCGTTCAAGGGAGTCGGAGTGGCACGGAAGCTCGCCGTCATCGGGGCCGGTCTCATGGGGTCCGGGATCGCTCAGGTCGCCGCGCAGGCGGGCTGGGACGTCGTCCTGCGGGACGTCACCGACGAGGCACTGAAGCGTGGCACCGACGGCATCAAGGCCTCGTACGACAAGTTCGTGAGCAAGGGCAAGCTGGAGGCGGGCGACGCCGAAGCCGCCCTGGCCCGCATCACCCCGACCACCGACCTGGACGCCGCCGCCGACGCCGACGTCGTCGTCGAGGCCGTCTTCGAGAAGCTGGAGGTCAAGCACGAGATCTTCCGCGCGCTCGACAAGCTCGTGCGCGAGGACACCGTGCTCGCCTCCAACACCTCCGCCATCCCGATCACCAAGATCGCGGCGGCCACCGAGCACCCCGAGCGGGTCGTCGGCGTCCACTTCTTCTCGCCGGTGCCGATGATGCAGCTCGTCGAGCTGGTCCGCGGCTACAAGACCAGCGACGAAACCCTCGCCACCGCGCGGGAGTTCGCCGAGTCCGTCGGCAAGACCTGCATCGTCGTCAACCGGGACGTCGCCGGCTTCGTGACCACCCGGCTCATCTCCGCCCTCGTGGTGGAGGCGACCAAGCTGTACGAGTCGGGCGTCGCCACCGCCGAGGACATCGACCTCGCCTGCAAGCTGGGCTTCGGGCACGCCATGGGCCCGCTCGCCACCGCCGACCTCACCGGCGTGGACATCCTGCTGCACGCCACCAGCAACATCTACACCGAGTCCCAGGACGAGAAGTTCGCCCCGCCGGAGCTGATGCGCCGGATGGTGGACGCCGGTGACATCGGCCGCAAGAGCGGGCAGGGCTTCTACAAGTACTGAGCACCTTCCGTACGGACATCCGCCGGACATCACCCCCGGGAGTATCACTCCCAGGGGTGAATTCGGTATCGGTTCGCTTACAAACAGCAACCGCACCACCACTCACACAGTCAGACGTTGCAACGTCACGGAGTACGCCAACCGCACTCAACGGGGAGCGCATATGTACATCAGGGGCGACCACGCCGAGCTGGTCGTCGGGGGGCGCCTCGACGTCCGCAGCGCGGCGGACGCCCGTACGGCCCTGCACTCGGCCGTCGACGGCGGAGTCGGCGACCTGGTGCTCGACCTGTCCGAACTGGACTCCTGGGACGCCACCGGACTCGGGGTGATCATGGGTGCCCACCGGCGGGCCGGCCGCTGCGGTCGCCGTCTGGTGCTGCGCGGTGTCCCACCGCAGATGCAGCGCCTGCTGGTGGCCACCCGGCTGCACCGCATCCTCGCCATCGAGGGCGGCATCGGGGTCGAGTCGCTGCCCCGCGTCTGAGGTGCGTATGGGGGTGAGGTGCGTACGGGCATGGGGTGCGTACGACCGTGAGGTGCGCACGGGTGTGAGCCGGACGGAGACCGCTGCGGCCGGCGGGACCCGGGCACAGCCGCCGAAGCGCACGACGGGGGCAATCCTCACCGGACTGTGACGTCTCGGACCGCACGGCACCCCGCCCTGTCGGAGATACTGAGCGAAGGTTTAGGGTTCGGTCGCCCGCCGCCTCGCAACCCTCGACCGAGCGGGCCCGGACCAGAAGCGACAGCGCGGTGTGCGACCAAGGCCGGGAGGGGCCGCAATCACGGGCACACGACGCTTTTGGGGGTTTGAACCCATGGAACCCATGGACCCGATCCACCGGGGACCCGAGGAGCACGGCCAGGCGGCCGGCCGCCGCCCGCCCCGGGAATCCCTGACCTCCGACTTCGGCCAGAGCACGCCCGCGCTGGCCCGCACGGCGCATGTCGTGGCCGGCGACCTGCTGCTGACCGTGAACCCGGTCGACGGCAGCGAGATAGAGCCCTGCCCACCGCACCGGCAGCCCGAGCGCCCCCGCAAGCGCACCGCCGACGAGCGCGCCGAGACCGAGCGCGCCGCCCGGCCGCCGGTGCCGCCCGGCCCCGCCCAGCCGGCGCTTCCCCTGCTGGAACGCCAGGACGAACGCGAGCGCCTGGTCCGGCTGCTGGCCCGCGGCCGTTCGGTACGGCTCACCGGGCCCGGCGGCTCCGGCCGAACCGCCCTGCTGGACCTGGTCGCAGAGGACTGCCTGGACCTCGCCCCCGACGGCGTGGTCCGTCTCACCGGCTTCCACCGCACCGCCACCGACCTCCTGCACGACCTCTTCCACGCCGTCTACGACGCCCCGCGCCACCGCCTCGATCCGGACGAACTGCGCGCACTGGTCCGCGAGATCGGCGCGGTCGTCGTCCTGGACGACATCGAGTTCGGCGGCGCGGCCCTCGACGAGCTCCTCGACGCCACCCCCGAGTGCGCGTTCCTGATCGGCGCCACCCCCGACGTGCCCGCGCCCGCCGAGGGGTCGGAGGTCGAGGAGGTCTTCCTCAGCGGCCTCGACCGCGCGGCCGGTGAGGAGATCCTGGAGCGGACCGCCGGCCGGGTCCTCACCGAGGAGGAGTCCAACTGGGCCGGCGACCTGTGGTTCGAGTCCGAGGGCCTGCCCCTGCGCTTCGTCCAGGCCGGCGCCCTGCTCCGGCAGCGCGACGAGCTGCGGGCCGGCGCCGGGGCCGTGGACGAGTACGGCGTCTTCGAGGACGCACGCCAGCCCGCCGAGCTGCCCCTGGAAACGGCGGACGAGGTCCCGCTGCCCTCCCTCGGCGAGGCCGCCGCGCCCGCCCCGCTGCTCGCCTCCCGGCTCAGTGCCTCCGCGCGCGCCACCCTGCGCTTCGCCGTCGGCCTCGGCGGTGAGGTGCCGCACCAGGCGCATCTGCCGGCGCTGATCGGCGACACCCACGCCGACGCCGCCCTCGGCGAACTGGCGGGCTGCGGACTGGTCTCGCCGGTCGGTGCCCGCTACCGGCTCGCGGCCGGTGTGCTGACCCAGCTGGAGGCCGCCGGATACGCCGACGACGCCCGGACCCAGGCGCTGGCCGCCGCCGAGCACTACGCCTGGTGGGCCGGGCATCCCTCGGTCACCCCCGAGCGGGTGTGCGCGGAGGCGGACGCGGTGCTGGCCGCGCTCGCCGTGATCGTGCCGCACACGGCGCCGTCCGCCGAGGGGGAGGAGAGCTGCGCGGTACGGCTCGCCCGTACGGCCGCGCCCGCGTTCGCCGCCGGGCTGCACTGGAGCGCCTGGGAACGGGCCCTGCGCTCCGGCGCCGAGGCCTCCCGGCTGGCCGGTGAGGTATCCGAACAAGCCTATTTCCACCACGAGTTGGGTGTCCTCGCGCTGTGCGGAGGCCAGCTCGACCGGGCCCGCGCCGAGTTGGAGGCGTCCATCGGGCTGCGCGGGGCGCTCGCCGACAAGCGGGGCACGACCGCCGGGCGCCGGGCGCTCGCGCTGGTCGCCGACCGCTCGGGCGACGTACCCGGGATCGCCGCGACGGCGGGGGAGGAGCTGCCGGAGGTACGGCACGAGGAGTCGGCCCCGCCGCCGTACGTGCCCCTCGGCGACCCGCTGGTCACGACCCGGCTCCCGGCCGCCGCGGAGCGGGGCGGAGGCTTCCGGCGGCTGGCCCGCCGCAACCTCGTCGCGGTCGGCTCCGGGGCGCTGCTCGCCGCCGTGCTGGGTACGGTCGTCACGCTGGGCATGACGTCCAACGAGAACGCCGACAAGAACCCGGCCGGCAACGTCGACGTCAATCCGTCGGCGAGCCAGGACACGGACGACGGCACCCTGGGTGCCGACCCGAACCAGACCCCGTCCGCGGGCACCGGATCCCACCGGCCCACCAGCAGCCCGACGAACCCGGGCCCCGACGGCACGACGGACGACCCGACGCCGTCGGCCACGACGCCTTCGGCCGGCCCGAGCCACACCAAGGGCACAGGCGGCGGAGGCACGACGCCGACCCCGTCCAGGCCCAGGACGACCAAGCCGGGTACACCGACGCCGACGAAGACCCCCAGCACGCCGCCTTCGACCTCGCCGACGTCCAGCCCGTCCACCTCGCCGTCGACCAGTCCGACGAC
Organism: Streptomyces sp. NPDC050743; assembly: GCF_044456925.1. Lineage (NCBI taxonomy): Bacteria > Bacillati > Actinomycetota > Actinomycetes > Kitasatosporales > Streptomycetaceae > Streptomyces > Streptomyces sp. NPDC050743. The sequence continues at coordinate 256,711 of NZ_JBITGJ010000006.1, forward strand.
CACGAGCCCGTCCACGACGGACACGGCGAGCGGCCCGACGGCACCGCAGAGTTCGGGGAGTGCGACGGGCTCGGGGGCCGCGTCGGAGTCGTACGGCTCGGTGATCTGAGCGCGGCTGGTCTCCGCCCGCCGCGACAGCGCTCGACTCGTCATGGTCGAGCGCCGTCGCGGCGCAAAAGACCAAAGGCTGAGGCTCAGAACAAGCGCAGCTTGTCGTCCTCGAGGCCGCGCAGGGCGTCGTAGTCGAGGATCTGGCAGTTGATGCCGCGGTCGGTGGCGAGGACGCGGGCCTGGGGCTTGATCTCCTGCGCGGCGAAGACGCCGCGGACCGGGGCCAGATGCGGGTCGCGGTTCAACAGGTCCAGGTAGCGGGTGAGTTGCTCGACGCCGTCGATCTCGCCCCGGCGCTTGATCTCCACGGCGACCGTCTGGCCGTCCGCGTCCCGGCACAGGATGTCCACCGGGCCGATGGCCGTCATGTACTCGCGGCGGATGAGGGTGTATCCCTCGCCGAGCGTCTCGATGCGGTCGGCGAGCAGCTCCTGCAGGTGCGCTTCCACGCCGTCCTTGATCAGGCCGGGGTCCACGCCGAGTTCGTGCGAGGAGTCGTGGAGGATCTCCTCCATCGTGATGATCAGTTTCTCGCCCGCTTTGTTGACGACGGTCCACACGCCCTCGTCCTCGCCCGTGCCCTCCTTCAGCGTGCAGGGCGGCGACATCCAGTTGAGGGGCTTGTAGGCCCGGTCGTCGGCGTGGATGGAGACGCTGCCGTCCGCCTTGACCAGGATCAGGCGGGGCGCCGAGGGCAGGTGGGCGGTGAGCCGGCCGGCGTAGTCGACCGAGCATCGGGCAATGACGAGACGCATGGTCGGCAACGCTACTCGACGCCCCGAGGTGCGCGCGATTCGCCCGTCCTGCTCCCGATCGATCGTCCCAATTGTCCCTGGAAACTCTTGTTCATCCCTGGCCGATTGTGCCCGTAACGGGACCGTTCCATATACGCATTCTGCTGGTGTGGTCACCGACGGTTGCCTACCGTAGTAAACGGGAGGTCGCCGCCTATGTACTGAGAGTGTTCGATATCGCGAACTCCCTTACCCGTCCGGCAACCCCTGCTCCGTGGGGGTGCGAGAGGAGAACCCATGTCGCTCGACGTCTCACCGGCCCTACTCGAACAGGCCGAGCGAGGCGAGGTCGACGAAGCAGCATTCGTCGACTGCGTCCGGACCTCCCTGCCCTACGCATGGGAGATGATCAGCTCCCTGGTGGCCCAGCTGAAGGTCGACGGCGGACCGTTCGCCGACAACCAGACGCCCCCGCCGGACGAGCAGGCACGCGGTCAGCTGCTGCGTGCGCTCGCGAGTGACGCCATCCGCGGCGCCCTGCAGCGGCACTTCGGTGTGCGGCTGGCCTTCCAGAACTGCCACCGGGTGGCGGTGTTCCCGCTGGACGCCTCGGTGGACGAGACCCTGGCCCGCTTCACCTCGGTACGCAGCCAGTTGCTGAACCAGTCGCCGGAGCTTCGGGACTGCTGACGGGCAGTCCCGGTACGGCGGACGCTGTCAGCCGCATGCTTGCCGCTCCACCCGGGGGAGGTGCATTCAGTGCTGGGGCGGCAAGCCCCCAAGGCGGCCGGGGAGGTGCCGGGCGGCTCAGCGCAGCTGGGGCAGCACCTCGGCGCCCAGCCGCCGCAGGTTCTCCTCCGTCGCGGCGAGATCGCCCGAGCCCTCCACGAGGAGCGCGAAGCGGGTGATGCCGGTGCGCTCCGAGGTGGCCGCGAGCCGGTCGGCGGCCAGTCGCGGGGTGCCGACCGGGTGCAGTCCGCAGAGCAGTTCCGTGTAGGCGTACGGGTCGCGCATCGAGCGCGCCCGGCCGTCGACCGTCACATGCGCCTCCAGGCCCTGCTTCAGCCAGCCCGGCATCGCCTTCATCAGCGTCTCCGCCGCGTCCGTGCGCCGGTCGGCGAGCTGGCACACCCCGGCCGAGACGTGCGCGGCGCCCGCGATCTCCTCGGCCGGCCGGCCCGCGGCGCGGGCGCAGCTGCGCCACAGGGCCACCATCTCGGCCTTTTCCTCGTCCCCGACGTGCATGCCGAGCAGCATCGGCAGCCCGCGCTCGGCGGCGAGCCGTACGCTCGACGGCGAGGTGCACGCGACGACGACCTCGGGGCCCGGGGCCTCGGTCAGCGCCTCCGAGGGGCGGGGTACGACCGGCACCTCGCGGAAGCTGAACCTTTCGCCGGACGCCGACACCCGTGGCTCGCGCAGCCAGCGCAGCAGCAGATCGAGTGACTCGGGGAATCCGCGTTCGTACGCCGCCAGGCCCGCGCCGAAGACCTCCAGGTCCACCCAGGGCCCGCCGCGGCCCACGCCGAGCGTGAACCGTCCGCCGCTCGTCAGGTGCAGCAGCGCCGCCTGCTCGCCGAGGGCGACCGGGTGGGCGGTGGGCAGTACGCTGACCGCCGTACCGACCCGGATGCGGTGGGTGCGGCCGAGCAGCAGGGCGGCGAGGGTGACGGCGGACGGGCATGTGCCGTACGGCACGAAGTGGTGCTCGGCCAGCCACACGGCGTCCAGCCCGGCCTCCTCGGCGACCTCCGCCGAGCGGACGGCCCGGTGCAGGGCTTCCCCGGGGCCCTGGCCCGGGAACTGGGCGCCCAGCACAAAACTTCCTACGTACATCTCATTTCCTGCTTCCTTGGCTCCGACCCGGAGCTCCCCCACAGGGCATAACCGTCTGACACGTGCGCAGGACACGGCCTCACGGAGAGATTTGCGGATTGTCTGCAGAATGGGTCGCCCTGGAGGGTGACTTGTACGGGTTGGTTCCGTACCCGTACCCCACATGGCGGCGCGTAGGCTGGATGCAGCCGTGCTTCCTGTATAGCCCCGAGAGGTGTCCCGTGTCCCCGCGTCGCAACCGACCGAAGGCAGCCGGATCGTCGGGCCGCAGCGCCGAGGACGACCGCGCCGGCCGGTACGGCGGCTGGCAGTCGACCGAGAACTGGCAGGGCGAGGACTGGAGCGTGCGCCATGTCGCCGGGTCGAGCGCCGAGGGCAAGACCTACCGCTGCCCGGGCTGCGACCAGTTGATCCCCTCCGGCGTCCCGCACGTGGTGGCCTGGCCGGAGCACGCGGGCGTGGACGACCGCCGCCACTGGCACAAGGCCTGCTGGAACGCGAAGGACCGCCGCACCACACGGGTGCCGCGGTCCCGTAACGCGCCGAGATTCTAGCCGGTCTCCTCGCGGCTAGGGTGCCGGTGGAACGAAGGTGGGCCGCAGCGCGGACGGCAGGTCGGACACCGTCCCGTAGACCAGGACGTGATCCGGGTTCATGGGGGCGGCCAGCTCGTTCCGGACCGACAGAACTTCATCGGACGCGCGGGTGAAGCCGTACTCGGACATAGCGTTTCTCTTTTCAGGTTCGAGGAACCGGGTCCGTCGGGCACGGACCAAGAGACCGGGGTCCCCTTTTTGAGGCCGGTCTCCAGCTTCGGCGTGCATGCATCGCAAGGGCTCCGCATGCACGCGTGAACGCGCTGGTACAGACGCTTCGTCGGCGGGCAGGGCCCACTGGCCTGAAACTTTCAGCCGCCGGCCGTCCCGCGGATGCGTCACAGGGCCCGCACATCCATGGATTTTCTGTGTGCTTTCTGTGAGTTCCCTGCGTGCATAGAGGGGAGCGCGGCGGCCGTGGCGCCTGTCGGCCGCACAGAAATGGCTGGTTTTCGTCCCTGGGGAGATGGTCGTCAAACACCAGGGCCTCCCGTCGGCGCCGTGCGGATCTGGCGATCCGCAGCGCCGGGGAGGCCCTCGTCCGATCAAGCGCCCAGGCTCACCAACTTCATTGGTAACCCCTAGTGTTGTGTATGTACAGTTGCGTGGGTGGAGTTGCTGCGTATGTCCAAGGCTGCGAAGCGTCTCGGGATACACCCGATGACGCTTCGGCAGTGGGCGTTGGACGGCAAGATCCCGTTCACGTGGGTCGGTCGTGAGCGCCGGTTCTCCTCGGTGGACGTGGAGAACATGAAGCGCGGCAGCAACTCCGAAACCTCCCGTCCGCGC
>NZ_JBITGJ010000007.1:0-220632 GCF_044456925.1 Streptomyces sp. NPDC050743
GGACTCGCGCGCCGCGTTCAGCACCTTCTCGATGTCCAGGTAGCTGGTGGCCGGGGTGTCACCGCCCAGGGCGAACGCCTCATCCGCGGCGCGGACATGCAGAGCGTCCCGGTCCGGGTCGGCGTAGACGGCCACGCTCGCGATCCCGGCGTCCCGACAGGCCCGGGCCACGCGGACAGCGATTTCGCCACGGTTGGCGATGAGCACCTTGCGCACGATTGAGGCTCCCTCCTTGAAACAAGCCGAGTTTAGGGACTGCCGACACGGCACTTCGACCCGTCCCCAATGGTGAGCTTGCCCACACGGAGCGTGATGCGAGGCGCGCTCGACCCGCGAAAAGCCTTGTCGCACCTCGGTACGCAGGGCTCCTCCGGGAAACCCTAGCCCCGTCATGTGGTCAAGGTCTCTGTGAGAGCGTGCTGCGCCCCACTCTGTTTCTTTGTCGAGTCCCTACGAATGGCCCAATGATTCTTTGCTGCCGCGCGAACCCTTGTCCCACGGTTTACCCGTTAGTAGCGTTCATGACGACTCGAACGTACCTGGGGTAACAGCGGCGTGGCTTGAGAGTGGGTGGGGACCGGTGGTGCGCAGACCGGTGGCATGGGTCGTGGCGATCGTCCTTTTGGCGGAGGCGTTCTTCATCGGGGCGCTGAACTGGTTCCTCGGTGTGGTCGTCGACCGCCAGGACATGTCCCTGGCCGGCCTCGACCCGGACGTGATGGCGACGTCCTCGAAGATCGGCGGCCTCGTGTTCGGCCTCTACTTCGCGCTGTGCGCGCTGGTGGCCGTCCTGGTCGCGATACGCGACCGCGCCCCCGCGGGCTTCGGCCGCGTCCTGCTGATCAGCGTGGCGGTCGTCCACGGCCTGCTGGGCGCCTTCGTCTGGGGCCTGGTCGGCTGGACGGCGTTCCTGTTCATGGTGGCGGTGCTCGGCCTCGTCGTCCTGCTCCTGATGACGTACGACCGTGACGGCGGCCCGCAGCGGGCCGCGGCCGGGGGCGGTGCGGACGAGGGCGGCGACCCGAAGGCCGAGGGCGAGCCCGGTCCGGTCACGGCCCCGGCGGCCTCGCCGGCCCCGGCCACGGACGAGCCGCGGGACGGGGACGACGAGCCGCGGGACTCCGTGCCCGCCCAGTCACTCCTCCGGTGACCACAACTCCGTGATGCTGACGCCCAGTTCGGCCAGCAGCTTGCGCACCAGGGGCAGGCTGATGCCGATCACGTTGCCGTGGTCGCCCTCGATGCCCTCGATGAACGGCGCCGAACGGCCGTCCAGGGTGAAGGCCCCGGCGACGTAGAGGGGCTCGCCGGAGGCCACGTACGCCGCGATCTCCTCGTCGCTGGGGTCACCGAAGAGGACCACGGTGGAGGCGGTCCCGGACACGTACCGCTTGGCCGCCGTGTCCCAGATGCAGTGCCCCGTCTGGAGGGTCCCGGCGCGCCCGCGCATCGCCTTCCAGCGGGCGGTCGCCTCCTCGGCGTCGGCGGGCTTGCCGAGGGCCTGCCCGTCCAGCTCCAGCACCGAGTCGCAGCCGATCACCAGGGCGCCCTGCACGCCCGGCTTCGCCGCCACGACCGAGGCCTTCGCCTCGGCCAGGGCGAGCGCCAGCTCCGCGGGGGTGGGGGCGGTGATGGCGTCCTCGTCGACGCCGCTGACGATCACCTCCGGTGCGAGGCCGGCCTGCCTGAGCAGGCCCAGGCGGGCGGGGGACTGGGAGGCGAGGATCAAGCGGCGGCGTGGCTTGGCAGTCATGCCGTCAGACTAGCCAGCGGGCGCCTGTCCGGCTCACCTCAGGCCGATGACCAGCATGATCAGGACCATGGCCAGGGCGATGAGAAAGCCGAGCCGCCGGAGCATGTCGTGCGCGTCGCGCATCTCCTTCGGCGGCTCGTTCTCGGGGTCTGACCACAGCACTCGTCCAGCGTGCGGGTCGGTGGCGGGTGGGCGCCTGAGTACTGCTACTCAGGTTGGCGCCCGGTGTCTCCCCGCTGTGCGCCCACGCGGCGGAGCCGCATGCCGATACGGCCCCGCGCCCCTCGCGTGTCGCCCCTAGCCCGGCCAGTAGGTGCGGGTCCAGGACGCCGGCCCGGGCTTGGGCAGGTGGGCGGCGGCGATCCTGCTCGGGTCGGACCACGCGTCCCTCGGGCCCTTCGCGCCGGGCGGCGTCGCCGCTGCCGCCGCGGCGCGGGCGCGGACCACCGCCAGAGCGGCGGCCAGCTCCTCCGGGGTCGGGTTGCCCCGTACGACTCTGATCGTCACAGCGGCTCCTTTACAGGGGGATGTTGCCGTGCTTCTTCGGAGGCAGGGATTCCCGCTTCGTGCGCAGCTGACGCAGGCCGCGGACGATGTGGGCGCGGGTGTCGGACGGCATGATCACCGCGTCGATGTAACCGCGCTCGGCCGCGATGTAGGGGTTGAGGAGGGTGTCCTCGTACTCCTGGATCAGCCGGGCCCGGGTGCCGTCGACGTCCTCCGCTTCGGCGATGGTGCGGCGGTGCAGGATGTTGACCGCGCCCTGGGCGCCCATGACGGCGATCTGGGCGGTCGGCCAGGCCAGGTTGAGGTCGGCGCCCAGGTGCTTGGAGCCCATGACGTCGTAGGCGCCGCCGAAGGCCTTGCGGGTGATGACCGTGATCAGGGGGACGGTGGCCTCGGCGTAGGCGTAGATCAGCTTGGCGCCGCGCCGGATGATGCCGGTGTGCTCCTGGTCGACGCCCGGCAGGAAGCCGGGGACGTCCACGAAGGTGAGCACCGGGACGTTGAAGGCGTCGCAGGTGCGCACGAACCGGGCCGCCTTCTCGCTCGCGTCGATGTCCAGGCAGCCGGCGAACTGCATCGGCTGGTTGGCGACGATGCCGACGGGGTAGCCCTCGACACGGCCGAAGCCGGTGACCATGTTCGGCGCGAACAGCGCCTGGGTCTCGAAGAACTCCCCGTCGTCCAGCACGTGTTCGACCACCGTGCGGATGTCGTACGGCTGGTTCGCGCTGTCCGGGACGAGGGTGTCCAGCTCGCGGTCCTCGTCGCTGACGGCGAGGTCCGCCTCCTCGGGGAAGACCGGGGGCTCGGAGAGGTTGTTGGACGGCAGGTACGACAGCAGCTGCTTGACGTACTCGATGGCGTCCTTCTCGTCGCCCGCCATGTGGTGGGCCACGCCGGAGGCGGTGTTGTGGGTGCGGGCGCCGCCCAGCTCCTCGAAGCCGACGTCCTCGCCGGTGACGGTCTTGATGACGTCCGGGCCGGTGATGAACATGTGCGAGGTCTGGTCGACCATGACCGTGAAGTCGGTGATGGCCGGGGAGTAGACCGCGCCGCCCGCGCAGGGGCCGACGACCAGGCTGATCTGCGGGATCACACCGGAGGCGTGGGTGTTGCGGCGGAAGATCTCGCCGTAGGCGCCGAGGGAGGCCACGCCTTCCTGGATGCGGGCGCCGCCGGAGTCGTTGATGCCGATGACCGGGCAGCCGGTCTTCAGCGCGAAGTCCATGACCTTGACGATCTTCTGGCCGTAGACCTCGCCGAGGGCGCCGCCGAAGACGGTGAAGTCCTGCGAGAAGACGGCGACCGGGCGGCCGTCCACGGTGCCGTAGCCGGTGACCACGCCGTCCCCGTACGGCCGGTTCTTCTCCAGGCCGAAGTTCGTCGACCGGTGCCGTGCGAACTCGTCGAGCTCGACGAAGGAGCCCTCGTCGAGAAGGAGTTCGATGCGCTCACGGGCCGTCAGCTTGCCCTTGGCGTGCTGCTTCTCGACGGCGCGTTCCGAGCCGGCGTGCGTCGCCTCGTGGATGCGGCGCTGGAGATCCGCGAGCTTGCCCGCGGTCGTGTGGATATCGATCCCTTGAGGCGTGTGGATCTCTTGACGCTCTTCCGGCTCGGACATCGGGATGCGGCTCCCTGCCTGCTCAAAAGGGGGACGGTTACTCATCCGTAGAGTAGTGCTGGGCCTGTGGGTCGGCAGTGCGGCGTTTCCCACACCTAGGGTGACTTGCATGACGCCGCACAATGCATCAGACGACAGCCGCTGGTCCGACCTGGACCGTCCGCCCCTGAACGCCGCGGCTCTGCGGCGCGCGCTGGTCCGGGAGGGCAGCCTGTACAGCGCGGTGGACGTGGTGCAGCGCACCGGCTCCACCAACTCCGACCTGGTCGCCCGGGCCGTCGCCGGGAAGGCGGACGAGGGGGCGGTGCTGGTGGCGGAGGAGCAGACCGCGGGCAAGGGGCGCCTGGACCGCCGGTGGACGGCGCCGGTGCGCTCGGGCCTGTTCTTCTCCGTGTTCCTGCGGCCCGCCGAGGTGCCGGTGGCCCGGTGGGGCTGGCTGCCGCTGCTCACCGGCGTCGCCGTGGCGACCGGGCTGTCCCGGGCGGCAGGCGTGGACACGGCCCTGAAGTGGCCCAACGACCTGCTGGTGACCGTGGCGGGCGAGGAGCGCAAGGCGGGGGGCATCCTCGCCGAGCGGGCCGGTGCGGACGGTGTGGTCATCGGCGTCGGCGTCAACGTCACGCTGCGGGCGGAGGAGCTGCCGGTGCCGCAGGCGGGGTCGCTGGCGCTGGCCGGGGCGGTGAGCACGGACCGGGAACCGCTGCTGCGGGCGGTGCTGCGGGCGCTGGAGGACTGGTACGGGCGGTGGCGGGGGGCCGAAGGCGATCCCGCGGTCAGCGGCCTTCAGGAGACCTACGCGGGGGGGTGCGCGACGCTCGGACGCACCGTGCGGGCCGAGCTGCCGGGGGAGCGGTCGATCGTGGGCGAGGCGGTGGCGGTCGACGGGGACGGGCGTCTGGTCATCGCGACGGAGACGGGTGTGCAGGAGCCGGTGGGGGCGGGGGACATCGTGCATCTGCGGCCCGCGTGAGCGGATGCCTGCGGCGCCGTGGCCATGAGGCCGACAGCACGGCAGCGCCCCGAAGGGGCGCGGGGAACTGCGCGACCAACCACGGTGGACCGGTACTCGGCGACTGCGGGGGCACCCCCGGACCTGCCCCGATGCGGGGCCCGGGGGTGCAGCCCCCGGGGTGGCCGGCGGCAACGCCGGTCAGCGCGCCCGGCACCGGGAAGTGGACCGTCGGCCGAACCCGACGGAGTGAGCTGGCGCACACCTGCCGTAGAGTTGAGGCCGGTCGAAACGTGACCGCGGCAGATCGGAAGGGCAGCAGGCGTGACCGTCGACGACACGGGCTCCGGCGCGGACGCGGACGGCCGGGTGGACCCTCCCCAGGAGCGGGGGAACGCCCACGCCGCCGACCCCGGCGAGGACCCGCTGGCCCTGCGCCTCGAACAGCTCATCCTGGGCGCCGAGCGCCGCTACACGCCGTTCCAGGCGGCCCGTAGCGCCGGTGTCTCCATGGAGCTGGCGTCCCGGTTCTGGCGGGCGATGGGGTTCGCGGACATCGGGCAGGCCAAGGCGCTGACGGAGGCCGATGTGCTGGCCCTGCGCCGGCTCGCCGGTCTGGTCGAGGCGGGGCTGTTGAGTGAGGCCATGGCGGTGCAGGTCGCCCGGTCCACCGGGCAGACCACCGCCCGGTTGGCCGAGTGGCAGATGGATTCCTTCCTGGAGGGCCTGACCGAGCCGCCCGAACCCGGGATGACCCGCACCGAGGTGACGTACCCGATCGTCGAGCTGCTCCTGCCCGAACTGGAGGAGTTCCTGGTCTACGTGTGGCGGCGCCAGCTCGCCGCCTCGGCCGGGCGGGTCGTGCAGTCGGCGGACGACGAGGAGATGGTCGACCGGCGGCTCGCCGTCGGCTTCGCCGACCTGGTCGGGTTCACCCGGCTGACCCGCCGGATGGAGGAGGAGGAGCTCGGAGAGCTGGTCGAGGCCTTCGAGACCACCGCCGCCGACCTGGTGGCCGCGCGGGGCGGCCGGCTCATCAAGACCCTCGGCGACGAGGTGCTCTACGCGGCGGACGACGCCGGCCTCGCCGCGGACATCGCGCTGCGGCTGGTGGAGACGCTGGCGAACGACGAGACGATGCCCGAGCTGCGGGTCGGCATGGCGTTCGGCACGGTCACCACTCGTATGGGTGATGTGTTCGGTACGACGGTGAACCTGGCCTCCCGGCTGACCTCCATAGCCCCCCGGGACGCCGTGCTGGTGGACAGCGCCTTCGCCGAGGAGCTGATCCGTACCGGCGAGGCGCCCGCCTCCGAGGCCGCGGCGGCCGAGGCCGCGGCGGCCGCCGAGAAGGAGGGCGAGGAGCCGCCGAAGTACCGCTTCGCGCTCCAGCCGATGTGGCAGCGCCCGGTGCGTGGGCTCGGCGTGGTCGAGCCCTGGCTGCTGGCCCGCCGCGACGGCCAGCCGTAGGCGCGCGCGTCTCCTCAGTGGACGTCCACGCACAAGCCCAGGACCGGTACGCACAGCTCGCCCGGGCCCGGGTCCGTTGTGCTGGGACTCGGCGACGGTGTGGTCGGCGACGGTGTGGTCGGCGCCGGTTGGGCGGTCGTGGGGGCCGGACGCGGGGCGGACGTCGTCGCCGAGGGCCGCGGTGTGGTGCCGGAGGTGGTGCCGGGAGCGGTCGGGAGGGCGGTCGCGGTCGGCACGGCGGTCGCGGTCGGCACGGCGGTGCCCCTCGCCGATGCCTTGGGCGCGGCCGGACCGGTGCGTGTGCCCGTGGGCGCCGGCGCGGGGCTCCTGCCGCCCATGACGGAGGTCGCCGAGGGCAGTGCGGTGGGGTCGGCGGAGATCGTGGCGGCGGTGTTCGACGCGTGGTCCGCGGTGCCGCCGCCCGCGTCGGCGCGGGGCTCGGCCTCCGCCGTGCCCGGGGCGCCGACGCCCGACTCCGGCGAGACCCGGACCAGGCTGAGCACGCCCGCCGCGAGGGCGAGACCGCCGGCGGCGAGCAGGACCTTGCGCGGGCGCGGTTTGCGGTGCCGCCCGCGCCGTACGCCGGACGCACCGGCCGGCTCGCCGCGGCCTTCCGGCTCCCCCTCCGATCCCGGTGCCTTCTGTGCCGTACGGGCCTGTGCACGTATCGGTGCCATGGTTCCCCTCCCCGGTTCCCCTTCCGGCCGCGCCCCGGGCATGCCGTGGCGGACGCACGCTATGCGGTCCTGTGGGCGATGTGGGGTGGGACGGCCGGGATGTCACTCGAACGGGCGTAGCCCCCTGGGCTTTCCCGGGATCGGGTACGGCTGCGATGATCGGGCCGAGAGTGCGTTAACCCGCGTTAACACGTGAGCCGGAGGATGTCATGAGCGAGGAGCGGTTCGGGGAGTTCGTGCTGGTGCGGCGGCACGGACATGTCGCGGAGCTGGTCATGGACCGGCCCAAGGCCATGAACGCCGTCTCGACGGAGATGGCCCGCTCCCTCACCGCCGCGTGCACGGCGCTGGCCGGTGACCGGGACGCGCGCGTGGTGGTCCTGACCTCGTCCCATGAGCGGGCCTTCTGCGTCGGCGCGGACCTGAAGGAGCGGAACTCCTTCAGCGACGCGGACCTGCTGCGGCAGCGGCCGGTGACGCGCGGGGCGTACACCGGGGTGCTGGAGCTGCCGATGCCGACGATCGCGGCGGTGCACGGCTTCGCGCTGGGCGGCGGTTTCGAGCTGGCCCTGTCCTGCGACCTGATCGTGGCTGACCGTACGGCGGTGGTGGGGCTGCCGGAGGTGTCCGTGGGCGTGATCCCCGGGGGCGGCGGTACGCAGCTGCTGCCGCGGCGGGTCGGCGCGGCGCGGGCGGCCGAGCTGATCTTCTCGGCCCGGCGGCTCGAGGCCGCGGAGGCGGCCGAACTCGGGCTCGTGGACCGGCTGGTGGACGAAGGCCGGGACCGGGAGGAGGCGCTGGACCTGGCCGCCCGCATCGCCGGCAACTCGCCGGTCGGCCTCCGGGCCGCCAAGCGCGCCCTGCGCCTCGGACACGGCCTGGATCTCCGGGCGGGCCTGGAGGTCGAGGACGCGGCGTGGCGGACCGTGGCGTTCTCCGGGGACCGGGCGGAGGGGGTGGCGGCCTTCAACGAGAAGCGCAAGCCGGAGTGGCCCGGTGAGTGAGGCGTCCCGAAAACGCGCGGGGCTCCAAGATCCATCCACCGATCGCCCCATCAATGTCCCGATTACCCCAAATCCTCCCTAACCTGGAGTAATGGCTGAGGACAAGCGGCTGGCCGCCGTGGTGGCGCTGGCGCAGGGGATGGCGGCGGCGCACACCCCCCGGGACTCGTGGCAGGCCGCCGCACTCGGCGCCTGCCGGGCGCTGGACGGCAACTTCGCCGCGTTGTCGGTGTGGGAGCGGGAGCTCGGCCGGCTCCGCGTCCTCGTGAACGTGGGGGACCGGCGCCCGGACGAGGAGGAGTTCCCCGAATCCGAGGCCTACCCGGTGCACCAGTTCCCGGAGATCACCGAGTTCCTGCACGAGCGGTGGGCCGGCGGGGGCGGCCCCAACGCGTGGGTGGAGACCGCCGAGGGGACGGCCGCCGGCACGCCGGGCTACTTCCACCACCGGGTCGCCGCCCTGCGCCGCCGCGGCCGGGGTTGTTGCGTGGTCGCCCCGGTCGTGCTGCACGGCAGGGCCTGGGGCGAGTTGTACGTCGCCCGGCCCGTCAAGGCCCCCGTGTTCGACCCGGCCGACGCCGACTTCGCGACCGTGCTGGCCGCCGTCGTCGCCGCCGGGCTCGCGCAGACCGAGCGGCTGGAGGAGGCCCGCCGGCTCGCGTACACCGACGCCCTCACCGGGCTCGCCAACCGGCGGGCCGTGGACGTGCGCCTGGAGGAGGCGGTGGAGCGGCACCGCACGGAGGGTCTGGTGGTCAGCCTCGTCGTGTGCGATCTCAACGGGCTGAAGCGGGTCAACGACACCCTCGGTCACGCCGTCGGCGACCGGCTCCTGGAGCGCTTCGGCTCGGTGCTGTCGCTGTGCGGCGCCATGGTGCCGGGCGCGCTGGTCGCGCGGCTCGGCGGGGACGAGTTCTGTCTGCTGGCCGTCGGGCCGGCCGCCGATGACGTGGTCAAAGCGGCCGATGAACTGTGCCGGAGGGCGGGGGAGTTGGAGTTGGGGGAAGGGGTGGCGTGCGGGGTCGCCTCGACCGAGGATCCGATCGGGGAGGTGCGGGACGCGCGGCGGCTGTTCCGGCTCGCCGACGCCGCCCAGTACCGGGCCAAGGCCCTCGGCGCCGACCGGCCGGTGGTGGCGGGCCGGGGCGGGCCGGAGGATCCGGTCGTACGGCTGGCCGACGAGCCGCCGCACGTGTCGCCCGCCGAGCGGCGCCGGTTCCGCGGGCGCCGGCCGTAGTTTCGCCGTTGAGGCGAAGGCCACACGGATCGGTAAGGGTCTCTCCCGTACTCCACTAGTGACATCGCCGCATTCAATGCGTACGCTCCTGAATATGGATATGCACACTGTGGTGGTGGGGACGTCGGGTGTCACGGCGTCCGACGTGCTCGCCGTGGCGCGCGGCGGTGCCCGCATCGAGCTGTCGGCCGAGGCGGTGGCGGCCCTGGCGGCGGCCCGCGAGATCGTGGACGCGCTGGCGGCCAAGCCGGACCCGGTCTACGGCGTCTCGACCGGCTTCGGCGCCCTGGCGACCCGGCACATCAGCCAGGAACTGCGCGCCCAGCTGCAGCGCAACATCGTCCGCTCGCACGCCGCCGGCATGGGCCCGCGGGTCGAGCGCGAGGTCGTACGGGCCCTGATGTTCCTGCGGCTCAAGACCGTCTGCTCCGGACACACCGGCGTCCGGCCCGAGGTCGCGCAGACCATGGCCGACGTGCTGAACGCCGGGATCACCCCGGTCGTGCACGAGTACGGCTCCCTCGGCTGCTCCGGCGACCTGGCCCCGCTGTCCCACTGCGCCCTGGCCCTCATGGGCGAGGGGGACGCGGAAGGGCCCGACGGCACCGTCCGCCCCGCCGCTGAGCTGCTCGCCGAGCACGGGATCAGGCCGGTCGAGCTGCGCGAGAAGGAGGGCCTCGCCCTCCTCAACGGCACCGACGGCATGCTCGGCATGCTGATCATGGCCCTCGCCGACCTCGACTCCCTGTACAAGTCCGCCGACGTGACCGCCGCGTTGAGCCTGGAGGCACTGCTCGGCACCGACAAGGTGCTCGCCCCCGAGCTGCACGCCATCCGCCCGCACCCCGGGCAGGGCGCCTCCGCCGCCAACATGCTGGCCGTGCTGAAGGGTTCGCAGCTCACCGGGCACCACCAGGACGACGCCCCGCGCGTCCAGGACGCCTACTCCGTGCGCTGCGCCCCGCAGGTCGCCGGTGCCGGGCGCGACACCATCGCGCACGCCCGCCTGGTCGCCGAGCGGGAGCTGGCCTCCGCCGTCGACAACCCGGTCGTGCTGCCCGACGGCCGCGTGGAGTCCAACGGCAACTTCCACGGCGCGCCCGTGGCCTACGTCCTGGACTTCCTCGCCGTCGCCGCCGCCGACCTCGGCTCCATCGCCGAGCGCCGTACCGACCGGCTGCTGGACAAGAACCGCAGCCACGGTCTGCCGCCGTTCCTCGCCGACGACGCGGGTGTCGACTCCGGGCTGATGATCGCCCAGTACACGCAGGCCGCGCTGGTCAGCGAGATGAAGCGGCTCGCCGTACCGGCCTCCGCGGACTCCATCCCGTCCTCCGCCATGCAGGAGGACCACGTCTCCATGGGCTGGTCGGCCGCGCGCAAGCTGCGCACCGCCGTCGGCAACCTCACCCGCATCATCGCCATCGAGCTGTACGCGGCCACCCGCGCCATCGAGTTGCGCGAGGGCCTGAGCCCGGCGCCCGCCTCCCAGGCCGTGATCGAGGCCGTGCGCGCCGCCGGTGTGCAGGGCCCGGGCCCGGACCGGTTCCTGGCGCCCGACCTGGCCGCCGCCGACGCGTTCGTGCGCGACGGCCGGCTCGTCGCCGCGGCGGAGTCGGTCACCGGCCCGCTGCAGTAACGTCTCCGCGCGAGAAACAGGGGCCCTGCCGTGTGCGGGCCCCTGTTGGCGTGTCACTTCAGCTTGGCCTGCTGGGCCCTGACGACCTCGGGCGACACCGTGTACGCCTTCTTGGCCATCATCGCGCCCAGGTTCGAGGTGAAGTAGACCGACAGGTTGTTCCCGCGCCGGAGCACCTCGGCGTGGACGGGAGCGGCGTCCCCGTCGTCCGAGTCCATGGTGGCGGTGAACGCCACCGACCCGTCCCCGGCGCCCGTCGCCTTCTCCTCGGCGACCTTGGAGAACCGCACCTTGGTCCCCGCCTGCTGGGCGGGGAAGCCGCTCGCGCAGTCCTTCACCGCGGTGGACAGCGACGCGAGGGCCTTCTCGGCGCCGTCCCCGTCGTACGAGGCCAGGGTGACCGTGGTGAGGTCCCGGTCCAGGGACTTGTGCATCGCCTCCTCGAACTTCCCCTCGTCGAGGTCGTCCAGGGATGTCGGCTTGGCGGCGGGGTCCTTCTTCTGCTTCTGCGTGGCCAGACGGTCGGTCTTGGCCGCCGCGTCGGCCGGCGGGAGCCCGCTCAGCACGCGGACCAGCGGCCGGCACTGCGCGTCGGCGGTGGTGATCGCCTTGGCCCGGGCGGCCGGCACGGCCCCCACCGTGAACCCGGGGACCTCGCCCTCCGCGATGATCAGTTTCTTCAACTCGGCGGCGCTCAGGGCCTTCGCGGCCGTGCCGGAGTCCTTCGAGTCGCCGCCGGAATCCCCGCCGGAACAGCCCGTGACGAGGGCGAGCGACAGTGCACCCACAACTGCGGTGGCGCACAGCCGCACGCCCGATGATCTCTTCATGGGCGCACTATGTGCGAAACGTCAAAGGTTCGTCAAGGCAGATTAAAAGCCCATGCGTTCCCGGCGTACCGAATACACCACGAAGCCGGCGCCCACACCGAGGAAGAGGGTGCCGCCGACGACGTACGGCGTGGTGTCGATGCTTCCGGTGTCGGCGAGTTGGGTGCCGTCCGCCGCCTCCCGCGCGGTCTCGGCGGTCGCCTGCGACACGGCCCTGGCCTGCTGGGTCAGCTGTGTCGTGGACGTCTCCGTGCTCGCTCTGTCCGAGGAGTCCTGCGAGGCGTTGGCGGACGGGACGAACCACAACGCACACAACAGAGTGGCCGCGGCGGTGGCGGTCAGCAGCGGACGGCGAGCGGATGACACGGAATATCGATCCCCTTGTGATGCTGGCGAATTGGCCGTGGGCAGTGATGTTAGTGAAAGTCGCGGGTCACAGGAAAGTCACGGGAGGTTTCAGTCGTACGCTCCCGCCATGAACGCTGAAGACGCATCACGTTTTGTACGGCTTCGAGTGGAGTTGGTCCTCGAGGTGCACGACGAGGACGAGGTCGGCAAGGCCGCGATGGGCCGGCTCGCCGCCGATCCGGATCTGCCGGCGGCGGAACGGGCCCAGGCCGAGGCCGCTGTGACGGAAGACACCGCCGAGGCCCTGGCGTATCTCGTGGACCCGTTCGACCTGGTCAGCGAGGTGCCCGGGGTGGAGCTGCAGCAGGCGTCCTGGTCGAGTGAGCGAATCGACTACGACCCGGACTCGCCGGACTGGGAGCTGGACGAGGAAGATGTGGAGGACGACGAAGACGAGGACGGCATGGGCTGAGCGTCACGGGACACCCTGAACCCCGGACGGCAACCGCCGTCCGGGGTTTCGTCGTCTCAAGGGACGCACGGACCGGCACCCGCACCACCCGCACCACCCGCGCGCGCGGACGTGGTGTGCCCCACAGATCCGACGAAGGTGGAACGGGACGACACGGCCGTAGCGTTGAGGGTTCTTGCGGGGACTCATCTACGGGGCTTTCCGGCCAACCGGCAACGATGGAGAAGTGTGTGATGACGGACAGTAAGCGGCGCAAGGGCCTGATGGCCGCGTCCGCACTGCTCGGTGGTGTCCTGGCCCTCGCGGGCTGTTCCGGCGGCGGCAACGCCAAGACGTCCGACAAGGACGAATCCTCGCAGGCCCAGGCCGACGCTGCGGCGGCGAAGAAGTCCTCCCAGGCGCAGATCACGATCACGCCCAAGGACGGCTCCGACAACGCGTCGATCAACAACTCCGCCGCCGTCACGGTCAGCAAGGGCACGCTCACCGGCGTCACGATGACCACCCAGGACGGCAAGGCCGTCTCCGGTCAGCTCTCCGCCGACAAGAAGAGCTGGAAGCCCACCGTCCAGTTGCAGCGCTCGACCACCTACAAGGTCGCCGCCGAGGCCAAGGACGCCCAGGGCCGCATAGCGAACGAGAACGCGTCCTTCACCACCGTCTCCCCGGCCAACAGCTTCATCGGCACCTTCACCCCGGACGACGGCTCCACGGTCGGCGTCGGCATGCCGGTCTCGATCAACTTCGACAAGGCGATCACCAACAAGGCGGCCGTGCAGAAGGGCGTCACCGTGACCTCCAGCAGCGGCCAGGAGGTCGCCTGCCACTGGTTCAACGCCAACCGCATGGACTGCCGCCCGGAGCAGTACTGGAAGGAAGGCTCCACCGTCACCCTGAAGCTCGCTCTCGACGGCGTCCAGGGCGCGCCCGGCGTCACCGGCGTCCAGCAGAAGACGGTCACCTTCCACATCGGCCGCAACCAGGTCTCCTACGTCGACGCCAAGACCAAGCAGATGAAGGTCACTCAGGACGGCAAGGTCGTCAAGACCATCCCGATCTCCGCCGGCGCCCCCGAGCACACCACCTACGAGGGCCAGATGGTGATCTCGGAGAAGTTCAAGCAGACCCGCATGAACGGCGCGACCGTCGGCTTCAAGGACTCCGACGGCAAGGGCGAGTACGACATCAAGGACGTGCCGCACGCCATGCGCCTGACCACCTCGGGCACCTTCATCCACGGCAACTACTGGGGCGCGCCGTCCGTCTTCGGCAACGTCAACACCAGCCACGGCTGTGTCGGCCTGCAGGACAAGAAGGGCGCGAACGACCCGAGCACCCCGGCCGCGTGGTTCTTCGAGCACTCGCTGGTCGGTGACGTCGTGGTCGTCCAGAACACCGGCGACAAGACGGTCTCCCCGGACAACGGCCTCAACGGCTGGAACATGGACTGGGCCCAGTGGAAGGCCGGTTCGGCCGTCTGACGGTTCGTCCACAGCTTCCCGGTGCCGCCCTTCGAGGGCGGCACCGGCGTTTCTGGGCCCTTTACGGGCTGGACCACAGCGTTCTCATGCTTCTTTTATGCCGGGCTTAGGGTGCCGTCACGGTCCGTCCCTAGCTTGCGGCCATGTTCTTCACCTACCTGAGGCGCGAACTGCGCCGCCGCAGAAAGGCGGCCCTCGTCGTCGCCTCCGGCCTCGCGCTGGGCATCGCGCTGGTCATCGTGGTCAACTCCGTGTCCAGCGGCATGGGGAAGGCCCAGGACAAGGTTCTGCAGTCGTTGTACGGCCTGGGCACGGACATGACCGTCACCAAGGCGCAGACGCCGAGCGGAAGCAGCTCGCAGCGGCCCCGCTTCCAGTTCGACGCACGGGGCGACGACGACAAGTCCACCCAGAGCAGCGACCGGGTCATGGTGCAGGGCTTCACCACCCTGTCCTCCTCGACCGTCGGCAAGGTCGCCGGCCAGCAGGGCGTCTCGACCGCCGTCGGCGGGCTGAGCCTCAACGTGTTCAAGGTCAGCGGCCAGTTCACCCGCGGCCAGTTCCAGCAGAACGGCGGCACCGGAGGGTTCCAGCGGGGCGGCCCCACCGGCGCGCCGCAGGGTGAGGTCAAGGGCGGCGGCGCGAACTTCGACATCAACCAGTACACCGTCTTCGGCACGGACGTCAGCAGGACCGGTGTCGGCCCGCTGACCTCCTCGAAGATCACCAGCGGCCGTGGCTTCAGGACCAGCGAGACGAACGCCAAGGTGGCCGTGGTCGACTCCGCGTACGCCAAGGAGAAGAAGTACAAGGTCGGTTCGACCCTCACCGTCAAGGGCACCAAGTTCCAGGTGATCGGCATCGCCACCGCCGACAGCGGCGACTCGGCGGCCGACCTGTACATCCCGCTGAAGCAGGCGCAGACCCTCGCGGACGAGAAGGACAAGGTCACCACGATCTACGTCAAGGCGACCGACTCCCAGAAGATCGACTCCGTCAAGAGCGCCATCCAGAAGAACGTCTCCGGTACGACGGTCACCACCTCCTCCGACCTGGCGAAGACGGTCTCCGGCTCCCTGTCCACCGCCTCCTCCCTCGCCACCAAGGTCGGCAAGTGGCTGTCCATCGCGGTGCTGGTGGCCGCGTTCCTGGTCGCGGGCCTGCTGACGTCCTCCGCGGTCTCCCGCCGCGTCCGCGAGTTCGGCACGCTGAAGGCGCTGGGCTGGAAGTCGGGCCGGGTGACCCGGCAGGTGGTCGGCGAGGCCATCGTCAACGGCCTGGTCGGCGGCGCCCTCGGCATCGCCCTGGGCCTCGCGGGCGCCTACGCCGTCACGGCCATCAGCCCCACCCTGCAGGCCCAGCTGGGCGGCGGCAGTGGTGGCGGCGGCTTCGGCGGCGGGCCCGGTGGGGGCGGCTTCGGCGGTCCCGGCCGACAGGCGGCGAAGTCCCTGGAGGTCGCCCTGACGGCCCCGGTCAGCGTCACGACGATCGCCCTGGCGGTGGGCCTGGCGGTGGCCGGTGGCCTCATCGCGGGCGCCTTCGGCGGCTGGCGCGCGTCGCGGCTCCGTCCGGCGGATGCCCTGCGCCGCGTCGAGTAGCCGAGGCCGGCTGCGGCCGGGGCGGTCTCACCGGCACGACCGCCCGCCGGCACCCGCAGCCGACGACAAGCGCACCATCCCGAACCCTCCCCAGGAGCCACCGTGTACGAACTCAGAAACGTCACCAAGCGCTACACCCGCGGCAAAGACACCGTCCACGCCCTCGACGGTGTAGACCTGACCATCGCCGACGGCGACCGACTCGTCATCCAGGGCCCCACCGGCGGCGGCAAATCCACCCTTCTGCAGATGCTCGGCGGCCTCGACCGCCCCACCTCCGGGGAAGTCGTCCTGGACGGCACCGACCTGGCCAAGCTCAGCGAGGCCCGGCTGACCCGAGTCCGCAGCGAGAACATCGGGTTCGTCTTCCAGTCCTTCAACCTCATCCCCACCCTCACCGCCCAGGAGAACGTGGAGACGGCCCTCGTCCCCCTCGGCATCAAGGTCAAGGAACGCCGCGAACTCGCCGCCGACGCACTGAAGTCCGTCGGCCTCGGTGAACGCCTCTCCCACCTCCCCGGCGAGATGTCCGGAGGCCAGCAGCAGCGCGTCGCCATCGCCCGGGCCGTGGTGAAGAAGCCCAAGGTGCTGCTCGCCGACGAACCGACCGGCAACCTCGACGAGGGCATGCGCGACGAGATCATGGACGTACTCGAACGCCTGTGGAAGGAGCACGGGTTGACCTTCATCATGGTCACCCACGACTCCGTGATAGCGAAGAAGGCCCCGCGGCTGGCCACCATCCGCAAGGGAAGGATCACGGTGAAGGAGAACGCGGGCACCTGACGGCCCGTAACGCCGTTTGCGGCGGGCGCACTTCGCGGTTCTGTAACAGTGGCCCGGAGGCGGCGTAACAGTTTCCCGTCGCTCTTTCTTACCGTCCTTTCGTCCATTGAGCCGTCTGATCACCCCCCGGCATACTGCGTGATCCGGGGGGTGACGCTCCTGCGTACGAGACCACCCCCGGCCGGGTGAGCGGGGAATTCGCCCGGTACTCCATCTCCAGGGGGAGATCTTGCGCAGACAAGTGAAAAGAGCTGCCGCGGTCGGTGTGGCCACGGCCGCAGCCGTCGCCCTCGCAGCGGGTATGACCAGCCCGGCGTCGGCGAAGCCCACCGAGCGCACCCCGGCTGCCGCCTCCGCGCTCACCGCGAGGACCCATGTCACCCTCATCACCGGTGACCGCGTCGCCCTCGACGCCAAGGGCCGGATCGTCGGCCTCCAGCGGGCCAAGGGCCGCGAGCACATACCCTTCCAGGTCCGCAGGACCGAGGGCCACACGCTGGTCGTCCCGGCCGACGCGGCCCACCTGGTCGCCTCCGGCAAGCTGGACCAGCGCCTGTTCGACGTCACCGAGCTGAACAAGGCCGCCACCCGCCGCGCGCAGAAGAACGGCCTGAAGGTCATCGTCGGGTACAGCGGTTCCGCCGCGGCCGCCAAGGCGGACGTCCGGGGGGCGGGCCATCTGCGCCGCAGCCTGGGCGCCCTCAACGCCGACGCCGTGCAGACGCCGGTCAAGGACGCCGCCGGACTGTGGCACGCCGTCACCGACGGGAACACCACCGCCTCCGGCATCGCGCACGTCTGGCTCGACGGCGTCCGCAAGGCCTCCCTCGACAAGTCCGTGCCGCAGATCGGCGCCCCGGTTGCCTGGAAGGCCGGCTACACCGGCAAGGGCGTGAAGGTCGCCGTCCTGGACACCGGCGTGGACACCAGCCACCCGGACCTCAAGGACCAGGTGATCGCGTCCAGGAACTTCTCCGGCGCCGCCGACGCCACCGACCACTACGGGCACGGCACCCACGTCGCCTCCATCGTGGCGGGCACCGGCGCCAAGTCGGGCGGCAAGTACAAGGGAGTCGCCCCGGACGCCAAGATCCTCAACGGCAAGGTCCTGGACGACACCGGCTCCGGCGACGACTCCGGCATCCTCGCCGGCATGGAGTGGGCGGCACAGCAGGGCGCCTCCGTCGTCAACCTCAGCCTCGGCGGCTACGACAGCCCCGGCATCGACCCGCTCGAGGCCGAGGTGAACAAGCTGTCCGCCACCAAGGGCATCCTGTTCGCGATCGCCGCCGGCAACGACGGCCCGCAGTCGATCGGTTCGCCGGGCAGCGCGGACGCCGCGCTCACCGTCGGCGCCGTCGACAAGAAGGACAAGCTCGCCGACTTCTCCTCCACCGGCCCGCGCCTCGGCGACGGCGCCGTCAAGCCCGACGTCACCGCGCCCGGCGTGGACATCACCGCCGCCGCGGCCAAGGGCAGCGTCATCGACAAGGAGGTCGGCGAGAAGCCCGAGGGCTACCTGACCATCTCCGGCACCTCGATGGCCACGCCGCACGTCGCGGGCGCCGCCGCGATCCTGAAGCAGGAGCACCCCGACTGGGGCTACGCCGAGCTGAAGGGCGCGCTGACCGGCTCCGCCAAGGGCGGCGACTACACCCCGTACCAGCAGGGTTCGGGCCGTATCGCGGTGGACAAGGCCATCGGGCAGTCCGTGATCGCCGACCCGGTGTCGGTGAACTTCGGAATGCAGCAGTGGCCGCACACCGACGACAAGCCGGTCACCAAGAAGGTGACGTACCGCAACCTCGGCGACAAGGACGTCACGCTCACCCTGGGCAGCACCGGCCTCGACCCCAAGGGCCACACGGCGCCCTCGGGCTTGTTCAAGCTCGGCGCGACCAAGGTGACCGTCCCCGCGCACGGAAAGGCCTCCGTCGACCTCACCGTCGACACCAAGCTGGGCGGCACCCTCGACGGCGCCTACTCCGCGTACGTCACCGCGACCGGCGCCGGCCAGACGGTCCGCACCGCCGCCGCGGTGCAGCGCGAGGTGGAGTCGTACGACATCACGCTGAAGGTCATCGGCCGCGACGGCAAGCCGGCCAAGTACTACCAAGCCGACCTCAGCGGTGTGGCCGGTCTGGCGAGCGGCACGCAGCTGAGCCCGTACGACAAGTCCGGCACGGTGAAGGTGCGCGCGCCCAAGGGCACGTACATCCTGAACTCCGCCGTCTACGTGGACCAGGACGGCACCAAGGGCACCGACTGGATCGCCCAGCCGAAGCTCACCGTCGCCAAGAAACAGACGCTCACGATCGACGCGCGGGCGGCCAAGCCGGTGGACATCACCGTCCCGGCCCCGGGCGCGAAGCCGGAGTTCGCCGCGCCGGGGTACGCCCTGACGCTCCGCGACGGCTGGTACAGCTACAGCTGGTTCCTGGACTCGTACAAGAACTTCCGCACCGCCCACCTGGGCCCGCAGCTGCCCGCGGGCCAGCTGTTCCAGCAGTGGGACGGCCACTGGAGCAAGGGCACCGGCGAGGAGTACGACGTCACCGCCGGCGGCCCGGTCAAGCAGCTCGCCACCGGCTACACCAAGCACTGGAAGGCGAGCGAGCTGGCCACCGTCAAGGCCCGGCTCGGCGCCGCCGCGAGCGGCAAGACCGGCTCGATCAGCGCCACCGGCTGGCTGCCCGGCAGCTCCAGTGCCTCCTCCATCGACATCCCGCAGAAGCTGCCCGGCACCCGCATCCTGCACGTGTCCGCGGCCGGCGGGGTCGTCTGGGACCTGGACTTCAGCCAGTACAGCGGGAGCGACCAGGACGGCTTCCCGCTCCAGGACGCGGGCTACACGCTCGGCCAGTCCACCTTCAAGGCCGGCCACAGCTACACCAGGACCGTCAACACCGCGGTCTTCGGCCCGCACGTCGACAAGGACCTCGGCCTGTTCCGCACCGGCAACGAGATCTACGGTTCGCTGCCGCTGTTCGCCGACTCCGGCAAGCACGCCGGGTACTCGGAGTTCACCTCGGTGCACACCACCCTGTACCGCGACGGCACCAAGGTCGGCTCCAACGAGGACCCGCTGTTCGGCGACTCGACCTTCAAGGTCCCGGCCGGTGACGCCGCGTACCGGCTGACCACCTCGGTCAAGCGCTCGGCGAAGGTCGCCCGGGCCTCCTCGCGGATCGACGCCACCTGGACCTTCCGCTCCAAGAAGGTGTCCGGCGCCGTCCGGCTCCCGGCCTCGGTCCTGCACTACGGCGCCACGACCGACCTGGACAGCCGGGTCGCGGCCGGGAAGACGGTCACCTTCCCGGTCACCGTCGAGGGCTCGGCCGCGGGCACCGACCTGAAGTCCCTCGCGGTGTACGTCTCCTACGACGGCAAGACCTTCACCAAGGTCGACGTCCGGGGCGGCAAGATCACCGTGAGGAACCCGGCGAAGGGCAAGTCCATCTCCTTCCGCTCCAAGATCACCGACAAGAAGGGCAACACGTCGGAGATCACGATCTACGACGCGTACTTCGGCAAGTGAGCCGGTAGCAACCGGTCATCGGAGCGCGGGCGGCCCGCCGGAGGCATCGGCTTCCGGCGGGCCGTCGTACATGGACCAGGCGCATGCGGATCAGACGCATGCGGATCAGGGATACGCGGCTCAGGCGTGCCTCGCGAAGATCTCCCGGATCGCCGCCAGTTCCGCCTCCCGCGCCCGCTCGTCCGCGTACCAGCCCTCCTCGGCACGGTCCTCGACGACGCCTTCGGGGGTGAAGTCCCGCCCGAACCGGTAGTCCTGGAGGCAGTAGTCGAACCCGGACTCTTCGAACAGGTCGAGTTTCCTGCGGCGGCAGTACCCGGCCACTCCGTCGGCCACCCGCCACTCGGCGCCGTCGCACCAGAAGACGCCACCGGCGTAGTGGATCGTGTCCTTCGTCCGCGGGTCCGTGAGGTTCAGGGACTCGTAGTTCTCCGGCCGGTTGCGCACCAGCCGGACGAGATCCTCGGGGACGCCGTCGTAGAACGACCGCTGAAGGGCGTAATCGCCCTCTGCGTACAGGTTCAGCGCCGCCTCGTGGTCGAAGGTCAGCAGCAGCCCGCGCCCGTCCTCGGTGAAGTACCAGACGGCCGACTGACCGCCCCCGTCGTTCCAGCCGAACCGCCGCGCCCCGTCCACCGTCACCGGCGCGACCTCGACGATCTCGCCGACGATCGCCGCACGCCGCCGCACCTCGGCGAGAGGGGTCGCCCTGAAGGCGTCCCAGGTGTCGTCGCTCATGGCCTCAGGCTAGGTCAGTGACCGCCGGCCGCCCCGGGCTGGGTCGGCGACTGGGCCGACGGCACCGCGCGGTTCGCGTCCGTGCCCCAGCTGGCCAGCAGGCGCAGGGAGTCGGCGGACGGAGAGCCCGGCTCCGCGTGATAGGTGATCAGCGACTGCTCCGAGTCGTCCGGCAGGCGGAAGGACTCGAAGTTCAAGGAGAGGTCGCCGACCAGCGGGTGGTGCAGACGCTTGACGCCATGGCTCTTCTCCTTGACGTCGTGCGTCGCCCACAGACGGCGGAACTCCTTGCTCTTGACGGAGAGTTCGCCGACGAGTGCCGACAGCTTCGGGTCGTCCGGGTGGCAGCCCGCGTCCATGCGCAGGGCGCAGACGATGTCGATCGCCTTCTGCTCCCAGTCGATGAACAGCTCGCGGTAGTCCGGGCGCAGGAACACCAGACGCGCCCAGTTGCGCTCGTCCGCCGGCAGTTCCGCCCAGTCGCCGAAGACCGCCGCCGCCATCCGGTTCCAGGCGAGGATCTCCGAGCGGCGCCCGACGACGTACGCCGGTACACCGTCCATCGTGTCCAGCAGCTGCCGCAGCGCACTCCTGACCTGCTGCTGCCGCGCCGCCGGCTTCTTCTTGTGCGACTTCGGCTTGGCCAGATGCGTCAGATGCGCGTGCTCGGCGTCCGTCAGCCGGAGCGCCCGGGCGATCGAGTCCAGGATCTCCGCCGAGACGTTCCGCCCGTTGCCCTGTTCCAGCCGGGTGTAGTACGCCACCGACACCCCGGCCAGCTGCGCCAGCTCCTCGCGGCGCAGCCCCGGCACCCGCCGGTGCCGTCCGAAGTCCGGCAGCCCCACGTCCTCCGGCTTCAGCCGGGCCCGCCGGCTGCGCAGGAACTCGCTCAGCTCAGCCCGCCGGTCCAGCGGCCCGGCGGCTGCCGCGGCTTGCGGTGCTGGGTCCCTGTGTTCCATACGTCCAGTATTCCTGGTCGTAGGCACAGCAGCCTGACCCCGCCAGTGGTAGGCACAGCGGTCGTACGCAAAGGCGTGGTCTGGGTGGCCGGCCGGGATCGCGGCAGGCTGGGAGCCGTACCCGGTCGGAAGACGCCGGGCACGGAACACCTTCTAGGAGAACCCTGGCATGACCACTGTTGCTGCGTACGCCGCGCCCGCCGCGAAGGCTCCGCTGGAGCGGACCACCATCGAGCGGCGCGCGGTCGGCGAGTTCGACGTCCTGATCGACATCAAGTTCGCCGGTATCTGCCACTCCGACATCCACCAGGCCCGCGAGGGCTGGGGCGAGGCCATCTTCCCGATGGTGCCGGGCCACGAGATCGCGGGTGTGGTCTCCGAGGTCGGCCCCGGTGTGACGAAGTTCGCCGTCGGCGACCGGGTGGGCGTCGGCTGCATGGTCGACTCCTGCCGCGAGTGCGAGAACTGTCTCAAGGGTCTGGAGCAGTTCTGCCTCAAGGGCATGGTCGGCACGTACAACGCCGTCGGCAGGGACGGCGAGCCCACCTACGGCGGCTACTCCGAGAAGATCGTCGTCGACGAGAACTACGTCGTGCGCATCCCCGACGGCCTGTCGCTGGACGTGGCGGCCCCGCTGCTGTGCGCCGGCATCACCACCTACTCCCCGCTCAGGCACTGGAACGCGGGCCCCGGCAAGAAGGTCGCCGTGGTCGGACTGGGCGGCCTCGGCCACATGGCCGTCAAGATCGCGCACGCGATGGGCGCGGAGGTGACCGTGCTGTCGCAGTCCCTGCGCAAGAAGGACGACGGCCTGAAGCTGGGCGCCGACCACTACCACGCCACCAGCGACCCGAAGACCTTCGAGGAGCTGGCCGGCACCTTCGACCTGATCGTCTCCACCGTCTCGGCACCGATGGACTTCGGCGCGCTGCTGTCGCTGCTGAAGGTGGACGGCGCGCTGGTCAACGTGGGCGCGCCCGAGGAGCCCATCGCCCTGAACCTGTTCTCGGTGATCAGCGGCCGCAAGACCCTCGCGGGGTCGATGATCGGCGGCATCGCCGAGACCCAGGAGATGCTGGACTTCTGCGCCGCGCACGGCATCGGCGCCGAGATCGAGCTGATCAACGCCGAGCAGGTCAACGAGGCGTACGAGCGGGTGCTGTCGAGTGACGTCCGCTACCGCTTCGTGATCGACACGGCGACCATCTGACGGGTCCGCTCGGAGGGCTCCGTCGCCGGGTGCCGGGTGCCGGGTGCGGGGTGCGGGGGTGCGGGGGTCCGGGGTGCGCCGGTGAGCGCCCCGGCCCCCGGCCCGCGCCGGCCCTAGCCGATCGCGAACCCTTCCCCCGCACGGTAGGCCCGCACGAGCACACCCCCGTCACCGCCCGGACGTACGACGTGGGCGCGCCCCGGCCCCGCCACCCGGACCTCGCCGTCCACCACGTGGAGCAGGGTGTTCTCGTCCACGGCGACCCCGTACGGTGCCGCACCCCGCCCGACCACCGAGACCAGCCGCGCGAGCGTCCCCCACTGGGCGGCGTGCACGTCCACCGCGAACGGCACGAGGCCGAGCCCCGCCCGTACCTCGACCTCCGCCAGGTCCTCCCCGGTCTCCTCCGGGCACACCGGCACCCCGTCCACCAGCCACCCGCCGACCACGGCCCGCCGCGCGGCGACGGCGGCACCGGCGGAGAACCCGGCGTACGGCATCCCACGCCCGGCGAGCAGCGCCGGCAGCCGCTCCGGACAGTCCCGGAGCGCCTCCTGGTAGGCGGGCGTCAGCCCGCCGCACACCAGCAGCCCGTCGACCCCGTCCAGCGCCGCCTCCGGCTCGAACCGGCCGCCGAGCGGCACGAGCAACGGCACGGGCGTGACCGGTCCCGCCTTCCGCAGCACCTCGGCGTACCGCTCGAACTGCGCGGCCCCGTCCCCCTCGTCGACGATCAGACACCCGATCCGCCGGTCCCCTCCGACCGCGCGGACGAACGGCTCGTACACCTCGGCCGCGTCCCACCCCCCGCCGATCAGAAACGTGCTCACCGGTCTCTCCCCTTCTCCCTGCTGCCATGCGCCAACGGCCGTACGGGGCCCTACAGGTCGGTCACCAGGAGGCGGTAACCGACGTCCACGGTCTCGTGCGTGAGCAACCTGGCGTGACGGCTGTGCCATCGGCCGGACGCCAGGTCGTCCGCAAGCCGGGCCAGACCCGGCGCGATGACGTCTTCGCCGGTCTGGGCGAGCAGGGAGATGCCCGCGCGTACCGGCGGATCGAGGTAGGCGTGCGGACGGCGCCAGTATGCGGCGGCGAATCCGTCCGTGCAGTCGTGGGGCACCGGAACCGGCTCCTGGCGTGCCCCGCCGAGCAGGGCGGCCAGCCGGTCGGGGGGGATGGCGCGGGTGTCGTCGAACGCGGCCGCCTGAGGGAGGTACTCCCGCACGAGCCAGAACTGCTCTCGGAAGACGCGCTGGTCCCACGTCAGGACGACGATCCGGCGGCGGGCAACCCGGCGCAGCTCCCTGATTCCGGCGACCGGGTCGGTCCAGTGGTGGATGGTCAGGAGTGCCATGACGGCGTCGGCGGCATCGTCACGCAGGGGGAGGCGTTCTGCGACCGCCTGCACGGCGACCGCGGATCCGGGCGGGCGCTGGGCCAGCATGACCTGGCTGGGTTCGACGCGAGGACCGTCTGCGGCGGTTCGTAGGAGCCGGTCCCCGCACCGATGTTGATCACATCGGTGACGTTCGCTAGCGCGGCGTGGATCTGCGCGGCGATCCGTCGG
Source organism: Streptomyces sp. NPDC050743 (assembly GCF_044456925.1). NCBI lineage: Bacteria > Bacillati > Actinomycetota > Actinomycetes > Kitasatosporales > Streptomycetaceae > Streptomyces > Streptomyces sp. NPDC050743. The sequence goes on from NZ_JBITGJ010000007.1 coordinate 24,388, forward strand.
TCGGGCCGCCGGGTCCGGGCGTAGGTCGCGCCGAGCGTGTCATAGGTCGCCATGCCGGTCAGTCTGCCCAACCCACGCGTCGGACTGTCGCGGAAACGGTACGCGCCCGTGTCCGCCCGTAGCCCGCCGAGCCTGCGCTGCCATGTGACCCATGGTGGCAGTCGGCTTCCGGACAGGCGTGCACGGTCACGAGTGCAGGTGGTCCAGTAGTCCGCCCTCGGCCGGGTACGGCCGCTCTTCGGGCAGCAGCCGGGTCGCCGCGTCTAGGTCGCCGCTGCCCACGAGTTCGTGGATCTCGTGGGCGAGCGGAGTCACGTCGCTGATGGAGAGGGTCCACTCGTCCGCGTAGCGCTCCACGGCCTCACCGGAGAGCCCGAGTTGCAGCGAGCGGTACGGCAGCGGCTGCAGGTGCAGATCGCGCTCGGGGTCCCACTGGACGCGGGTCGGTGAACGCTTCAACCGGCGTTGCCAGGTGCCGCGGTCGGGGTGCAGCCCGCGGTCGTAGCTCGACAGGCACGCGTTGCGCAGCGCCCACTCGAAGCCGTCGCGGGTGATCTCGACAGCGAGTACGGTCTCCTGCCCCGGCTTCGTGCCCCAGCCGCAGCGGTACATCATCCACAGGAACGACGGCTTGATCCACGTCATCCGGCTCCGCTTCCACGCGGCGGGGAACCTTCCTTCCCGGACGGCGGGCAGGCCGAGCTCCGGAGAGTACGCCTGATAGACGGTGATCGTGGAGGCTCCGTAGGTCGCGCGGATCTCACGTTGCGGTCGTTCCATGACGTACAGCGTCGGGCCGGTCCGTGCGGGTGGCCACCGATTTTCGAGGGGCGGCCCTTGAGCGCCTGCTCGGGCGTGGACAGCCGAGGAGTGCGGCCGAAGAGCACGGGGTCTCCCTGCCGGTGTGGAGAGGGCGCCGGCCTCATGGGACCGGCAGCCCGTAGAAACCTCCGGCAGGATGGGCGAATTTCGGTCGGTCCCGTCTCGTCAGGCCTGCGCCGCCGTCTCGCGTCCCGGACCGTGCGGCAGCGTGCTTCCGTCCGCGCGCCCCGGCACCGTGCTGCGCGCCCGGACCACGGCCGCGTCCGGGTCGCCGGGGCGGACCGCCCAGGCCGGCAGCCACTCTTCCGGGGATTGTCAGGGGAGGGGCAGGCGCTGCGGCCGTCGGTTCAGCCGGGGGAGGGTGACCGGGCTGTGGGCGTGGCTCAGCCAGGGGGGCGACGATCGCGGGGCTGTGGGCGTGGCTCAGCCGGGGAGGGTGGCCGGGCTGCCGCCGTTGGCCTCGTAACCGGCCACCGCCAGGGCGCGGTAGAGGGCGAACTCGGCGGCCGGGTCGGCGGACAGCGTCCAGGGGAGCGCGCCGATGTGCCCGTCGACCTGTATCAGCTGGTGCATGGCCTCCTGCCAGCGCTCGGCGCGGACCAGGAAGAAGATCAGCAGATGGCGGACGTGCGCGAGCATCGGGTCGTCGGGGCGGGCCGAGTGCACCGCGTGCAGGGCGCCGTGCATGGCCTTGGTGACGACCTCGCTCTGGTAGAAGCCCGCCACCAGGTTCACCTCCGGGAGGTGCTCGAAGACCGCGAACAGGGGCAGCGCGGCGAGCAGCGAGCCCTGCGGTGCGCGGGCCGCGGCGGCCTCGGCGAAGGAGTAGGCCTGCTCGCGCGAGCCGTGCCACTTCTCGCACCAGTAGTGCAGCGCCGCCAGATGCGCGCCCATGTGGTTCGGGGCGCGGTCGAGGATCTTCAGCCACAGCTGGTCGAACTCGGCCTGCGGGTAGGCCAGTCCACGGGCGATGGACAGCTCGACGATGTAGGGCACCGGGTCCCCCGGGGCGAGCAGGGCCGCCTGCCCGCAGGCGTCACTGGCTTCCTCCATGATGATCCGGAAGTCGTCCGTGCCCGGCGTCGAGGTCCGCCAGGCCTGCTGCACCAGGAACTCCGCGTACACGGCGGCGCAGCCCGCATCCTTGGGCTGCTCCGCCCGCCACACCCGCAGCCACTGGCCGCCCGGCGTCTCGTGCACCCCGCCGGGCCGCTGCTGCAGCTCCAGCGCGGCCGCGCCCGCGAACGCCTGCACCCGCTGCCAGCGCGGCTCACCCTCGGTCTCGGTGCCGGCCAGCAGTTGGGAGGCCGCGCGATAGTCCTGCGTGCGCTGCACCAGATCCAGCACGTCCAGCAGGTCCTGGTCCGGGCCGGGCATGCGCAGGTCCAGCTCCTCCTGGCGCACGAAGCCGTAGGCCGCCGGGTCGGCGGCGTCCGGGTGTCCCGGGGGAACCTGCTCGATCACGCCGCGCCTGCGCCGCATGACCGACAGCAGTACGAAGCTCAGCATGAGCAGCGCCATGAGCAGCCAGAGAATCGACATGCCCCAAGCGAACCAGACGCCGCCGACAATTGCCCAACCCCGCCGCGGGGCTGTGGAAAACTTCGGTCCCGTTCATGACAGGACTCCGGGCCCGGCGACCGCACGGTGTCCACGCAGGGAAAACCCTTCGTCCGATGCCGCCCGAGCCCGGCGGGCGTCAGCATTCGGCCAAGCGCACTACGCTCGGTGCACATGAGCGACAGGCACATCAGTCAGCACTTCGAGACCCTCGCGATCCACGCGGGCAACACCGCGGATCCCCTCACCGGCGCGGTCGTCCCGCCGATCTACCAGGTCTCGACCTACAAGCAGGACGGCGTCGGCGGGCTGCGCGGCGGCTACGAGTACAGCCGCAGCGCCAACCCCACCCGCACCGCCCTCGAGGAGAACCTCGCCGCGCTGGAGGGCGGCCGGCGCGGCCTGGCCTTCGCGTCCGGCCTGGCGGCCGAGGACACCCTGCTGCGCACGCTGCTCAGCCCCGGTGACCACGTGGTGATCCCGAACGACGCCTACGGCGGCACCTTCCGCCTCTTCGCCAAGGTCGTCACCCGCTGGGGCGTTCAGTGGTCCGTCGCCGACACCAGCGACCCGGCCGCCGTACGGGCCGCGATCACCCCGAAGACCAAGGCCGTCTGGGTGGAGACCCCGTCCAACCCGCTGCTCGGGATCACCGACATCGCCGCCGTCGCTCAGGTCGCGCACGACGCGGGCGCGAAGCTCGTCGTCGACAACACCTTCGCCACGCCGTACCTCCAGCAGCCGCTGTCGCAGGGCGCGGACGTCGTCGTCCACTCCCTGACCAAGTACATGGGCGGCCACTCGGACGTGGTCGGCGGCGCGCTGATCGTCTCCGACCAGGGCCTCGGCGAGGAACTGGCCTACCACCAGAACGCGATGGGCGCCGTCGCCGGCCCCTTCGACTCCTGGCTGGTGCTGCGTGGCACCAAGACCCTCGCGGTGCGGATGGACCGGCACAGCGAGAACGCCGGGAAGATCGCCGACATGCTGACCCGGCACCCGCGCGTGACCGGCGTGCTCTACCCGGGCCTGCCCGAGCACCCCGGCCACGAGGTCGCCGCGAAGCAGATGAAGGCCTTCGGCGGCATGGTGTCCTTCCGCGTCGAGGGCGGCGAGGAGGCCGCGGTCGAGGTGTGCAACCGGGCCAAGGTGTTCACGCTCGGCGAGTCGCTCGGCGGCGTCGAGTCCCTGATCGAGCACCCCGGCCGGATGACGCACGCCTCCGTGGTCGGCTCCGCGCTGGAGGTCCCCGGCGACCTGGTACGCCTGTCCGTGGGCATCGAGAACGTCGACGACCTGCTGGCCGACCTTCAGCAGGCGCTGGGCTGACACCGACGGACGCCTGCCGCGGGGCCGGGGTGCTCAGGCCCGGCGGGGCCGGCTGGTGGGTGGCCGGTGGTCATCGGCCACTGTCGGCCGACGGCGCGTGGCCGGTGCCGGTCGCCGGTGGCGGTTGCGGGCAGCGACTGTGGTCACGGCCGCGGTGACGCCACGGGCGTGGTGGCTCCATGAGGAGCGCGGGGCCGTATCCATGTGCGGCCTCGCCGCAGGGGAGGTGGCCGGTGGCCGTACCAGAAACAGACGCCGTCGCCCCGCGGTTCACCAGCCGGTGATCGACGGAGTCGTCTGGGAGGGCGGCTCCGTCCACGGGTGCACTCGGGCCGCCCACACGCTGAACGCGACGACCGCGGCGCAGGCCAGCAGCCACAGCACCCGGCGGACGAGCTGCCTGCGCCGCAGCAGGCGCTCGCCGCGGCGCACCGCCTCCGCGCCGAGGTCCGGCGGCACCGGTGCCGGGGCCTGCTCCATGATCTGCCGTGCGGCAGCCTCCCGTTCGGGCCGGTTCACGCCGCCCTCCTGATGCTCCGACTCCCTGGTATCCGAGTGCTACGGGCACCCTCCCCACGCATGGTGCTCCCGCCACCCCACGCGCTCCCGCCGCCGCTCCGTCCGCTCGCCACAGCCTGAGCACCCTCCACGCCGCCCACTCCGCACCCCCTCATGAAGGCGCCACCTCCCTGCCCGTCGCCCGTGGTGTGGGGCGGCTCGCCGGGTGGAGCAGTGTGGCTGTCGCGCGGTCGCAGATGGTGTGGACGCGGTCCCGTGGGAGGCCGAGGAGGGCCGCGGCCTGTTCCTCGGCGACGCCTTCGTAGAGGCGCAGTACCAGGATCAGCCGCTCCTGCGGGGTGAGCGCGGCGAGCGGGCTGCGCGGATCCGGGCGGGTGCGGCCGAAGGCGCCGTACTGGTGCCAGGTCGCGCGTGCGAAGCGGGTGGCGAGGTACTGGCGGGCGCAGTCGTACGGGTCCTCGCCGTGCAGCCGGTCCCAGCGGGCGTAGGTGTGGGCGAGCGCGAGCGTCAGCAGGCGTCGCGCGCGCGGGTTGGCGTTCGGCGCCTCCGCGGTCAGCAGCGTGGCGGCATGCAGCAGACGTCCGGCCGCGCCCGCGACGAACGCCTCGAACTCCCGGGCCCGGCGGGCTCCTCGGGACACCTGCCGATCACGCACCGCGCCTCCCCCTAGAGGGGCCCTGTCCGGTACGGGACAGGTGAACCGCGTACGACGCAGGACCCGGTCTCATATGAGGCCAGCGGCGGGCCGGGGTCAAGACTCCGGCACCGACCGGTGCGTGTCCCCCGTGGGCCTCCTCGGTGGGCGGCCGCCCTCAGGACGCCGGGGTCTGTTCCGCCGGCGCGGTCCCCTGCACGGTCATCCGCGCGGACAGCGCGCCGTTGAACCGGGTCAGGAGCGTGCAGAACTGCTCGCGCTCCTCCGGTGCCCAGTCCTGCGTCAGCTCGGCCATCAGCTGCCGCCGGGAGGAGCGCACCTCCTCCAGCCGGGCGACCCCGCGCGGGGACAGCTGGAGGACCACCGCCCGCCCGTCCTCGGGGTGCGAGGTGCGCTTGACGAGCCCGGTGTCGACCAGCGGAGCCACCTGCCGGGTGACCGTGGAGGAGTCGATGCCCATGCTCGCGGCGAGCGCCTTGACGCCCATCGGGCCTTCCTTGTCGAGGCGGTTGAGCAGCAGGTACGCCGCGCGGTCCATGGAGTTGCGCACCTGCCCGACCCCGCCGAGCCGCGTCTGTTCGGCACGCCGGGCGAACACCGCCACCTCGTGCTGGAGGGTGTCGAGAAGACCGGTGTCACCGACGGTCGTCATGTCCATCGACATTTCAGGTGTTGTGGGCATGGCCGGAGGCTCGCTTCATGAAGGGCTGCTGGGTTGGGGGACAGGGTACGCGGCCCGGCGGCGGGCCGTACCGGCGCTGCACAAACCGGTCTCGGAGCTTGGTCACAACCGTCGTGTACGACCGTGGACTGCGATGCTGGAGTCATGAGCTACGGCACGGCTGACTTCTTGCGTTCCGTCACCCTCGACGATGTGCGCGGAGCCCAAAAGATGCTCTCGGGTGTGGCGCGGGTGACCGCGATGGAGGGCAGCCGGCACCTGTCCCAGCTGGTCGGCGCACCGGTGCATCTGAAGTGCGAGAACCTGCAGCGGACCGGCTCGTTCAAGCTGCGCGGCGCCTATGTGCGCATCGCCGGGCTGCTGCCGGAGGAGCGGGCGGCCGGTGTGGTGGCCGCGAGCGCCGGGAACCACGCGCAGGGCGTGGCGCTGGCGTCCTCGCTGCTCGGGGTGCACTCCACGGTGTTCATGCCGAAGGGCGCCCCGCTGCCCAAGATCAGCGCGACGCACGACTACGGCGCGGAGGTGCGCCTGCACGGCCAGGTGGTCGACGAGACGCTGGCCGCCGCCGAGGAGTACGCGGCCGAGACGGGCGCGGTGTTCATCCACCCCTTCGACCACCCGGACGTCATCGCCGGTCAGGGCACGGTCGGCCTGGAGATCCTGGAGCAGTGCCCGGAGGTGCGCACGATCGTCGTCGGCATCGGCGGCGGCGGTCTCGCAGCCGGGATCGCGGTGGCGGTGAAGGCGATCCGGCAGGACGTCAGGATCGTGGGCGTGCAGGCGGAGGGCGCGGCGGCCTACCCGCCCTCCCTGGCCGCCGGGCGTCCGGTGTCGGTGGAGAACCCGGCGACGATGGCAGACGGCATCAAGGTCGGGCGGCCGGGCCTGGTGCCGTTCGGGATCGTCAGGGACCTGGTCGACGAGGTGCGCACGGTCAGCGAGGACCAGTTGTCGGCCGCGCTGCTGCTGTGTCTGGAGCGGGCCAAGCTGGTCGTGGAGCCGGCCGGGGCGAGCCCGGTCGCGGCGCTGCTGGCCGCGCCGGACACCTTCGAGGGGCCGGTCGTCGCGGTGCTCTCCGGTGGCAACGTGGACCCGGTGCTGATGCAGCGGGTGCTGCGGCACGGCATGGCCGCGCAGGGCCGCTACCTGGCCGTTCGGCTCCGGCTGACGGACCGCCCGGGCGCCCTCGCCACGCTCCTCGGGGTGTTGTCAGTGGTCGACGCTAATGTCCTCGACGTGAGTCACGTACGAACCGACCCCCGGCTCGGGCTCACGGAGGCGGAGGTGGAGCTGCACCTCGAGACGAAGGGCCCGGCGCACTGCGCCGAGGTCGGCCAGGCCCTGCGGGACGCGGGTTACGCGGTCATCGGCTGAGAGTCCCCGCTCCCGGCTGCCGACCGCCGGCTCCTGGCTTCCGGGTCCGGACCCCATCGGTCACTCGTTCGAGTCAATCACCGATCCAGCCCATTGAGTAACGCGATACATCGCGTTATGGTGTGATGGTCGCCGGTCGTCTGCCCGCAGGAAAACCGCGGGCGGAGCGGGGCGCGCAAACCTAGCCTTTCCGAAGAATCCCGGACGACGATCCCCGACGACGTGGAGAACAGATATGCCAGGCGCCATCCATGCCGAAGGCCTGGTGAAGACCTTCGGCGACGTAAGGGCTCTAGACGGCGTAGACCTGGACGTGCCGGAGGGCACGGTCCTCGGCCTCCTGGGGCCGAACGGCGCCGGCAAGACGACGACCGTCCGCTGCCTGACGACCTTGCTGCGCCCCGACAGCGGCAAGGCGGTCGTCGCGGGCGTGGACGTCCTGAAGGATCCCGACGCCGTACGTCGCTCCATCGGCCTGTCCGGCCAGTTCGCGGCGGTCGACGAGTATCTGACCGGCCGGGAGAACCTGGTGATGGTCGGGCAGCTGTACCAGATGAAGGGCAAGGCGGCGAAGGCGCGCGCGGCGGAGCTGCTGGAGCAGTTCAACCTCGCGGACGCCGCCGACCGCCCCGCCAAGACCTACTCCGGAGGCATGCGCCGCCGGCTCGACCTCGCCGCGGCCCTCGTGGTCTCACCGCCGGTGATGTTCATGGACGAGCCGACGACCGGCCTGGACCCGCGCAACCGCCAGCAGCTGTGGGAGGTCATCAAGCAGCTCGTCTCCGGCGGTACGACCCTGCTGCTCACCACCCAGTACCTCGAGGAGGCCGACCACCTCGCCCACGACATCGCGGTGGTCGACCAGGGCCGGGTCATCGCCAAGGGCACCTCCGACCAGCTCAAGGCCCGCACCGGCGGCGAGCGCGTCGAGGTCGTGGTGCACGAGCGCGACCACATAACGAGCGCCACCGAGGTGTTGCGCGGCTTCGGCAAGGGCGAGCTCACGGTCGAGGAGCACACCCGCAGGCTCACGGTCCCGGTGACCGGCGGCGCCAAGCTGCTCGCCGAGATCATCCGCGAGCTGGACACCCGCGGGATCGAGATCGACGACATCGGGCTGCGCCGCCCCACCCTCGACGACGTCTTCCTGTCGCTGACGGGACACGTGGCCGAGATCCCCACCCAGGACGACGAGGCGACCGCCAAGGAGGCCGTGAAGTGAGCGCCGTCAGCGAAGCCGTGCGGGTGGCCCCGCCGGGCAACCCCATCAGCCGCTCCTTCCGCGACTCGATGGTCGTGGCGAAGCGGAACCTCATCCGCATGTCGCGGATCCCCGAGATGATCATCTACGGGCTGATCCAGCCGATCATGTTCGTGGTGCTGTTCACCTACGTGTTCGGCGGTTCCATGCAGATCGGCGGCAGCACCAGCGCCGTCGACTACAAGAACTTCCTCATGGCGGGCATCTTCGCGCAGACCGTCACGTTCGCCACCGCGAGTTCCGGTGCCGGAATCGCCGACGACATGCACAAGGGGCTCATCGACCGGTTCCGCTCCCTGCCGATGGCGCGTGGCGCGGTGCTGACCGGGCGCACCCTCGCCGACCTGGTGCAGACGGCGGTGACCCTGGTCGTGCTGGCCGTGGTCGCCCTGCTGGTCGGCTGGCGCGTGGGGTCCGACGGCGACACGAACGCCGGCAAGGTGCTCGCCGCGTTCGGCCTGCTGCTCCTGCTCGGCTACGCGTTCACCTGGATCGGCGCCCTGATCGGCATGTCGGTGCGCACCCCCGAGGCGGCCACGTCCAGCGGACTGATCTGGCTGTTCCCGGTGACGTTCATCTCGAACGCCTTCGTGGACCCCACCCACATGACGCCCTGGCTGCGGCACATAGCCGAGTGGAACCCCTTCAGTGCCACCGCGCAGGCCTGCCGCGTGCTCTTCGCCAACCCCGGCCGGTCCACCTCGCACGCCTGGCCCATGGAGCATCCGGTCTGGGCTTCGCTGATCTACTCGGTCCTGATCATCGCCGTCTTCCGCAGCCTCGCGGTCCGCAAGTACCGCTCGGCCACCGCCTGACGGCTCCGGCACGACTTCGGGCACGCCTCGGGGCATGGGAAAGCCCCCGGTGCCGGGCGGGATCCGCCGGGCGCCGGGGGCTCGAGGTCACAGGGGCGGGTGGATCAGCCCGAGTACGGCTCGGCCTTCAGGATCCGAACCGAGGCCTTCTTGCCGTTCGGCAGTTCGTACTCCGCGTCCTCGCCGACCTTGTGGCCGATGACTCCGGCGCCGAGCGGGGACTGCGGCGAGTACGTCTCGATGTCGGCGCTCGCGTACTCGCGGGAGGCGAGCAGGAACGTCATCGTGTCGTCCTCGTCACCGTCGAAGGCGATCGTGACGACCATGCCCGGCGCGACGGCACCGTCGGCGGAGGCCGGGGCCTCGCCCACCTTGGCGTTCTCGAGAAGCTGGGTCAGCTGCCGCACGCGCAGCTCCTGCTTGCCCTGCTCCTCCTTGGCCGCGTGATACCCGCCGTTCTCACGCAGGTCGCCCTCCTCGCGCGCGGCCGCGATCTTGGCGGCGATCTCCGTGCGCGCAGGACCAGTAAGGTACTCAAGCTCGTCCTTGAGCTTGTTGTACGCCTCCTGGGTCAGCCAGGTGACGTTCTCGCTGGTCTGGGTCACAGGGTGCTCCTCGTCGGTACTGGGAATACAAAGCATCGCCCTACCCAGAAGAATGTTCCCTCTTGGATGGGCGAAACCACGAGCCTAACAATTCAAGGCCGGAAGGGGGAGGACATAAGCCATCAGAATCACATCAACGCAGGTCAGCGTGTACGTATTCCGGGTGAAGTCGGGAAGTGTCCGGCCGGCTCCGGTCAGTCGGTATGGCAGCCGAGCAGCTCGGCCGTGGTGCCCTTCGCCGTCGTACGCAGCGTGACGACCTTGTCGATACGCGTGGCCGACCCGGTGAAGCGGAAGTCGGCCCGGCCCACCTCGGAGCCGTCCGCCGCCTGGGAGCGCAGGGTGCAGTAGCCCGAGGTGCCGGAGTCCTTGTGGACCTCCAGATGCACCTTGACCGCGCTGTCCGTCGCGTCGAAGGCGATCACCTGGGCACTGATCTTGCTCTCCACGACATAGTGGTAGGCGAAGTAACCGACCAGCGCGAGCAGGGCCGCGCCGAGCACCGCACCGGCGACCTTGAGCTTGCGGTCCGCACGCTCGTCCGAGGAACGGCCGTAGCGGCCCTCGGGCAGCCGCGCGCTCGCCGTACTCATGATCGTCCTCTCCGCGGAATTATTCGCCCCCCGATTCCGTCACTATAGAAGCCGCCGACTGCGCCCGGAGCCACGGGGGCGCCGACTTACCGAGGATTGAGTCTTGACTGACCAGTTGCGACTGATGGCCGTTCACGCGCACCCCGACGACGAGTCCAGCAAGGGCGCGGCCACCATGGCGAAGTACGTGTCCGAGGGGGTGGACGTGCTGGTGGTGACGTGCACCGGCGGAGAGCGCGGGTCCATCCTCAATCCGAAGCTCCAGGGCGACGCGTACATCGAGGAGCACATCCACGAGGTGCGCAAGAAGGAGATGGACGAGGCCCGCGAGATTCTCGGGGTCAAGCAGGAGTGGCTCGGCTTCGTCGACTCCGGCCTGCCCGAGGGCGACCCGCTGCCGCCGCTGCCCGAGGGCTGCTTCGCCCTGGAGGACGTCGACAAGGCGGCCGGCGAGCTGGTGCGCAAGATCCGCGCCTTCCGCCCGCAGGTGATCACCACCTACGACGAGAACGGTGGTTACCCGCACCCCGACCACATCATGACCCACAAGATCTCCATGGTGGCGTTCGAGGGCGCGGCGGACACCGAGAAGTACCCGGAGGGCGAGTACGGCCCCGCCTACCAGCCGCAGAAGCTGTACTACAACCAGGGCTTCAACCGCCCCCGCACCGAGGCGCTGCACCAGGCGATGCTCGACCGCGGCCTGGAGTCGCCGTACGGGGAGTGGCTCAAGCGCTGGAGCGAAATGGAGCGCACCGAGCGCACGCTGACCACGCACATTCCGTGCGCGGACTTCTTCGAGATCCGCGACAAGGCGCTGATCGCGCACGCCACGCAGATCGACCCCGACGGCGGCTGGTTCAGGGTGCCGATGGAGCTGCAGAAGGAGGTCTGGCCCACGGAGGAGTACGAGCTGGCGAAGTCGCTCGTGGACACCTCCCTCCCCGAGGACGACCTCTTCGCGGGCATCCGCGACAATGCCTGACATGAGTGCAAGCGTGAGCCTGGCAGTGACGCACCTCGTCCCCCTCGCCAAGGAGGTCGACGAGAACAAGGTCACCCCTGGCGTCCTCGGCTTCATCGTCTTCGCGGTGATGGCCCTGGCGATGTGGGGACTGATGAAGTCGATGAGCAAGCACATGAACAAGGTCGACTTCAAGGAGTCCCCGGACCCCGAGACCGAGCAGAAGGCCGACTCCGCCGCACGGCGGGGCTGACCCGGGCCTCAGCGCCCCGCCGGTACCGCCACCCCCATCACCTCCCGGGCGTGGCGGTCCGGCGTCATGCGCAGCCGCCAGGCCTGCCAGCCGTCCTCCAGGCTGATCCCGCGCTCCAGCAGCAGGGCGTAGGCCGGGACGTAGTCGGCCAGCTTCTCGTCCCGCAGGGGATGGCCGGCGCGGGCCAGCTGGGCCAGCTCCTCCTGGGCGACCGCCGTGCCCACCTCCACCCCGCCGGGCGCCGCATAAGGCAGCAGGGTGCAGCGCAGGAAGCGGGCCCAGTCCTCGCCGCGCCGGTCGCCGTAGGAGACGAACAGATCCAGCGCCTCGTCCGCCAGGGCCAGCGCGGCCTGCGTACGGGCGTTGCCCGCGTCGACCACCGCCAGCTCCAGGCAGGTCCACGCCTCGCCGTGGGCGACGCCGATCCGCTGGAAGTCGGCGCGGGCGTCCACCAGGAGCTGCCGGGCGAAGCCGGAGTTGCGCAGCGAGCCGGTCTGCGCGGCCCGCTGGTCGCGGGTGACCCGCGCCGAGTGGTGCCGGGCGCAGGCCAGGCCGTAGACGTCCCGCATCCGGGAGAACATCGTGCGGGACCGCTCCAGGTCGCGCACCGCCAGGTCCAGATCGCCGGCCTCCTCCAGGGCCTGGCCCAGGTAGTACAGCGTCCAGGCCTCGCCGCGCGCGTCCTCGTTCTCCCGGTGCCGGGCGGCGGCCTGCCTGAGGCTGTCCACGGCCGGTGCGGCGTCGCCGGCCACCAGACGGGCCCGGGCCAGCTGGGTCAGTGCCCAGGCCTCCCCGCGCGCGTCCTGCGTACGGCCGTACCGCTCCAGGGCCGCCCGCAGCTCCGACTCCGCGCGCGGAACGTCCCCCATCCGCAGCGCCAGCTGGCCGAGCTGGAAGTGCGCCCAGGCCTCGCCGTGCACCGAGCCGCCCTCGCGGTGCAGCACCAGGGAGCGGGTCAGCAGCTCCAGCGCCTCCGCCAGCCGGGCCCGGTCCCGCTGGACGGCGGCCAGGGCGTGCATCGTCCAGGCCCGGTCCGTGGCCAGCTCCGGCGCCGCCTGCAGATCCAGCGCCTCCTGCAGCTTGGCCGCGGCCTCGGTGAGATTGCCCTGGTGGTGCAGGGTGATCCCGAGCGAGCCCAGGGCACGGGCCGCGCCCGCGTCGTGGTGCGCCTCCCGGTACAGGTCCACTACCGAGGCCAGCGTGGCACGCGCCTTGTCCAGCTCGCCCAGCTGCCGGGCCGCGATACCGGTGCGCCACTGCACCGAGCGCACCAGCAGCCCCTGGTCCACGGCCTGCGCCAGCTCGCTGATCTCCCCGAGCCGGTACAGGTCGCCGCGCAGCAGGCAGTAGTCGCACAGCGCGCCCAGCAGGTTCTGCACCGCTCGCTGGTCCACGCCCTCGGCGTGGCGCAGGGCCGCGGTGATGAAGCTGGACTCGTCGTCCAGCCAGCGCAGTGCCTCGTCCAGCGAGGTGAACCCGTGCGGGCCGAACTGGTGCGAACGCGTCGACATGTTCCCGTCGACCAGGCGCAGCACCGAGTCGGCCAGATCCGCGTAGTTCACGATCAGCCGTTCCTGCGCCGCGGCGCGCTCGGCCGGGTCCTCCTCGTCCAGCAGCCGGGCCTCGGCGAAGGCGCGCACCAGGTCGTGCAGCCGGTAGCGGCTGCCGCGCACATGGTCGAGGAGGCCGGCCCGGGCGAGGTCGGCGAGATGCCGCGTGGCCTCGGCCTCGTCCGTGGCGAGCAGAGCGGCGGCCGCCGCGGCGCCCAGCGAGGTCCGGCCCGCGAGCGCGAGCCGGCGCAGCAGCCGGCGCGCGGGCTCCGGCTGGTCGGTGTAGCGCAGCCACAGGGCGCGCTCCACCGGCTCCACCGGGCCGTACGCGCCCAGGTCCGTGGCCAGCTGCCGGGGCGAGCGCGGGCCGAGCGCGGAGCCGGCGATCCTGAGCGCCAGCGGCAGCCCGCCGGTGAGCTCCCGGATCCGGTCGGCGGACTCCGCGTCGTACGGCCCTGACGCGTCCTCGGCGACGAGACCGAGCAGTTCCTCGGCGCCCGCCGCGTCCAGCGCCTCGACCGGCAGGTCGTGCACCCAGGCCGGCAGGTCCGCCGGCAGGTCCAGGGCCGTACGGGCGGTGACCAGGACCAGGCTGTCGGAACGCTCGGGGACCAGCGCCCGCACCTGCTCCGGGTCCGAGGCGTCGTCCAGCACGATCGTCACCGGCAGGCCGGACAGATGCTGGTGGTACAGCTCGCCGAGCCGCTTGACCTGCTGGTCGGGGGAGGAGCGCTCCCGGAACAGCAGCTGCTCGCGGGGCGCGCCGAGCCGGTTGAGCAGATGCAGCAGGGCGTCCCGGGTCGCGAGCGGCGCCTCCTCCCGCCGGCCGCCGCGCAGGTCCACGACCACCGCGCCCCGGAAGTGGTCCCGCAGCTCGTGCGCCGCGCGCACCGCGAGCGTGGTCCGGCCCGAGCCGGGCTCGCCGTGCAGCACGACCACCGTGGGCCGGGTCTCCGTGGCCGCCCTGGCGGAGTGTGCCCACTGCCGGATCCGCGCCAGCTCCGCCCGGCGCCCCGCGAACGGACCGTCCGCGTCCGGGAGTTGCCCGAACGACTGCTCCAGCACCGTACGCCGGCGGGCCGCCGCGCTCTTGTCCGCGCCGCGCAGCGCCGGGCCGCCCTTCTTCTTCGGGGCCGTGGAGGCGGTCAGCACCCGCTGCTGGTCGAGGAACGGGCGGATGCCGCGCACTTCCAGCGCGGTCAGCCACTGCAGCCGCAGCTGCTCGGGCCCGCCGGGTTGGCCGGCCGCGCCCGCCCGGTGATGCGCGGCGGGCAGATGGACGCCGGCCACCTTCACCACGGAGGCGGCGGCACCGACCACGCCCGCGGCGACGCCCGCGCCGACCGCCGTACCGGTACCGGTGCCGAGGGAGAGGTCGGCCACGGCTGCGGCCACCGCGGCAACCGCCGCCACCAGCAGGGCCGTTCCGGCGCCCTGGCGGGCGTACCGCTGCCCGAAGGTGAGCCGGCCCGCCTCGGTCTCCTCCAGCGCGCGGACGTAGGCCTCGTACTCCTCGCCGGCCGCCCCCGCCATCGCCTCCAGCGCACCGCGCGCCCGCGACAGCAGCAGCTGCCCGTCGATCCGCCCGCCGGAGCGCCGTACCTCCTCCTCGACGGCCCGCACCAGCAGCCGCTCGGCCTCCGCCCGATGGCCGTCCCGCATGTCCCGTCCCCCCTCCGGTGACAACTTCCTTGTCCATGAGTGTCCTTCGTGGGGCGCGGAAGCGGGAGGGGTGGTCGTCGGTGGGGAGTTGGGGAGGTGCGGCAACGTCCTTGTGAGCGCGTGCCGTTCGGTGCGAGGGAACGGCGGCCATGCCCGAGGGCCGATTCGCTCGACAGCCGGCCAGGGGCCGACCTAGGGTCCGGGCGTGACAGTCGCCTTGAACGATGCCGTACGTACGTTGCTGGACGCTGCGGTTCCCGCCGTCCTGGGCACGGTGAACGCGGACGGGAGCCCGCAGACCTCGGTCGTCTGGGTGGGCCGGGACGAGGACGACCTGCTCGTGTCGACGGCCGCCGGTCGCCGCAAGGAGCGGAACGTCCGCCGGGACGGGCGGGTGAGCCTGACGGTGTACGACCCGGCGGACCCCCTGCGGTACGTCGAGGTGCGCGGCACGGCGACGGTCACCGAGGACGTCGGCCGTGAGCTGGCCGTCAGGCTGGCGGAGCGGTACGAGGGTCCCGGCGCCGGCCAGGAGTACCTTGAGCTGCCTCCGGAGGTGACGCGCGTGGTGATACGGATCAGCCCCCTGCGGGTTCTGGGCACGCTCACCGGCTGAGTGCGCTCCGAGGACGTGCTCGGCTCTTCAGCGCCGGGCGGTCCGCCATCCCTTGCCCACCGCCAGGTACACACACGCCGCCGCCAGCGCCCCCTCCGCCACCGCGCACAGCAGCGCCTCGGCCAGCGGGGCGCCCGTGCCCGCTGTCGTTATGTCGAACCAGGCGTCCAGCACCGCCACCGACGCGGTCGCCGAAGCCGTCAGGCGGGACCTCTGATCTCCGCGCAGGCCGAGCAAGGCCGTCGCGGCACAGCCCGTGGCCATGAGGACGTCGAGGCCGATCCAGGCCAGGGACCAGTGGTCGACCTCCGTGCTGCCCGGCAGGGTCAGGGCCAGCACCACCGTCCACGGCACCAGCAGGACCGCCGCCGCCCCCAGCAGGACCCAGGGCCACTGCTTCCGCGCGGCCCCGGTCACCCTCACACTCACGCCCATGTCCGCCCCCTCGCGTCGTCCTTCGACCGCTTCCACCGTAGATCGCAGAGAAAATTCTGCAAAGAAATCTCGGCAGGCATCGGGGACTTCTCAGGGTTCTCAGGGTTACCGTGACCGCATGACCGACGGCACGCCCGAGATGACCAGCCTGGAGCGCACCGCGCTGTACAAGTCCCTCGGCAACCCCCTGCGCCGCCGGGTCCTCGACTACCTCGGCCGGCACGGCGAGGCCAACTCCACCGTGCTCGCCCGCGAACTCGGTGAAAGTTCCGGCACCACCAGCTACCACCTGCGCAAACTCGCCGAGCAGCGGCTCATCGAGGAGATCCCGGAGAAGTCCGGCGGGCGCGAGCGATGGTGGCGGGCGCTGCCCTTCCGGCACACCACGCCCGACCCCGCCACGATGACCCCCGAGGAGTACGCGGCCGCCGCCCGGCTCGCCCATCTGAAGATCGAGTTCGACACCGCCCTGTACCGCCGCGCCCACGAGGAGTACCGCGGCCCCGAGGGCTGGGCCCAGGTCCAGCGCCACGGCACCTGGCTGACGCGGGAGGAACTCGTCGACTTCATGCGGGAGTACCACGCGCTGCTCGACCGCTACTGCCGCTCGCGCGAGGAGGCCCCGGACGGGGCGCGCCCGGTGCTCATGCGTTTCTACGCCGTCCCCGAGCCCGTGGAAGAGCGAAACGGCGAACCGGCGGGCTGAGGACGCCTCCGCCTGCCCGAGGGCACGGCGTCCCGGCCGATGATCCGGGAAATCGTGGTTCCGCTGGTGGGAATCCTCGTCACGGTCCTGGGGGCCCGACCGGGCTCGTCGGCCGACAAGAGCGCGGCGTCGGCGCCCACACGATCGTCCGCCCCGGCCGGCTCCTCCGGCGCGGACCAGCCCGCCGATCAGCCCTCCGGGGAACCCGGCAAGAGTGCCCGGCGGCGAAGTCGGCGTTCGGCCCCGTCATCAGCGCGTCGACCGGTCGTGGTGGCGCACTCGACCCTCAAGAACGCCGACCTCGTCATCAGCGCGCCCGCCGGTCCGGCGAAACCAGAGGTCGCCGTCTGGGCCTGACGCCGGCGTGCACGGTACTGCGGCAGGATGGGGGTATGCCGAACCGACTGGCTCACGAGACGTCCCCCTATCTCCTCCAGCACGCCGACAACCCGGTCGACTGGTGGCCCTGGTCGGCCGAGGCCTTCGGCGAGGCCCGCAAGACGAACAAACCCGTTCTGCTGAGCGTCGGGTACAGCAGTTGTCACTGGTGCCATGTCATGGCTCACGAATCCTTCGAGGACCATGCCACCGCCGACTACCTCAACGAGCACTTCGTCAACATCAAGGTCGACCGCGAGGAACGCCCCGACGTGGACGCCGTCTACATGGAGGCCGTACAGGCCGCCACCGGACAGGGCGGCTGGCCCATGACCGTCTTCCTCACCCCGGACGCCGAGCCCTTCTACTTCGGGACCTACTTCCCGCCCGCGCCCCGGCACGGCATGCCGTCCTTCCGGCAGGTGCTGGAGGGTGTGCAGCAGGCCTGGAGCACCCGTCGCGACGAGGTCGCGGAGGTCGCCGGGAAGATCGTGCGCGACCTCGCGCAGCGGGAGATCGTCCGGCACGGCGACCGCGCGCCCGACGAGCAGGAACTCGCGCAGGCGCTGCTCGGGCTGACCCGGGAGTACGACCCGCAGCGCGGCGGATTCGGCGGGGCGCCCAAGTTCCCGCCGTCCATGGCGCTGGAGTTCCTGCTGCGGCACCACGCCCGGACCGGTGCCGAGGGCGCGCTGCAGATGGCGCAGGACACGTGTGAGCGGATGGCCCGCGGGGGCATCTACGACCAGCTCGGCGGCGGGTTCGCCCGGTACTCCGTCGACCGTGACTGGGTCGTGCCGCACTTCGAGAAGATGCTGTACGACAACGCGCTGCTCTGCCGTGTGTACGCCCATCTGTGGCGGGCCACGGGATCGGACCTCGCCCGGCGCGTGGCCCTGGAGACCGCCGACTTCCTCGTGCGCGAACTGCGCACGGACGACGGCGGGTTCGCCTCGGCGCTCGACGCCGACAGCGACGACGGGAGCGGGCGGCACGTCGAGGGCGCGTACTACGTGTGGACGTCCGAGCGGCTGCGCGCCGTCCTCGGGGAGGCGGACGGCGACCTCGCCGCCCGGTACTTCGGCGTGACCGACGAGGGCACCTTCGAGCACGGTCAGTCCGTCCTTCAACTGCCGCAGAACGACAGCGTCTTCGACGCCGGGAAGATCGCCTCCATCAGGGAACGGCTCCTCGCCGAGCGCGCCGGACGTCCCGCACCCGGCCGGGACGACAAGGTCGTCGCCGCCTGGAACGGCCTCACCATCGCCGCGCTCGCCGAGACCGGTGCCTACTTCGACCGGCCCGACCTCGTCGAGGCCGCCCTCGGCGCCGCCGACCTGCTCGTCCGGGTGCACCTCGACGAGCACGCCCGGCTCGCCCGCACTAGCAAGGACGGCCGGGTCGGACCCAACGCGGGCGTGCTGGAGGACTACGCCGACGTCGCCGAGGGCTTCCTCGCGCTCGCGTCGGTGACGGGCGAGGGCGTCTGGCTGGATTTCGCCGGTCTGCTCCTCGACCATGTGCTCGCCCGCTTCACCGACCCCGAGACCGGCGCGCTGTTCGACACCGCGTCGGACGCCGAGCGGCTGATCCGCCGGCCGCAGGACCCCACCGACAACGCCACCCCGTCGGGCTGGACCGCGGCGGCCGGTGCCCTGCTGGGCTATGCCGCGCACACCGGCTCCGAGCCGCACCGGACCGCCGCGGAGCGGGCGTTGGGGGTCGTGAAGACCCTCGGGCCGCGCGTGCCCCGGTTCATCGGCTGGGGGCTCGCCGTCGCCGAGGCCCTCCTCGACGGGCCGAAGGAGGTCGCCGTCGTCGGACCGGGACCCGACCTCGCGGACGAGAAGACGGCCGCCCTGCACCGTACGGCGCTTCTCGGTACGGCCCCCGGTGCCGTCGTCGCCGTCGGCACTGCGGACAGTGACGAGTTCCCGCTCCTCGCCGACCGGCGCCTGCAGCAGGGCGAACCGACCGCGTACGTCTGCCGTAACTTCACCTGCGACGCGCCGACGACCGATCCGGAACGGCTGCGCGCGTCCCTCAACAGGCGCTGAGCATCCACAACCCAGGGGCGGCAGAAGTGTGAACTGTCCGAAACGGAGCACGTGTTCGGATAGATCCCACTACTCGCACCACCGTTCCGAAACAAGCTATTTATCGGAAGAGCTCCCACATTTCATAGATCCCCCCTACGCTCTCCACTGCGGGTCGACGGGTGGTGACTCACCGTTGCGCCCACAGGGGGTAATTGGGGATCTGGGGGGATCTTTTTGCTCACGTCTGTCTTCATCGCCGCCGTCTCACTGGCCCTGTTCTGGATGGCGGCGTTCACTTTGTGGTGGCAGATGCACGCGTGGCGTACGCCCGAGGTGCTGGCCTCCACCAGGTTCGGCAGGCCGGACGGCGACGAACATCTGTCGTTCTCCCTGCTGTTGCCCGCCCGGCACGAGCAGGCGGTGCTGGACCACACCATCCAGCGGCTGCTGGAATCCACGCACACCGACTTCGAGATCATCGTGATCGTCGGGCACGACGACCCGGAGACCACGGAGGTGGCCGAGCAGGCCGCCGCACGGGACGCACGCGTCCGCGTCGTCGTCGACACCCACGAGAAGAAGAACAAGCCGAAAGCCATGAACACGGCGCTGCCGCACTGCCGCGGTGACGTCGTCGGGGTCTTCGACGCCGAGGACCAGGTCCACCCGGAGCTGCTCGCCCACGTCGACCACGCCTTCCGCACCACCGGGGCGGACGTCGTGCAGGGCGGGGTCCAGCTCATCAACTTCCACTCCAGCTGGTACAGCCTGCGCAACTGCCTGGAGTACTTCTTCTGGTTCCGCTCCCGGCTGCACCTGCACGCGCAGAAGGGGTTCATCCCGCTCGGCGGCAACACCGTCTTCGTGCGGACCGGCGTCCTCAGGGAAGCGGACGGCTGGGACCCCGACTGCCTCGCCGAGGACTGCGACCTGGGCGTCCGGCTGTCCAGTGTCGGCAAGAAGGTCGTCGTCGCCTACGACTCCGACATGGTGACCAGGGAGGAGACCCCGGGTTCCCTCATGTCGCTGCTCAAGCAGCGCACCCGCTGGAACCAGGGCTTCCTGCAGGTCTACCGGAAGAAGGACTGGAGGCAACTGCCGGGGTTCGGACAGCGGTTGCTCGCCCGGTACACCCTGATGACCCCGTTCATGCAGGCCTTCTCCGGCGTGATCATCCCGCTCAACGCGGCCGTCGCGCTCTTCCTCGACGTGCCCGTCGGGATCGCCTTCCTCACCTTCCTGCCGCTGGTCACCGCCGCCGTCACCTTCGTCTTCGAGGTGGTCGGACTGCACGACTTCGGCCGGCAGTACGGCCTGAGGGTCCGCCTCGTGCACTACGTGAAGCTCATCGTGGGCGGGCCCTTCTACCAGGTCCTCCTCGCCGGCGCCGCCATCCGCGCCGTCTGGCGCGAGCAACGCGGCCGTAACGACTGGGAGTTGACCACGCACGTCGGCGCGCACCTCACCGCCGCCGAGCCCATCCGAGAGGACGTTCCTGCGTGACCTCCACACTTCCCGCGGTGACCGCAGCGAAGGTCCCCGCGCAGCGCCAGCCTGCGCCCGAAACGCCCTCGGCCGGCCGCGCCCGGCCGCCGGTACGACTCCGTTCCTCCCGTCCCGACCTGCTGCTCTGCGGTGCCCTGCTCGCCGCGATCCTCGTCGTGCAGGGCTGGAACATCGCCGACTACCCGACCCTCAGCGACGACGAGGGTACGTACCTCGCCCAGGCCTGGGCCGTCCAGCAGGGCCGGGGCCTCGCCCACTACACCTACTGGTACGACCACCCGCCGCTCGGCTGGATCCAGTTAGCCCTGCTCACCCGGATCCCCTCGGCGATCAGCCCCGGCTCGATGACCGTCGGCACCATGCGGTTCACCATGCTGCTGGTCAGCGGCGTCAGCGCGGTCCTCGTCTACGTCCTCGGCCGCCGGCTCTCCCTGCCCCGCTGGGCCGCCGGACTCGGCATGGCCCTGCTCGGGCTCTCGCCGCTCGCGGTCGTCCTGAGCCGGGAGATCTTCCTCGACAACATCGCCGTGATGTGGCTGCTGCTGGCCTTCTGCCTCGCCGCCTCGCCCAGCCGTCACCTCTGGCACCACTTCGGCGCGGGCCTCGCCGCCGCCGCGGGCGTGCTCACCAAGGAGACGATGCTCGTCGTCCTGCCCGCCCTGTTCGTCACCATGTGGCGCCACAGCCACCGCGACACCCGCAAGTTCGCCCTCACCGGAGCCGTCACCGGCTGCGCCCTGATCGGCTTCTCCTACCCGCTGTTCGCCCTGCTCAAGGGCGAGCTCCTCCCCGGCGCCGGGCACGTCTCCCTGTGGGACGGCATCACCTACCAGATGTCCAGGCCGGGCTCGGGATTCATCCTCGACCGCTCCTCCGGCTCCTACGGCGTCCTGCACTCCTGGCTGTACTACGACCGCGTCCTGCCCCTCGGCGGCCTCGCCGCAGCCCTGCTCCTGCTGCTCACCTGGCGCTGGTCGGTCACCGCCCGCGCCCTCGCCGGACCGGCCTTCACGGTCGCCGTCCTGGCCGCGGTGGCCATGCGCCCGGACGGCTATCTGCCCGCCATGTACGTCATCGGCGCGCTGCCCTTCCTCGCCCTGGTCCTCGCGGGCGGCGCCGCCTCCGTCACCCACGCGGTCCTGCGCAGATGGCGCAAGGAGGGCGAGAAGCGGTATGTCACCGGCGGACGGTACGCGCTCGCCGCCGCCTTGGCCCTCGCCGCCGGCGCCTACGTCGTACCGCACTGGTACGACGGCGACCGCACCGCCGTCACCGCCGACGCCAACAGGCCCTACCGGCAGGCCTCCCACTGGCTCGGCACCGAGGTGGCGGACCCGAAGGACACCCGCGTGCTCGTCGACGACGCCCTCTGGCTGGACCTCGTGCACGCCGGATACCGGCCCGGGCTCGGCGCCATCTGGTTCTACAAGGCCGACCTCGACCCGGCCGTCACGAAGACCATGCCGCACGGCTGGCGGGACATCGACTACGTCGTCGCCTCGCCGACCGTCCGCCGCGACGCCAAGGACCTGCCCAACGTGCGGGCCGCGATCCGGCACTCCACGCCGGTCGCCACCTTCGGCACCGGACCCGACCGCATCGAGATCCGGCGGATCCAGGCCCTGGGAGGGGCGCGATGAGCGAGTACACCGCCCCGGCACAGGGCCTCGACGCCGTAGAGGTCCCCGAGCCCGGCGCCGTCACCGTCGTCGTACCGACCTTCAATGAGTCCGCGAACATCCGGCAGCTGCTGCACCGGATCACCGAGTCGGTGCCCGCGCGGCTGCCCTGCGAGGTCCTCTTCGTGGACGACTCCACCGACGACACCCCCGAGGTCATCCGCGAGGCCGCCAAAGACTGCCCGTTCCCCGTGGCCGTGCTGCACCGCGAGGAACCCGAAGGCGGGCTCGGCGGGGCGGTCGTGGAAGGGCTGAAGGCGGCGGCCTCGGAGTGGATCGTCGTCATGGACGGCGACTGCCAGCATCCGCCGTCCCTGGTACCGGAGCTGGTGGCCACCGGCGAGCGGGCGAACGCCTCCCTGGTCGTCGCCTCCCGGTACATCGAGGGCGGCAGCCGGGCGGGGCTCGCCGGCGGTTACCGGGTGGCCGTCTCGCGTGGCGCGACCTGGCTCGCCAAGGGCCTCTTCCCACGCAGGCTGCGCGGGATCAGCGACCCGATGAGCGGTTTCTTCGCCATCCGGCGCAGCGCGGTCACCGCCGACGTCCTCAGGCCCCTCGGCTACAAGATCCTGCTGGAGCTGGCCGTGCGCAGCCGCCCGCGCGGGGTCGCCGAGGTGCCGTTCGTCTTCGAGGACCGGTTCGCCGGCGAGTCCAAGTCCACCGCCCGGGAGGGTTTCCGCTTCCTGCGCCACCTGGCGGGCCTGCGCACCGCGTCCCCGGTCGCCCGCATGGTCGGCTTCGGGCTGATCGGCGCGAGCGGGTTCGTGCCGAACCTCGCCGGACTGTGGGCGCTGACCGTCCTCGGGATGCACTACCTGCCCGCCGAGATCCTCGCCAACCAGTTCGGGGTCGCCTGGAACTTCCTGCTCATCGAGCAGCTGCTGTTCCGCGACCGGCGCGCGCACCGCCGCTGGTGGGACCGGCTCGGCCGGTTCGCGCTGCTGGCCAACGCCGACCTGCTGCTGCGCATCCCGCTGATCGCCCTGCTCGTCGGCCGGTTCGGCATGGCCGCCCTGCCCGCCACCGCGCTCGCGCTGGTCATGACGTTCGTCCTGCGCTTCGTCGGTACCGAGGCGCTGGTCTACCTCCCCCGGCGCCGGGGGAGCCGAGCAAGGAGAGCCGTGTGAGTACGACGACGTATCGCAGACGCCGCAGACGGACCGCGCTGGCCGGGGTGGGCGCCCTGACCGCCGGTCTCCTCCTGACCGCGCCCCAGCCGGCCGAGGCCGCCAACCTGATCAAGAACCCCGGCTTCGAGACCGCCGGCACGGACGGCATGCCGTACTGCTGGGAGAAGTCGGGCTGGGGCGACAACGACTTCACCTTCGAGACGACCTCGGACGCGCACTCCGGGGCCAAGGCCATGAAGGTCACGCTGACCCGCCGGGTCGACGGCGACCGCAAGGCGCTGATCACGGAGTCCACGGACTGCGCGCCCGCCGTGTCCGTGGGCAAGCAGTACGACCTGGGGCTTTGGTACAAGACCACCACCCCCGACGCCAACATCACCCTCTTCCGGCACGACACCACCGCCGGCTGGCAGTACTGGACCGACCTCAAGACCCTGGACATGGCGTCGGCCTGGACGCAGGCCACGGTCCGCACCCCCGAGGTGCCGGCCAGCACCGACCGCATCACCTGGGGTGTCTCCGTCTACGGCACCGGCTCGGCGACCACCGACGACTACACCATGGACCAGGTGGCCGATCCGCTCCCGCCGGCCCAGTGCACGGGCACGAACGACCAGTGCGCGAACGGCAGTTGGTCGGTCCTGCCGACCCAGAACCCGGTCCGCTCCATGCACTCGGTCGTCCTCCACAACGGCAAGGTGCTGCTGATCGCCGGCTCCGGCAACAGCGAGGAGAACTTCAACGCGGGCACGTTCACCTCGGCGGTGTACGACCCGGCGAACGGCACGTACAAGGTCATTCCGACGCCGAAGGACATGTTCTGCGCGGGCCACGTCCAGCTGCAGGACGGCCGGGTGCTGGTGCTGAGCGGCAACAAGGCGTACCCGGTCGCGGGCGGGCACGGCTACGAGGGGTTCAAGGACTCGTACATCTTCGACCCGACGACCGAGACCTACAGCAAGACCAACGACCTCAACGACGGCCACTGGTACCCGTCGGCGACCGAGCTGGGCAACGGTGACGTCATCTCCTTCGGCGGGCTGCGCGAGGACTCCACCGGCTCGGTGACCGCGGAGAAGTTCAGTTACGCGCAGAACCAGTGGCTGCCGCTGTGGCAGGTCAACCAGACCTGGTCGTACTGGGGTCTGTACCCGGCGATGATCCTGATGCAGGACGGCCGCCTCTTCTACACGGGCAGCCATGTCTTCGGCAACAACATCCCCGGCACGGGCTCGGCGGTCTACGACTACGACGCCAACACGATCACCCAGATCCCCGGGCTGCAGAACAAGGACGAGCGCGACCAGTCGGCGAGCGTGCTGCTGCCGCCCGCGCAGGATCAGCGGGTGCTGACGATCGGCGGCGGCAACATCGACTCCAACCCGGACGCGAACCGCCTCACCGACCTGATCGACCTCAAGCAGGCGAACCCGTCGTACGTCGCCGGGCCGCCGATCCCACAGGGCACGGTCGACCTCGGCAACGGGCCCCAGCCGGAGACCGGCAACCAGGGCAAGATGTACGTCTCCGCGGTGCTGCTGCCCGACGGCAAGGTGCTGGAGACCGGCGGCGCCCTGCACAACCGCGCCAACCCGGTGTACGAGTCCTCGATCTACGACCCGGGCACCAACACCTTCGACCCCGTGGCCGCCGACCCCGAGTCCCGCGGCTACCACTCCTCGGCGTTCCTGCTGCCCGACGGCCGCGTGATGGCCACCGGCGACAACCCGGGCAACGGCACCTGGAACCACAACGTGTCGATCTACACCCCGCCCTACCTCTACAAGGGCACCCGGCCGACGATCACCTCGGTGATCAACCAGGAGTGGAAGTACGGCGACACCCAGCGGATCACCGTCGACCGCCCCATCGCCAAGGCGGAGTTGATCCGCCCGGCGGCGGTCACGCACTCGTCCGACCCGAACCAGCGGTTCGTGGACCTGCCGCTGAGCGTGGACGGCAACAACGTGGACCTGAACGTCACGAACAACCCGAACATCGCCCCGCCCGGCTGGTACATGCTCTTCGCAGTGGATGCCAACGGGGTGCCCTCGGTGGCCAAGTGGGTCCACCTGACGGGCCCGTCGGCCCTCAGCGCCGCGTCCCCCCACGTCCACGCCTTCGCCGACTCCCTCTCCGGCACGGTGTCGGGCCCCGGCAAGAAGAAGACCGCACAGCAGGTCAGCCCGACCATCTCCGGCTGCGACCGGCACTACGGCTCGGCCAACGTGTGCGTGCCGACGGTGTTCCCGCCGCAGGTGAAGAAGACCACGGCTGCTCGGTGTGCCTGGCTTCGGCAGAACCACTACGGCCGGCTGAAGGTGAACGGCGCCGACGATCCCCTGGGGTTGGACCGGAACCGGGACGGGGTGGCGTGCGGGAAGGGGGACGTCAGGAGCCGTAGCTGAGGATCAGCAGGACGAGCAGGACCTGGGCGCTCCACTGGAGCACCACGGCCCAAGTCCGCGCGACGGTCCCTCGGCGCCGCGGCCAGAGCAGGGCCGCCAGCCCCGCGGAGACGGCGGTGAGGAGACTGCCGTAGACGAGTGCCCCCGGAACCCGGGGGCACTCGTTGTACTCGACGCAGCGGGAGCCCTGGTAGGTGGACACCACCGCGATCGCCGCCGCGAGCACGCTCGGGATGAGCAGGGCCAGACCCCAGGCCGCCCACCGGGTGAGAACACGGCCGGGAGCGGACGGGTGCGCGGAGTTCGCTGTCGTCATGCCCCCAGCCAACCGCGCGGCCGGTCCCGCCTGATCGGCGCGCGTACTCAATCCCCCTGGGTACGCATGCTCAACGCCCGCTCCACGACCGCCTCCAGCTGTTCGTGGTGCGCGCCCTTCCAGTACACGCGGCCGCACTCTGTGCACTGGGCGAAGACGTCGTACGACCGCTGCGTGCCGTGTTCCAGATGGTCGGCGACCTCTTCCTTGGTGGCCTCCTCCAGCAGGCCGTTGCAGGCGGTGCAGCGGGTCCAGGGGCGCAGGTCGGGGGCGAAGCGGTCGAGGACGTCGTGCAGCTGGTCGTCGGGGCGGGTGCTGTAGACGAACGCGCCGGCCCATAGTTCGCGGCGGCGCAGCAGACCCCGGTCGCGGCTGAGCATGACGCGTTTCTCGGTCGCCGAGCGCTTGGCGAGGGCCGCGTCGCCGATGTCGGTCGACTCGTACGCCGTGTCCACGCCGAGCAGCCGCAGCCGACGGGCGAGCGTGCCGAGGTGCACGTCGAGGAGGAAGCGGAGCGGGGCGCCGGGGACGCGCTGGGGGCGGTCGACGGGCCGTACCTGCACCGTCTCGCCGGCCTTCGGGATGTGCGACGCCGGGGCCTCGCGGCCGTCCACGACCAGCGCGCCGACCTCGGTCAGCGGGACGCCGAGGGACTCGATGACATGGCCCAGGGTCGAGACGCCGTCCGTGGCCAAAGGTGTGGCACCGGCCCGCCGGGCGTGCGGCACGAACAGGTGGAGCGCGGGGGCGACTTCGACGTGGATCTCGGGTCGGTTCACTGTGTCAGGAT
Source organism: Streptomyces sp. NPDC050743 (assembly GCF_044456925.1). NCBI lineage: Bacteria > Bacillati > Actinomycetota > Actinomycetes > Kitasatosporales > Streptomycetaceae > Streptomyces > Streptomyces sp. NPDC050743. The sequence goes on from NZ_JBITGJ010000007.1 coordinate 51,035, forward strand.
CGCACGGGAGTCCGCCCGGACCTCAGTGCTTTTCGTTCGGCAGGCCGTGCTGCATGACGTCCAGGGCGCGGTCGATCAGGGCCGTGAAGTCGTCCCGGTGGTCGTTCTCCGCCCAGTACATGGAGGTCTCCATCAGACCGCCGATCAGGGACATGGCGTAGACCCGGACCTCCAGGCTGTCGGGGGCGCGGCCGGTGCGCTCGCCGATGGCCTCGCAGAGCATGCGGCCGGTGGCCGACATGCTCTCCATCATCCGTGAGCGCACCGCGGGGACCTGGACCATGAGGTGGGTGCGCAGCCGGGACACCGCGAGGTCGTTGTCCATGCCGAGCTCGACCGCCCGGTGCAGGACGTGCCGGATGGTCTCGGACCAGGGTTCGTCGGCGGGCCGGGCCCTGATCTCCTCCAGGATGACCGGGTCGTACTCGTCCGTGAGGACGATGTCCTCCTTGGTCGGGAAGTAGCGGAAGACGGTCGACGGCGACACCTCGGCCCGCTCGGCGATCTGGTCGATCGTGGTGGCGTCGTAGCCCTGTTCCCGGACGAGGGCGTAGGTCGCCGCGCGGATCGCCTCCCTGGTCTTGATCTTCTTGCGCTCGCGCAACCCCAGCTGCGGGCGGTCGGCGGAGGAGAGGGGGGAGAGGGGGGAACGTGCGGCCGTCATGCGGTCATTCTCCGGCATCCGCCACGGGGGCGGCCATGGCCGGGACGTCCTCTCGACCGGTGCGCCGTACCACCGGGGTGTTCGGCAGCAGCAGCGCCGCGAGCAGGGCCGTCACCAGGGAGGCGATCCCGCACGCCAGCAGCACGACGGTCATCCCGTGGAGGTACGCGCTGTTCGCGGAGGCCGCGAGGTGAGCCGAGTCGGTGTGCGCGGCCACCACATGCGCGGCGACCACGGACTCCCTGGCGGTGTGCGCCACGGGGCCCGGCAGCCCTGTCACGTCGAGCCGGTCCCGGAAGGCGCTCGCGAGGAGGCTGCCGAGCAGCGCGATACCGATGGCGCCGCCGACCTGGCGGAAGGTCATGAGCAGCCCGGACCCGCTGCCGGCCCGGTCGGCGGGCAGCGTGCCGAGCGCGCCGTCCATCGCCGGGACGACCGCGAGGCCGAAGCCGAGGCCGGTGATCGACAGCCACAGCGCGGTGAAGCCGTAGCCGTCGTGCACGGTCGTACGACTGCCCAGCAGGGCGGCGAAGGAGAGCACGACCAGGCCCGCGCTGACCACCGCGCGCGCCCCGAACCGGGCGACGAACGCCTGGGCGCCCCTCGCGGCGGCCATCAGCCCGGCCATCATCGGCAGCAACCGCAGACCGGTGGCGAAGGCGTCGTGGCCGAGGACGGCCTGGAGGTAGGTCGGCACGGTGAACATCAGGCCCGACAGCACGAACATCACCAGCGTCGCGGCGACGGTGTTGAGCAGGAAGCCCCGCTGGGCGAGCAGGCCCATGTCCAGCATGGGGCGGGGCGTCCGGCGCTCGCGCAGCACGAGCCCGGTCAGCAGGACGGCGGCCGCCGCGAACATCGCCGGCACCAGGCCGTCGCTCCAGCCGCGGTCCGGGGCCTCGATGATGGCGTAGATGAGCGCGCCGAGCCCTGCGGCGGTGAGCGCGGTGGAGACGGCGTCGACCTTGGGGCTCGCTGGGTCCCGGGTCTCGGGCAGCAGGAACGCGCAGGCGGCGATGCCGAGGGCGGCCATCGGGATGTTGATCAGGAAGACCGAGCCCCACCAGAAGTGGCCCAGCAGCCAGCCGCCGACGAGGGGGCCGAGCGGCATGCCGAGCGCCGAGGCGGCGGAGATCATGCCGACGGCCTTGCCGCGCTCGTCCGGGCCGAACAGCGCGGGCAGCACGGACAGGGACAGCGGCATGATCAGCGCGGCGCCGACGCCGAGCACCGCGCGGGCGGCGATCACGGCGTTCACGTCGCCGGCCAGGGAGCCGAGCACCGAGCCCGCGAGGAAGACGGCGAGTCCGGCGATGAGCATCCGGCGCCGGCCGAACCGGTCGCCGAGCAGGCCCGCCGGGAGCATCAGCGCGGCGAAGACGACGACGTACGCGTCGCTCATCCACTGCTGCTGCCCGGTGCCGGCGCCGAGCTGCGCGGCCATGGTCGGCAGGGCCACGTTGAGGATCGTCGAGTCGAAGGCGAGCACCAGCATGCTCGCGACCAGGGCTCCTAGGGCCCACCAGCGGCGGGGGTCTCGCCGCACTGCTTCATCCGTGATAGTCACCATAAATTGAGAGTAACTCTCAAAAACGAGTTGCTGTCAATGGATGCTTTTTCCGGGCGCACAAAAGTGGCCACGGCTCGGGAGCCGTGGCCACAGGGGGAGAGCTGGGGGTTATGCGGTGTCCTTGTGCACGAGCAGGGTGACGGTCATCCCCGTCACGGCCCGGCTCCAGGACGTGGTGTACTGCGCTCGCAGAGCGTCGGCCTCCCCTTGGGCGATTGCGGTCAGGGGGTCCGGGTCGTTGCCCTGGGTCAGCAGCCAGATGCGCCGCTCACCCCTCAGGCACAGGGCCGGGGCGGGGCACTCGAGCGCGTACAGCTGGTTGATCGACCTGGGAGTACTGGTGAGGAAGACGTCGCGCATCTTCAGGTCGCGGGGCAGGTAGTACTGGACTCCGCCGTCGAGCTTCCAGGTGTTCTCGCGGTCGTAGACCACGGCGTCGCCCGGCTGGTGGTAGGTCCTGATCACATCGGCCGCGGCGGCGTAGTCGAGCGGGACGGGTGCGTCGTGCTCGAACGGCTGCCGCATTCGGTTCTGGTCGGGCAGGGTGAGGACGGCCAGCGCCACGAGCAGGGCCGTGGCGGCCTTCCAGGAGCCGCAGATCGCGGCGAGGCCGGTGCCGGCGAGAAGGGCCCAGGCCGGGAGGGTGAAGAGCAGGTAGACGTTGCGGAAGTAGGAGACGTCGCCATGGGAGCTCAGCCAGACGAGGAGACAGGGCAGGAGGGCCCAGGCGGCGCACGTGAGCAACGGGGCCTTGCGGTGTGAGCGGGCCAGGACGGCGAGGGCGATCAGCGCTCCGGCGCCCAGCGCGGAGGCGAAGACGTCCTGCCAGATGGAGACAAGCGCCCAGACGTCGGGCTCCGGCACCCAGTACAGCTGCCGTTGGACCTGGGACCGGCCGAGAAGGACGAGTGGGGCGGCGCAGGCGGCGACGGGCAGCAGGGCGGCGGCGGTTTTCCACCACAGGGCGCGGTCGCGCCGCGCGCGGGCCCCGAGCAGGAAGAGGTGGGCGGGCACGATCGACAGCGCGATCAGATGAAGGAGTCCGACGCCGGCCAGCGCAAGCGTGTAGGCGCCCCATCGCCACGGGCTGCGCGGGTTGTCGAGGGCCCGGAGGAGCAGCAGTGTCGCCAAGGTGACGGCGAGCATGACCCAGGCGTAGCTGCGCGCCTCCTGTCCGTAGCGGCTCACCGCGGGCAGCAGCGAGAAGAGAACTCCGGCGGCAATTCCGGCGCGGCTCCCGAAGAGCCGGTTGCCGATGAGGGCCACGGCCGACGCGGCACCGGCCACGGCGAAAAGAGAAGGGAGCCGCATGGAAACGACGGAGTCACCGAAGAGCCCGACCCAGGCGTGCATCAGCAGGTAATACGTTCCGTGGACGGCGTCCACGTTGTGGAGAGTGGCAAGAATCTGCCCCGTGCTGCGATTCACCATGTCCCAGGTGACCAGCTCGTCCCGGCCCAGCAGGGAGTCGGTCAGACCGTAGCCGGTCAGGCCGGCCGCCAAGGCGAACGGCAACAGCCAAAGCCACGGGCCCGCCGGGCGACTGCCGGGTGCGGCCGCTTCCGCCCTCCGGGTTTCTTCGCGTGGTGCGGGAAGCGGCGCGGTGACTGCCATCAAATTCTCCTGAGCCCTGCAATGGGAACTTTTCCCTTATACATGTGGGCCGGACATTCGCTACGGCAAGCGGGTCGATCGATCACCTGAATGGGGGCGAAATGAAAAGGTCCGCCAAGCGGTACCGGGCCGTTCGACTTACGAGGTCAGGGCGGCGGGCGTGCCGTAATTCACGTCCCACACCCAGACTCCGCCGACCAGAGTGCCGTCCCGGCCCAGGAGCTGTTTCAGGGTCTCGTAGAGAGGCGCGGCGTTGAACCCGGGCGCAAGCACGACGACGCCCGCCTTCCAGTACGTCAGGTCCTCCTCGGCTTCGACCCGCTGCAGCGGGCCGATCTCCGGGACCCTTCCGCTCGTGTACACGTCCCCGAGCAGCCTGTAGGTGGGGCGGGGTTCTGGGTTGTAATTGCCGGTGTGTTCCGGGCCGTTGGGCGCCATGAAATAGCCGCCCGGCATGGTGAAGGCCATGTGGGTCGCCGACTGCCAGTGCTGAGACTCGGTGGTGTACGCATGGGCGAGCGGTACAGGGACGAGGGTCTGGCCCTTGTCGACGTACTGACGCCATGTGCCGCGGGCGATGAAGTCGGGTACGGGCGGCCGGACGTTCGTGGGGTATGGGGTGGGCACGATCGGCAGCAGGGCCGCGGCGACGGTGGCGAGCCCACATACCTTCAGCCGGAGATCGGACGAGGCCGCGAGGCGGTCCACCGCAAGCGCCACGAGCGTGCCCAGCACGGGAGCACAGACCATGCCGAACCGGCTCTCGATCACTGACCCGAACAAGGGCAGGTCGAGGATCAGCCGCCACGGGCCAGGCAGGACGAGGCCGGTGCCGGGGATCCCGATCCGTGACCCCATGGAGAGCACCGCCCCGCCGATCGTGGTACACACGAGCGCCTTGACCAGCGGCCGCCGCCACATACGGACCGCGATCGCGAGGGCGAGCGCGGCGAGGGGCCAGCCGTAGAAGGCGTTCTGCTCGAGGCGGTTCACGGCGAACCGGTCAGCGACCGAAGGATCGCCGGCCAATGATCGTCCGGCGAACTCCAAGAAGGAGAGCGGACTGTTGACGACGGGGCCGTGCGGCACGTCCGTGTAACTGCCCGGTCCGAAGAACTGGAAATACAAGGGCCCCAGGACCAGCGACAAGAGCACGGCGAGTGCGATCGGGAGGCCCTTCCGGAGGGGCTTCACGGCCTCCCGCGCGCGACCGCGGTCCGCCAGCGCGTACCCGGCGGCGAACAGCAGCATCCCCACCGCGGCGATCAGCAGCACCTCCTCGCCGATGAAGATCTGGTAGGCCGTGAACAGGCCGAGCAGCACTCCGTCCCGTACGACCCGGTCACCCCGGCACAGGCAGAGCGCCCGGTCGACGATCAGCGGGATCATGAAGAGTGCCGTGAAGTTGGGGTGGGCGTTTCCGTGGCTGATCATCGGCGGAGCGAAGGCGGCGAGTGCCGCGCCGACCGCGGCCGCGGGACGGCCGCGCACCGCCCACCGGGCCAGCACCCAGTACCACGCGATGCCCGTCCCTGCGAGGCCCCAGGTCAGCACCAGCGCGTAGGTCACGGTCGGCCCGAACGCCAGCGTGATCGGTGTGAGCGGCACGGTCAGACCGAGCATGACGGTGTTGGCCATCAGGTTCGCCCCGTCGGGGAATCCCTGGACTGTGGTGAAGAACGGGTTGTGGAGGTGCGCGACGTTCTCGGCGGCCACCGCCATGAACCACTCGGCCTGGTTCTGGTCCCCTCCCGAGTCGGTCAGGTACGCGTGGGCCAGGTCGCTCCACAGGTTCACGTAGAGGAGGTGGGCGGTGAGCACGAAGAACACTGCGACGGCGATGTCGAAGGGCCGGACTGCACGGGTGATCGGCCCGGCCATGCGTCGGAGCCGGCCCGGTGGTCGTTGCCCGGGGATGGTGGCGGGTTCGGGGGTCACCACCGAGCTGTGGTCCGGCTGCTGTTCGACTGTAGTCATCGGCGTCCGCCTCCGAGTCGGTACGCCCCGCTATGGGCGTGTTCATCCCCCCACGTTCGGCGCCGGACACCCTAGAGGGCGACCTGCGCCGGACGGGCGAAGCGCGCCGTGACGATTACGCTGCGTGAGTAATCGGAACTACGGAGCGTGTCCCCGGCATGTGACGGTCCCGGTAGGACCGCACGCCAAAAAATGCCTACGCGGTGCGCACCAGCAGTGCCACTGTCAGACCGCTGGGACGCTCCGCCCCGTACGCCCTGTAGTGGGCGCGCAGCGCTGTCGCCTGGTCCGCGGGCAGCCCGTTCAGCGGGTCCGTCTCGTCCCCGCTCACCACGAGCCAGATCCGCTGCTCGTCGCGCCGCAGGCACGCGGCCGGCTCCGGGCACTGGACGGCCGCCAGGTCATCGCGCTGGACGGGCGATTCGGCGAGGAAGACGTCGCGGAGGCGCAGATTCCGCGGAAGGTAGTACGCGACGCCGAGGGAGAGGGCCTCCTCCTGCGTCCTGTTGTAGACGATCGCGTCGCCGGGGACGTAGTACTTCCCGATGGTGCGTGCGGCCGCCGCGAAGTCGGGTCCGCCCGCCCAGTAGTGCCCGAGCGGCTCCCGCAGTGACTGCTGGTCGGGCGCCGTGACCACGGCGAGGACCGCGAGGGCCGATACGAGCACCGGTCGGGACCGGGCCGCGGCGGCGAGTCCCGCCCCGGCGAGAACGGCGAACGCCGGCAGGGTGAAGAGCATGTACCGGAAGTAGAAGTACGAGATGTGCCCGTGGGAGAACGCCCAGATCAGCAGGACGGGCGCCACTGCGGACACGGTGCAGAAGACGACGGCGTCACGGCGCTCCCGGTACGCCACCAAGGCCAGCAGCACCACCATCCCCGCGCACAGGCCGGAGTAGAACAGCTGCGACCAGATGTCGAGCAGACCCCATGCGTCCGGTTTGGCGATCCACCAGATCTGCCGGACGGTCTGCCTCCTGCCCAGCAGCACCACTGGGCACACGCAGGCGACACCCACCAGAACCGCGAGGCAGAAGCCGAGCCACACCCGGCGCTCGCGCCGGGCACGCATGGCCACGAGTGCCAGATGCCCGACCAGACACGTCAGCGCGATCAGATGGGACAGCCCCACGGCCACCAGGCCGAGGGCGTACGCGGCCCACCGCCACGGGCTGCCCGGGCGGTCCAGGGCCCGGAGCAGCAGCAGTGCGGCAAGGGCCACGGCCAGCATCACCAGGCCGTAGGGGCGCGCCTCATGCGCGAACCGGCTCACTCCGGGAATCAGGGTGAACAGCAGGCCGCCGACCACTCCCGCACGGCGGCCGAACAGCCGTCGCCCGATCAGCGCCACACAGGCCGCGGCACCGGCCATGGCCAGGGCGGAGGGCATGCGCAGAGCGGTGGCGGAGTCTCCGAAAAGCGTCCTCCACTCATGGAGGAGGAGGTAGTACGTACCCAGCACCGCGTCCACGTGCCGCACCGTCGCCAGCACCTGCCCGGCACTTCGGCCGGACACGTCCCAGCTGGTCAGCTCGTCGCGTCCCATCAGCGGTTGGCCGATGCGGTACGTGCCCACGATCAGTGTGATCATCGACGGCCACAGCCACAGGCCGACGGGGGTGACCCAGCCGTGGCGCTCACCTTCCGGGTCGGGAACGTCGCTGGTGTCCTGGGCTGGAGGGGCGAGAAGCGTCATGCGGACAGCCATAGCGGCGCAGCGGAGCAGGCCGCACCCACGACCCGCTGTCCCGGTCCGCTTTCCCCTGTTCGGACGAGTGGCCCGGGCCCTCGCCCGGCCGCCACGGCATGGGAAAGGCCGCGGCTTCGACGCCGCGGCCCGGGGATAAAGGGGAGGTCGGAGCTACGTGTGCTGGTACGCCACCAGCGAGATCCCGACGTAGTGGACGACGAACGCCGCGAGGGTGAAGGAGTGGAAGACCTCGTGGAAGCCGAACCAGCGCGGTGACGGGTTCGGGCGCTTGATGCCGTAGACCACGCCGCCGGCGCTGTAGAGCAGGCCGCCGACGACGACCAGGACCAGGACGGCGATGCCGCCGGTGCGCAGGAAGTCGGGCAGGAAGAACACGGCCGCCCAGCCCATGGCGATGTAGCAGGGCGTGTAGAGCCAGCGCGGGGCGCCCACCCAGAAGACCCGGAAGACGATGCCGGCCGCGGCGGCGGCCCAGATGCCCCACAGCAGCCACTGGCCCTTGGCCCCGGGCAGGAGCAGCAGGGTGAGCGGGGTGTAGGTGCCCGCGATGATCAGGAAGATGTTGGCGTGGTCGAGGCGGCGCAGGACGCCGTCCATCCGCGGGCTCCAGTCGCCCCGGTGGTACAGCGCGCTGACGCCGAAGAGCAGGCAGGCCGTGAGGACGTAGATCCCGCAGGCTATGCGGCCTCTGGTGGAGTCGGCGAGGGCGGTGAGCACGAGGCCCGCGATGAGTACGGCCGGGAACATGCCCAGGTGCAGCCAGCCGCGGAGCCTGGGCTTGACCGGATGCGGCAGGGAGAGCGCGACGGGACCGCGGCCGTCGGCCGGCGTCTCCGTGGGCGCGTCGGGAGCGGACGCAGTCATGCGGGGCATGGTACCTACGGCACCGTAAGTCGGGTGTCAGTACGGACCTTGGTCGATCGAACGCAAAAAGACCTTCAGGTGACACAAACCTGGACGTAAAGGAAACGTAAACAGGCCTGGAAACCGTGGCCTTCCTCACGTCGCTCACTTGTGAGGCCCCCTGGACAGATGCGCGCGAACGACGGATGATCATATGAGTACGGTCGGCACCGGATGAGCATCAGAAGCGTCCGGGTCGCAGCCCCCACGGGGCCACAAGGACAAAATCCCTCACTTAGGAGCAACCGTGGCGCGCGACAACTCGGCTTCCAGCGTTCCCACCACCCATCAGGAACTGATCTCGTGGGTCAACGAGATCGCCGAACTGACGCAGCCGGACAGCGTGGTCTGGTGTGACGGCTCCGAGGCGGAGTACGAGCGGCTCTGCGAAGAGCTCGTGGCCAAAGGCACTTTCAAGAAGCTCGATCCGATCAAGCGCCCCAACTCCTACTACGCGGCCTCCGACCCGACCGACGTCGCGCGCGTCGAGGACCGCACCTTCATCTGCTCCGAGAAGGAGGAGGACGCGGGCCCGACCAACCACTGGAAGGCCCCCGCCGAGATGCGGGAGATCTTCAGCGGTGAGAAAGGCCTGTTCCGCGGCTCCATGCGCGGGCGCACCATGTACGTCGTCCCGTTCTGCATGGGCCCGCTCGGCTCCTCGCTGTCCGCGATCGGCGTGGAGATCACCGACTCCGCCTACGTCGCCGTCTCCATGCGCACGATGACGCGCATGGGCCAGGCCGTCCTGGACGAACTCGGCGACAGCGGCTTCTTCGTGAAGGCCGTCCACTCCCTCGGCGCCCCCCTGGAGGAGGGCCAGGAGGACGTTCCGTGGCCGTGCAACTCCACCAAGTACATCTCGCACTTCCCCGAGGACCGCGAGATCTGGTCCTACGGCTCCGGCTACGGCGGCAACGCCCTGCTCGGCAAGAAGTGCTACGCGCTGCGTATCGCCTCCGTCATGGCGCGTGACGAGGGCTGGCTGGCCGAGCACATGCTGATCCTCAAGCTCACCCCGCCGCAGGGCGAGTCCAAGTACGTCGCCGCCGCCTTCCCGAGCGCCTGCGGCAAGACCAACCTCGCCATGCTGGAGCCGACCATATCCGGCTGGACCGTGGAGACCATCGGCGACGACATCGCCTGGATGCGCTTCGGCGAGGACGGCCGCCTGTACGCGATCAACCCCGAGGCCGGCTTCTTCGGCGTCGCGCCCGGCACCGGTGAGCACACCAACGCCAACGCGATGAAGACCCTGTGGGGCAACTCGGTCTTCACCAACGTCGCCCTCACCGACGACGGCGACGTGTGGTGGGAGGGCATGACGGAGGAGACCCCGGCCCACCTGACGGACTGGAAGGGCCGCGACTGGACCCCGGACTCCGCCGAGCCCGCCGCGCACCCCAACGCCCGCTTCACCACCCCCGCCGCGCAGTGCCCGATCATCGCGCCCGAGTGGGAGGACCCCAAGGGCGTGCCGATCTCGGCGATCCTCTTCGGCGGCCGCCGCGCCTCCGCGGTGCCGCTGGTGACGGAGTCCTTCGACTGGAACCACGGCGTCTTCCTCGGCGCCAACGTGGCCTCCGAGAAGACCGCCGCCGCCGAGGGCAAGGTCGGCGAGCTGCGCCGCGACCCGTTCGCGATGCTGCCGTTCTGCGGCTACAACATGGGCGACTACATGGCCCACTGGATCGACGTGGCCAAGGACAAGGACCAGTCCAAGCTGCCGAAGATCTACTACGTCAACTGGTTCCGCAAGAACGACGAGGGCAAGTTCGTCTGGCCCGGCTTCGGCGAGAACTCCCGTGTCCTGAAGTGGATCGTGGAGCGCCTGGAGGGCAAGGCCGAAGGCGTCGAGACCCCGATCGGCGTCCTGCCGACCAAGCAGGCCCTGGACACCAAGGGTCTCGAACTGTCCGACTCCGACCTGGACTTCCTGCTCTCGGTCGACAAGGACGTCTGGCGCGAGGAGGCCGCCCTCGTCCCCGAGCACCTCAACACCTTCGGCGACCACACCCCGAAGGCGCTGTGGGACCAGTACCACGCGCTGGTGGAGCGCCTGGGCTAGTCCCGCCTGAGACTCCACGGCCGGTCGCCGTGCCCTGACCAGCGATCGTCCCGGCCGGCCGTGGACACAACCCACCGGGGCCCCGCACAACGGCGTGCGGGGCCCTGGCCGTTGGCCGGGTGTTCGTCCACGCGGGTGGATTGCCGCGCCCGTTGGGTACGACACGGCTCGGGGCGGCCGGAGGGGTGTGCGAGGGGCGGAAGGCTGTCGCCCATGATCACACCTCATGTTCGATCGTTCACATCGCGTGTTCGATCGCTCGTCGCGCGGACCGGGACGGTGGCGGCCACCGTCCTCGCGCTGGTCCTGGCCCTGCCCGGCACGGCTGCCGCCGCCCCCGGCGACCTGGACCCCACCTTCGGCGGCAACGGCACGGTCCTCACCGACATCGGCGGCGACGACTCCGCCAACGACGTGGCGGTGCAGCCCGACGGCAAGATCGTCTCGGTCGGCGCCTCCGCCGACAACTCCGTACCGGAGAGCGACTTCGCGCTCACCCGCCACAACCCCGACGGCACACTGGACACCAGTTTCGGCGGCGACGGCAGGGTCACGACCCCCATCAACAACATGATCCCGCCCGAGCAGCTCCAGTGGAGCGAGGCCCATGCCGTTGCGCTGCAGTCCGACGGCAAGATCGTCGTGGCGGGCGGGAGTTGGCGGAGTACGACAACTGCTGCTGGTTCGTGGTGGCCCGGTACAACCCGGACGGCACGCTGGACACGAGCTTCGGTGGCGGCGACGGCAGGGTGTTCACCGACTTCGGCACCCCCGAAGAGGCCGAGGACGTGGCCGTGCAGCCCGACGGCAAGATCGTCGCCGCCGGCTACGACGGGGGCGATGCCGCCGTGGCCCGCTACAACCCCGACGGCAGCCTGGACTCGAGTTTCGGCGGCGGCGACGGCATGGTGACCACCAACCCGGCGGGGCCGTCCCTGCAGGAGGGCGGCGACGCGCGTGCCCTGGTCCTGCAGCCCGACGGCAAGATCGTGGTGGCGGGCGAGCTCGGGCAGACCCGCTTCGACTTCGCGCTCATCCGCTACAACGCCGACGGCAGCCTCGACACCGGCTTCGGCAGCAACGGCATCCAGCGCACCGACTTCGGTGGCTACGACTCCGCGGAGGCGCTCGCGGTCCAGTCCGACGGCAAGATCGTCGCGGCCGGTGCGGGCGGCGGCGGGTTCGCACTGGCCCGCTACAACACCAACGGCACCCTGGACACGAGCTTCGACGGCGACGGCCTGGTCGTCACCCCCGGCGGCGGCGCCGAGGACGTGAAGCTGCAGAGCGACGGGCGGATCGTCGTCGCAGGCGGCGGAGTCGGCGGCTTCAAGGTCCTGCGGTACAACACCAACGGCGGCCTGGACACTGGCTTCGGCACCGGCGGTCAGGCGACCACGGGCTTCGGCGGCAGCGACGTGGCCCACGGCGTGGCCCTCCAGTCCGACGGCAAGATCGTCGCCGTCGGCCAGGGCGGCCCGAACGACGACTTCGCCCTGGCCCGCTACCAGGGTGGCGGCACCACACCGCCCCCCACCAGCGCGGACGTCTCGGTCACCAAGACGGGCCCCACGTCCGTCACCCTGGGCGACCGGGCCACGTACACCGTGCGCGTGACCAACGCGGGCAGCTCCACCGCCTCCGCCACCGGTGTCACGCTGAGCGACTCGCTCTCCGGAGCGGGCGCCACCGTGGTGTCGGCCGCGCCCAGCCAGGGCAGCTGCACCACCACCGCCACCGGCGCCACCTGCTCCCTCGGCACGCTGGCTCCGGGCGCGAGCGCCACGGTCACGGTGGTCGCCGAACCCCGCACCACCGGCACCCTCACCGACACCGCCACGGTCCGTGCCAACGAGACCGACCCGGCGACCGGCAACAACACGGCGACGGCGAGCAGCGGGGTCAACAACTCCCGGGGCTGCACGATCGTCGGCACCAGCGGGGACGACACCCTCAACGGCACGTTCGGCAACGACGTGATCTGCGGCCTGGGAGGCAACGACACCATCCGCGGCAACGGCGGCGCCGACACCGTCTACGGCGACTACGGCAACGACAACATCGACGGCGGCGACGGCAACGACACCCTGTACGGCGGTCCCGGCAACGACTCGGTGAACGGCTCCAACGGCAGCGACCGGGTCATCACCACCGACGGTGTGTCCGGCAACGACACGGCCAACGGCGGCCCCGGCTTCGACTCCTGCACCACCGACCCGGGCGACACACGCATCAGTTGCCCCTGAGTACCGGGCCCGGCGGAGCCTGAGAGCGCCGGCTCCGCCGGGCCTGCCCATCATGCGATCGGGGTCTTTGAACACCCACAGCGGGAAACGGGTCGGTATAGGTAATTCACCTATCGTGCTGCCATGCGCGGAATTCTCCTGGACGGAGGCACCGGCTCGCGACTGTGGCCCTTGACCCGCTCGGTCTCGAAGCAACTGCTGCCGGTCTTCGACAAACCGATGGTCTATTACCCGCTCTCCACACTGGTGATGTCCGGTGTCCGGGAAATTCTGATCATCACCACACCCGAAGACCAGTGCCAGTTTCGCCGCTTGCTCGGCGACGGCACACAACTCGGCCTGCGCCTCGCATACATGGCGCAGGAAACACCGAAAGGCATTGCCGAGGCCTTCCTCCTGGGCGCCGACTTCCTCGACGGGGAGCCGGTCGCCCTGATTCTCGGCGACAACATCTTCCACAGAAGCGGCCTCGGCACACGACTGGCCCGGCACGACGAACCGGTGGGCGGAAGGGTGTTCGCCTACCAGGTCGCCAACCCCTCGGCCTACGGAGTGGTGGAGTTCGACGCCTCCGGGCGAGCCCTGTCCATCCAGGAGAAGCCGGCCCGGCCCAGGTCCCGGTACGCCGTGCCCGGACTGTACTTCTACGACAACCGCGCCGTGGACATCGCGCGCCGGCTACGGCCCAGCACCCGGGGCGAGTTGGAGATCACCAACCTCAACAGGGTCTATCTGGAGGCCGGGGAGCTGCATGTCACCGGCTCGACCGGGGCACCGCCTGGCTGGACACCGGGACCTTCACCTCCCTGGTGCAGGCGTCCGAGTTCGTCCGCGTGATCGAGGAACGCCAAGGCTTGAAGGTCGGTTGTGTCGAGGAGGCGGTCTGGCGGGCCGGCCTGATCGACGACGGACTCAGGAACCTGGCCCGGCCGCTGCTCAAGAGCGGATACGGCGAGTACCTGCTGGGCCTGCTGGAGGACTCCGGGCCCTCCCTCTCCCCGCACAGAGGCGCGGACGTACCGAAGGCGCGGACGCGGGAGGAGGAGAACTCGTAGGGGCGCTCGGCTTTCTCCCTCGGCCGGCAGCTGAGCCAAGGTCTGTGCGGCCGTGACGATTCGGGACGAAGGGGGTTGAAGAGAGTGCGGCCCTCACTCGAAAACTGCGTCGCAGATCGCAGAAAAAACCTCGATTGAAAGCAGGCGCTCCGAGCTTGGGCGTTTTGGCTGAGTAAAGTCACGCCTCTCGGGTGATCTTCGCCGGACGGCGCCGAGACATTTCCATTCCTTCAAGTGCGCAGCGTGCAAATTGTTGTCGTCCGCGGCCGACGCTGCGGGACCCGCATGCGGAAAAGCACTCCCCGTGCACCGCCTGCGGTCTTTCCGCTCACTTCCAGGGAAGGTTCTCTTGAGCCGTAGAACGATCCGAAATTCGCGCTTGAAGTCCGCCATGATGGTGGGCACGGGCGCCCTCACCGTTGCCCTCAACGTACTGCCGGGCACGGTTGCCGCCGCCGACGCGATGCAGCGGCACAGCGCCGCCGGCGCCGCGGAGAAGTACGGTCCGGGCGACGAACTCAGCGCGGCCATCGCCGACGCGATCAACCGGGCACCCGACGACAGCTTCGCCTCGCTGAGCGGCTCCGGCCCCGACCGCGGTGGCTACGACGACCACGCGGACAAGGGCGGCGACCAGGGCTGGGGCGACGACCAGAGCAACAAGGGCGACGACCAGGGCTGGAGCGACGACAAGGGCTGGGGTGACGACCAGGGCTACGGGGACAACCGCGGCCAGTGGGGTCCCCAGGGGCACAAGGACGACGATCACAAGCACCACGGCAAGCCCTGCAAGTGCAAGGGAGCCACGGGCGCCACGGGAGCCAGGGGAGCCACGGGCGCCACCGGTCCGACGGGTGCGACGGGTGCGACGGGTGCCGGTGTGAAGGGTGCGACGGGCGCTACCGGTCCGACGGGTCCGACGGGTCCGCAGGGTGCGACTGGTGCTGGTGGTACCGGCTCGGTTGGTGCGACGGGCGCCACCGGTCCGACGGGTCCGACGGGTCCGCAGGGTGCGACTGGTGCTGGTGGTACCGGCTCGGTTGGCCCGACGGGCGCCACCGGTCCGACGGGTCCGACGGGTCCGACGGGTGCCACTGGTGCCACCGGTGCCACTGGTGCGACGGGCCAGGGCCTGAGCACCTACATCGTGGCCGTCCACAGCGACACGAATACGGCGACTGCTCTCTGCGACACCGGCGACTCTGTCACCGGCGGCGGATTCGACGGTACCAACAGCTCCACCCGCTTCAACGGTCCGGTCACCTCGGGGACCCGGCAGGGGTGGCAGGCCATCCAGACCGGTGTGGCCTCGGGGATCACCGCCTACGCGGTCTGCGCCGACTTCCCGCCGCCGCACTAGGCCGCACGCTTAGGTGACGCACTTCCCCCGGGAAATGCGAGATGGTGCCCCGAGGCCTCGGTCTCGCGGGCACCGTCTCCGTTTCCTGAGAGGTAACCGAAGAGGAACCCAGGGAGAACCACGTGCCTCCTCGTGACCAACGGCGCCGGATCCATCGGTTCTGAATGCGTCCGGCAACGGCTGAACTCGGACCCGAAGGCCCGTATCAGCGCCCTCGACAAACTCACCTGTTCGGGCGGCGAGGAACGGCGCTCGCCCACCACCGCACCCACTGCTGCGTCAGCCGGCTGGTGGCCGGCGCCCGCGGGCCTCCTTGGCAGACCCGACCGCCGTACGCGCCGCCGTCACCGGCCACCGATTCGTCGTCAACTGTGTCGCCTGACCGACGTCGACGGCGCCGAGCGGGCCGAGGCGGCGGCCACCGCCATGAACGGCACCGGCGTACGCCACCTCGCTCACGCGTGCGCCGACAGCGGCGCCGTCCTGCCGCAGGTCTCCACCGACTAACGTGGCCCAAGTTCCCGCGCCCGGCGCCCCTTGGGAGGACCAGCTGGCCTGGGCTCTCAAAGCTCCCGCCTTGGCCACCTTGATCGACGCGGCCCCCACGACTCGGCGGCCCGTAACGCACGAGGCGCCCTGCGCGACCCGAGAGTCCCGCAGGGCGCCTTGCACGCTGTCGGCCTAGACCAGCAGCGGGCCACCGCAGCGTGGGGCGCCCTCCTTCATCGCGATGAGGTTGGCGACCACGTACGAGATGTTGTTCTTGGAGTGCCACTCGCTCGGGAAGTACGTGACCAGCCGCGAGGACTGGAACCGGGCCTCGATGTCGGGGACGAAGGCGCGGTACTGGTTGTCCGTGTAGTACCAGAACGAGTTCTCGTTGTAGAAGGCGACGTGGGTCGGGTCCTGGTACGCGCCGCGGCCGTCGGAGCTGGGCGTCATGGTGAGGAGCATGCCGCCGGGTGCCAGCAGCCGGTAGAGCTCGTTGATGAGTGGCACCTTCTGCGGCACGTGCTCGAGGAAGTCCACCGCCCGCATCAGCCCGACCGAGTTGTCGGGCAGGTCGAGCTTGTCGGGCAGGGTCGCCACGATGTCGACGCCCATACCGGGACGCTGGTCCACGCCCAAGTAGCCGGGAGGCTTGCGGTGGGCGGCGCCGAGGTCCAGCGCGAGCAGCCCGCGACGGGCCGTCCAGGCGAGGGCGTTGGCCTCGATGTACTTGTCGTACAGGGCGACCGTCTCGCGCTGGATCTGGGCGTTGATCTTCGGGTCGCGCTGGGTGTTCTCCGGGTGCATCCGCTGGAGATACAGACAGCGCTCGATGTGGTGGAAGTCCCCGATGTGGAACAGGCGGCACATCAGGTCCTGGTCGTCCAGAACGGTACGGGCGGCGTCGTAGCCGCCGACGCGTTCGTAGGCCTTCCTGCGGAACGCCCGCACATGGTTGGGGGCGTACCAGATGTAGGCGACGTTGTGCGGTGTCGGAGCCATGCTCTGCACCTGGAGCAGCTTGCGGCCGTCGACCCGCACGTCGCTGTACTGCCAGCCGTAGGACTCGTTGAAGCGGCTGTCGTCCCGCTTGCCGTCCTCGGTGATCTGCGCGGTGTTGCTGTAGACGAAGACGGCATCGGGATGCGCGTCGAACGCCTTGGCGAGCTCCGCCAGACACGCCTTCGCCAGCAGGTCGTCATGGTCGAGTTCCACGAGGATCTCGCCGCGCGCCAGTTCACAGGCCCGGCGTTTCGCCGCTCCGACTCCCTTGATGTCGTCCGCGATCTCCACCCGGACCCGCTCGTCGGGCCGTTCCGGCCGCCAGCGGGCGCCGTTGTTGAGCAGGACGATCCACTCCCAGTCCGTACAGGTCTGCGCCTGCAGGGTCTTCAGGCATTCGTCCAGGTAGCGGGGGCGGTGGCTGGGGGTGAAGACGGAGAACCTCGGTGTCGCCGTCGACGTCATCTGGTACTCCTTAGTCGCTCGAAGTCGCTGGGGGTCTCACTGCATCCCGGAACGCTTCCGGCACCTGCGGCAGCATCCGTCGATCGGCCGCGACCGCCTGCCGGAACGCCTTCTTCGCCTCGACATCGCGGTGCTGGTTCGCCAGAAGCCGGCCGAGCTGCATCTGCATCACCGCCGACTTCGGGGCGGTGGCGACGGCGCGCTTCAGCAGTTCGATGGCTCGATCGGGCTCGCTCGCCGTGATCAGATTCACCTCGCTGTAGAGGGCGGACATGAACGAAGGGTCGATCTTCAGCGCCTGGTCGTAATCCGCACGGGCCTCAGCCGTCCGGCCGTTCTGCTGCTCGACGAGCCCCAGGCGGTACCAGGCCTCCTTGCTCCGCGGGTCGATTTCCAGCACGCGCCGGTAGCTCTTGACCGCCCCGGCGAGGTCCTGATGCGCCTGGCTCTGAAGACCGGACTGCAGGAGTGTGCCTGTGTCTTTGCTCTGGGCCGCTGACGAGGCCTTGGATTCCGATGGATCGCTCGTCGGGGAATCGATGGCCCAAACGGTCACCCCGATTGCCGCCGTCGCTGTTCCGGCGAGTCCTGCCCACAATCTTTTGTATTTCACCTTGTCACATCTCGTGGAATAGTCGAGGACGGATGGATTGGCTTTTCTCGGGTGGCGGGCACAGACGTTACGAGTTCGCCCCGACGGCGCCACCGTTAGCCAGGCGCTCGGGGTCCGCAAACCACCCGGATGCACGAGTCGAAAACAGTCTCTCGGACCAGCCTCTTTGCACGCCTCGAAGAGGCTGGATACCGTCCCGGTTCGGTTGTGTGCCGCTACTGAGTGGGATGGGATCCGTGACACAAACGGTCTGTCTGAACATGATCGTCAAGGACGAAGCCCCGGTGATCCGGCGGTGCCTGGAATCCGTACGACCCTTGATCGACACCTGGGTCATCGTGGACACCGGCTCGACCGACGGCACCCAGGACGTCATCCGCGACGTTTACCGTGATCTACCCGGCGAACTGTACGAACGGCCTTGGAAGGGATACGACGGCAGCCGCACCGAGGCGATCGAACTCGCCCGCGACCGTGCCGACTTCCTGTTCTTCATCGACGCTGACGATGTGATGGAGATGGAGCCCGGCTTTCGCATGCCGGAGCTGACACGCGACGCCTATCGGGTCGACATCCACTCCGGGGACATCGTGTACTGGCGCCCCGTACTGGTCTCGACCCGGCTGCCCTGGCGGTACGTCGGCGTGCTGCACGAGTACGTGGAGTGCGGCAGGCCGTTCAGCCTCGGCACGCTCGAAGGCGCCCGCATGGTCATCGTGGGCGGCGGGGGACGCCATAGAAACGAAGGCGTGCGGGACAAGTACCTGCGCGATGTGAAGATCCTCGAGGACGGCCTGGCCAAGGAGCCCGGCAACGCGCGTTATGCCTACTACCTTGCCCAGAGTTGGCGCGATGCGGGCGAGCCGGAGAGAGCGATCGAAGCCTATGACCGCCGGGCGGCCATGGGGGGCTGGAACGAGGAGATCTACTGTGCCCACCTATGGGCCGCACGGCTCTCGGAGACTCTCGACCGGCCACCGGCCGAGGTGATGGACCGGTACCTCCGGGCCCACGAGACCCTGCCTTCGCGCGCCGAGGCCCTGGCCGACCTCGCGCGCTGGTGCCGTGTCAAAGGCCAGCGCTGGCCTCTCGCCTACATGTACGCGCGGCAGGCGGTACGGATCCCGTATCCGACCGATGGCCTGCTCGTCGAGACCGGCTGGTACGACTGGCAGGCACTCGACGAGCTCGCGGTGTCCGCCTTCTGGGTCGGGGAGTACGAGGAGTCGGCGAGCTGCTGCGAACGCCTGCTGGAAGGCGGCAAGCTGCCCGACGAACACCGCGAGCGCGTGACGGAGAATCTCAGGTTCGCACGACAGCGCCTGAGCCCGAGGGAACTCGCCGAAGTCTGAGATGCCGGCGTCAGTGCCCGCGCGCGGAGTCCTTGAACTTCTCCGGCACTTGGGCGAGCAGGGAGGGATCGATCGCGACGGCCCGGCGGAATTCCGCCGCCGCTTTGCGCTCATGGTCCTTTCGAGCCCAGATCTCTCCGAGATGCAGATGCGTCGTGGGCTCCCGGGAGTTGGCGGCCGCGGCACGTTCCAGAAGTGCCACGGCCTGGTCGGGCTTGCTCCACTGCACGAGCAGCGCCTCGTTGAAGAGAGCCGGTGGGAACGCCGGATCGATCGTCAGCGCCCTTTCATAGGCACGATGGGCATCGGCCGTGTCTCCGACTTCTTGCGCGGCGACTCCCAGGTCGAACCACGCGTACTTGTTCTGCGGTTGCAGTTTCAGTACAGCTGCGTAGGAACGGGCGGCGGCTTTGGGATCGTGGTTCTTATCCTGCAGAATGCCCGTCTGCAACAGTGAATTGGCGTCCTGGTGCACCGGCGGCGAGTCCCCGGATCCGGAGCTCGTTCCTGTCTCAATCGCCCAAGCGATCACGCTGGTGGCTACCGCGGCCACACCCAAGAGCCCTGCCATCAATGGCCTGTGTTTCACAGTGTCACATCTCGCGGAATAGTCGATTAGGGATCGGCATACCCCGTCTCGGGCGGCCGGCACCGATGTTATGAGGACGTCCGATGGCGCCATTATTCGGCAGGCGCCAGGAACTCGCGAACCACCCGAATGCACGAGTCATGAAGAGGTTTTTTGGATGGCACCCGTGAAGCAGACGGTCTGTCTGAATATGATCGTCAAGAACGAGGCCCATGTGATCCGGCGTTGTCTGGAATCCGTACGATCCTTGATCGACACCTGGGTCATCGTGGACACCGGCTCGACGGACGGCACCCAGGACGTCATCCGCGAGGTCTACCGGGATCTGCCCGGGGGACTGTACGAACGGCCTTGGAAGGGGTTCGACGGGAGCCGCACCGAGGCGATCGAACTCGCCCGTGACGCCGCGGACTACCTGCTGTTCATGGACGCCGACGACGTGATGGACGTGGAGCCCGGCTTTCACATGCCGGAACTGACACTCGACGCCTACCGGGTCGACATCAGCAACGGACACCACCGGTACCGGCGCCGCGCCCTGGTCTCGACTCGGCTGCCGTGGCGGTACGTCGGCGTGCTGCACGAGTACCTCGACTGCGATTCGCCGTACAGCCTGGGGATGCTGGAAGGCGCCACCATCGTTTACCTGGGTGGCGGAGGACGCAGCAGGGGCAAAACCCCGCGAGAGAAGTACTTGGGAGACGCCGAGACCCTGCAGCAGGGCCTGATCAAGGAGCCCGACAACGCACGTTATGTCTTCTACCTGGGCCAGACCTGGCGTGTCGCCGGTGAGTTCGAGAAGGCGATCGAAGCCTACGATCGCCGGGCGGCCATGGGCGGTTGGGACGAGGAGGTCTTCTGCGCCCGCCTGTCCGCCGCACAGTTGGCCGCAGACCTGGGCCGGCCCCCGGCCGAGGTGATGCACCGCTACCTCGATGCGCACGAGAGCCGTCCCACGCGCGCCGAAGCGCTCGGCGGACTCGCGCGCTGGTGCCGCCTCAACGGTGAACGCTGGCCTCTTGCCCACCTGTTCGCACGACAGGCCGTACGGATCCCGTATCCGAGTGACGACCATCTCTTCGTCGAGCCCGGCTGGTACGACTGGCAGGCGCTCGACGAGCTCGCGGTGTCCGCCTTCTGGGTCGGGGAGTACGAGGAGTCGGCGAGCTGCTGCGAACGCCTGCTGGAAGGCGGCAAGCTACCCGACGAGCATCGTGAGCGTGTGACGCAGAATCTCGAACACGCACGGCGCAACCTGGGCGCGAAGGAACTCGTGGGCGTCTGACGGGGTTCCGGTGCGGACGGTCAGGAGCGTTTGAGGACCCGGGGAGGATGTATGGCGCCCGGTCCGCGCGTCGCTGCGGGTGCACGCGGACCGGGGCCGATCGGGGGACCCCTGTTGGGGGTCAGGCGGTGGTGCTCAGTTCCCGCGGTTCCGACTGGGCGTCGGCGTGCGCGTCCATCCGCTCGGCGGCGAGGATGGCCGCCGCGGTGTCGGCACGGGAGGCGGCGACCACGAGCGCACGGCCGGCGAGGGCGTGCGCGCGCTGGTGCAGCGCCACCGGGTCGCCGGCGGCGGACGGGGTCGCCCGCAGCGGACCGTGGCCTCCGCGGAGCCGGGCCACCTGCTCGGCGAGCCGCTCGGCGGCGGTGTCCAGATCGGCCGACGGGGTCAGGCTGCGCAGCTCGTCGGTCACGGCGAGCAGTGCGGCGAGGTGGCCGGCCAGCTGGATGTCCAGCTCCTCCTCGCGCGACCTGTGGGGGAAGTCGGAGGCGGTGTCGGCCATCGTGCTGTGGACCGACTTGGTGCGGATCGGTTCGTACATCGGGATGGCCTCCTGTGCTCTGACAGGAAACCATCCTAGCTTGGATTTCGTCTAAAGTTGAGTCGGGTCACGGAATGACGTCCACCGACTACGGCCGGCTGTAATGCCCGCCCCCTACGGCTGGCTGTATCCGTCCAGGAAGTTCCCGATCCGGGTGACCGCGTCCCGGAGGTCGCCGACCGACGGCAGGGTCACCACCCGGAAGTGATCCGGCTCGGGCCAGTTGAAGCCCGTGCCCTGGACGACCATGATCTTCTCCTGGCGCAGCAGGTCCAGGACCATCTGCCGGTCGTCCTTGATCTTGAAGACCTGGGGGTCGAGGCGCGGGAAGAGATACAGCGCGCCCTTCGGGCGGACGCAGCTCACGCCCGGGATCTGCGTCAGCAGCTCGTACGCCGTGTCCAGCTGCTCCTTCAGCCGCCCGCCCGGCAGCACCAGGTCGTTGATCGACTGCCGTCCGCTGAGCGCGGCGACCACCCCGTGCTGCCCCGGCATGTTGGCGCACAGCCGCATGTTCGCCAGGATCGTCAGGCCCTCGATGTAGGAGTCGGCGTGGGCGCGCGGGCCGGAGATCGACATCCAGCCGACCCGGTAGCCGGCCACCCGGTACGCCTTCGACATGCCGTTGAAGGTGAGGGTGAGCAGGTCGGGGGCGATCTTCGCGGTCGGGGTGTGCGTGGCGCCGTCGTAGAGGATCTTGTCGTAGATCTCGTCGGAGCAGATCAGCAGGTTGTGCCGGCGGGCGATGTCGGTCAGGCCCTTCAGCATCGCCTCGCCGTACACCGCGCCCGTGGGGTTGTTGGGGTTGATGATGACGATGGCCTTGGTGCGGTCGGTGACCTTGCGCTCGACGTCGGCGAGGTCGGGCATCCAGTCGGACTGCTCGTCGCAGCGGTAGTGCACCGCCGTACCGCCGGAGAGGGAGACGGCCGCCGTCCACAGCGGGTAGTCCGGGGCCGGTACGAGAACCTCGTCGCCGTCGTCGAGAAGTCCCTGCATCGCCATCACGATCAGCTCGGAGACGCCGTTGCCGATGAAGACGTGCTCGACGTCCGTCTCGATGCCGATGGTCTGGTTGTGCATGACGACGGCGCGGCGGGCCGCCAGCAGGCCCTTGGCGTCGCCGTAGCCGTGCGCGGTGGAGACGTTGCGGAGGACGTCCTCCAGGATCTCCGGGGGGCACTCGAAACCGAAGGCGGCCGGGTTGCCGGTGTTCAGCTTGAGGATGCGGTGTCCCGCCGCCTCAAGCCGCATGGCCTCCTCGAGAACCGGGCCCCGGATCTCGTAACAGACGTTGGCGAGCTTGGTCGACTGGATCACCTGCATGTCGTGAGCTTACGGCCCGCACATGCCTCATGAGTCGTGTTTTCCGCCACGTGAGACACGGCGATTTGCCCGGATATCGCCGATGGCTGTCTCAGGGGCCACTTGCGTCCCTAGAATGCTGTGCCGTTCCGCCGGGTCGGGCCGGTACGGCGGGATCGTCAGGGGGCGGGCCCGAATGGGTGGCTTGTGTGCACAGCGAGGCGGAGTGGGGCGGGATGCACGGAGAGACGGGTACGGACGACGGACGCGGACCGGGTGAATCGCCCCAGGTACCGCCGAACGTGTCGTACGCGCAGCCGGTCGAGCAGACGTCGCATGGGTACGACACCCAGCCGGGGCAGGCGGCCCCGCCGGACGCCCGTCACGCGCCGCCGGCCTCGCCGAATGTGTACCTCCCCCAGGCCGACTCCGCACCCGCCTACGACGAGTACGCCGACCCCGCCGCCGCCCACGGCTGGACCAGCGCCTACGACGAGACCCGCGAGCTGCCCGCGCAGGCCGGGCCGGGCGAGCCGACCGGGGCGGCCGAGCCGACCGAGCCGACGGGGGCGAACGAACCGGCCGAGCCGGTCGGCCGGTCCCGGACCGGCGAGGGGCGGGCCGCTCGGCGGCGCGCCGAGCGGCGCACGGGGGGCCGTCGCCGGGTCGTGGCCGTCGCCGGGGCGCTGGGTGTGGCCGGCGCGGTCGCGGTGATCGCGGCTGTGGCGGGCGGCTCGGGTTCCCCCGCCTCGGACGGGCCCGGTCCGGACGGCGGCACACACGCCGTCGTCGGCGACTCCGCCACCGCGAGCCCCCGTACGGACGCCGGCTCCTCGGCCGCCTCGACGGCCACCCCCGGCGCCTCCTCGACCTCGCCGTCCCGCTCGTCCGCCGGCGCGTCCCAGGGGAAGGCGAGCACCGGCCCGACCACCTCAGCCCCCGCCACGACCTCCGCGACGGCCGGCGCCCCCACGCCCACCGCGACCACGGCCGACCCGCCCACCTCCACGTCCGCCTTCCCCAGCGGCCGAGGCCACGGCCACGGTGCCACCAAGCGCCCACGCTGACCGCTGACGGCCCTCCGCCGAGGCCGACGTCGACGCCTCCCGCGTGTACGTCGGCCCGTGTGTCCGGCAGGGCTTCCGTATCCCGCTGATGCCGTGCGCGCGGCCCGCTCATGCTGTGGGCGCGCTTCCACCACGGCCGATATCGACGCCTGCGGTGTGCGCGTCGGCCTGTGTGTGCCGGGCCGCGCCTCCCTCAAGGCCCATGTCGACGCCTCCCGCGCGCCCGTCGGCCTGTGTGTCCCGCAGGGCTTCCGCCTCCCGCTGGTGTGCCGTGGGCGCGGCCCGCGCTGTGTCCGGCGCCAGCGGACGGCAGGCGGCGGACGGCTGAAGACGGGCTGCGCACTTCTTCAGGCAACCGTGGTCTGCGGGCGGCCGCCTGGCGCTGGGTGAGCTGGACGAGCGGCTCGACCGCGTCCAGGGCGCCCGGACGCTCGGCGAGCCGGCGGTCGCCGCACGTGGGCTGCCCGAGCCGCGGCCCAGGGACTCCCTGGTGATGGACCGGGCACCCACCTCCCGTTTCGCCCTCGGCGGGTTCCGCAGGCGTGGGGCCCGCGGAGTGGGACGGCCGTGTGCCCCACGTGTCGTCATCAAGGGCCTGGCCCTGTTCGGCGCCGTCATCACCAAGCCGAAGCCGGCCGGGAAGTAGCCGGAGTCGGCCTCCAAGTCGTCGGCGTTTCGGGCGAGTTGCATGAACCTCTCCGCCGAGGGAAACCCCTACGACCCGAGCCCGCTTCTTGTTCCCGCCCCCTCCATGCGCTGAAGATGTGCATGACAAACGAGCGGGCGGCCGGAACACTCCGGTCGCCCAAGTCGTCAGAGGGGACCCCCACATGAACAAGCCTCTCCTTGCCGCACTCTCCTCCCTGGCCATAGCCGGCCTGGGCGCCACCCCCGCGGTCGCCGCACCGCACACCGCCAAGCCCGCCGCGGTGACCGTCAACTTCGCCGGTACCGTCGCGCTCAGCAACTGCTCCGGCTCCGTCATCCGCTTCCCCAACTCGGCCGACAGCGACCCCGCGCTCGTGCTGACCAACGGCCACTGCCTGGAGACCGGCTTCCCGGACCCCGGCGAGGTCATCACCGGCCAGTCCTCCAGCCGCACCTTCGGCCTGCTGAACGCCTCCGGCAGCCGGGTCGCCACCCTGCGCGCCAACCAGGTCGTCTACTCGACCATGACGGACACGGACGTCACGATCTACCGGCTGACCACCACCTACGCGCAGATCAAGAGCGCGTACGGGATCAGCCCGCTCACCGTGAACGACACCCACCCCACCGCCGGCACCGCCATCAAGGTCGTCTCCGGCTACTGGAAGCGGACCTACAGCTGCAGCATCGACGGGTTCGTGTACCGGCTGAAGGAGGGCGACTGGACCTGGAAGGACTCGGTCCGCTACACCTCCTCCTGCAACACCATCGGCGGCACCTCGGGCTCCCCGGTGATCGACACCACCACCGGCAAGGTCGTCGCCGTCAACAACACGGGCAACGAGGACGGCGAGACCTGCACGGTGAACAACCCGTGCGAGGTGGACGAGAACGGCGACGTCACCATCCACCAGGGCATCAACTACGCCGAGGAGACGTACCAGATCCCCGCCTGCTTCACCACGGGCAACAAGCTGAACCTCGGCGCGGCCGGCTGCACCCTGCCGAAGCCCTAGGCCGTACGGCGGACGGACCGGCCCGCGAGCACGTCCGTCCGCTTCCCGTCCTCGATGACGAACCTCCCGTCGACCAGGACGTACGGGATACCGGTCGGCAGCGTGCGGGGCTCGGCGAAGGTCGCGCCGGGCGCCACCGTCCGCGGGTCGAACAGCACCAGGTCGGCCCGGTAGCCCTCGCGCACCAGCCCCCGGTCCGGCAGCCGCAGCCGGGCCGCGGGCCGGGACGTGAGGTGGGCGACGCACTCCTCCAGCGACAGGATCCCCAACTCGCGTACGTAGTGGCCGAGATAGCGCGGGAAGGTGCCGTAGGCGCGCGGATGCGGCTTGTCGCCCCGCAGGATGCCGTCGGAGCCGCCGGTGTGGGTGCGGTGCCGCATGATCGTGCGGACGTTGTCCTCGTGGCCGACGTGCTGCAGGATCGTCGTACCGAGCCGGTCCTCGACCAGCAGCCGGCGGGCCGTGTCCCACGGGGTCTCGCCGCGCAGGTCCGCCGACTCCCGTACGGTACGGCCCACATGCTCGCCGAGCGCCGGGTCGGTGACGCCGGAGATCTCGATCGTCTCCCACTCCACCGGCACGCCGTGGCAGCCGTCCGAGCCGGTCACCTCCAGGTCGTGCCGGATCCGCGCGGCCGTCGCCGGATCGGTGAGCCGCGCCAGGATCTCCTCGGGGCCGCCCTCGCTCGCCCAGCTCGGCAGCAGCGCGGCCAGGGTGGTGCAGCCGGGCGTGTAGGGATAGGTGTCCAGCGAGATGTCGGCACCGGCGTCCAGCGCCTGGTCCAGCAGGGCCAGCAGCTCCGGCGCCCGGCCCTCGTTCACGCCGAAGTTCATCGTCGCGTGGGCCAGATGCAGCGGACACCCGGCCTCCCGCGCCAGGGCGACCATCTCGGCGTAGGCCTGAAGGGCGCCGGCGCCGTAGGAGCGGTGGTGCGGGCAGTAGTAGCCGCCGTACGACGCCACCACCCGGCACAGCTCGGTCAGTTCCGCGTCGGGGGCGTACATGCCGGGGGTGTAGGTCAGCCCGGAGGACAGCCCGACCGCGCCCTGCTCCATCCCCTCCGCTACCAACCGCCGCATCCGGTCCAGCTCTTCGGGGGTCGCCGGGCGGTCCTCCCAGCCGACGGCGAGCGCGCGGACCGTGCCCTGGGGGATGAGATAGGCGGCGTTGACGGCGATGCCCCGGTCGAGCCGGTCCAGGTACTCGCCGACCGACCGCCAGTCGAAGTCGATGTCGTCGCCGTACCCGTTCCACCCGGTGATCGCCCGCCGCACCTCTTGAAGCGTGCGGTCGTCGACGGGCGCGTACGACAGCCCGTCCTGCCCGAGGACCTCCAGCGTGACGCCCTGCGCGGCCTTCGCACTGTGGTCGGGGTCGCGCAGCAGGGCGAGGTCGGAGTGGGCGTGCATGTCGATGAAGCCGGGGGAGAGGACCAGGCCCTCGGCGTCCAGCTCCCGCATGGCGCACGGGCGCTGGCAGCCGGCCGCGGCGGCCTCCTTGACGATTCCGGTGATCCGGCCGCCGTCGATCACCACGTCGGCCCGGTACGACGGTTCGCCGCTGCCGTCCACGACCTCGGCGTCCCGGATGACCAGGTCCTCCATGCCAGGCCTCCTGATGTCCCTGTTGTCCCTGATGCCTTCTAGAAGAAGGTGCGGATGTATTCGACGACCGTCCCGTCGGCCTCGGCCACCGGGATCAGCTGCCACTTGTCGAACGACGTGCACGGGTGGGACAGGCCGAACCCGATCCAGTCGCCGACCCGGACGTCCGCACCGGGTTCCGTGCGCAGCCAGGCGTGCTGGTCGGACAGGCCGGTCACGGTGATCCCGGTGGCCGGGCGCTCGGCACCGTTCCGGCGTACCACCTGGGCGGTGGGCAGGTCCAGGTCGTAGGCCGCGTCGCGCTTGCCCGCGTTGGCGAAGGCCTGCTCGGGGGTGGGCCGGGAGACGACCTGCGCCCACAGCCGGAAGGCGGGCTCCAGTGCCCCCTCCTCGGGGACGCGGGTGAAGGGGGTGAGCCTGCGGTAGTGCCCGTCGTCGTGCGAGACGTACGCCCCCGAGCGCAGCAGCTTCAGGACCGGCAGGGAGAGCTCGGGGATCTCGGCGAACACCTCGGCCACCGCGTCGAACCAGGCGCTGCCGCCCGCGCTCACCACGATCTCCCCCGCGTCCTTGAGGAGGCCGGTCCCGTCGAGGTCGGCGGCGAGCGCCACCAGCCGCCGCACGTACGACCGCACCCGCTCCGGACCGGCCTGCGGGACCTCGCCCTCGTACCCGGCGACCCCCACGAGCCGCAGCGTCTGGGTGCGGCCCACCGCCTCGGCCACGGCGCGGGCCTCGGCCTCCGTGCGCACGCCGGTCCGCGCGCCGTCTCCGGCGCCCAGCTCGACGACGACGTCCACGGGCCGGGCGCAGCCCTCGAGCGCCGCGTCCATCAGCTCGACGCCGCCCACAGAGTCGACGTAGCAGACGAACCGGAAGTCCGGGTCGGCGGCGAGTTCGGCGGCGATCCACCCCAGCGCCGAGGCGTCGACCAGCTCATTGGCGAGGAAGACCCGCTGGATGCCGAACGCCCGGGCGACGCGCACCTGGTGGGGCACCGCCAGCGTGATGCCCCAGGCGCCGTGCTCGATCTGGCGGTGGAAGAGCTGCGGGGCCATGGAGGTCTTGCCGTGCGGGGCGAAGGCGAGGCCGTGCCGGGCGGCATACGTCTCCATGAGCGCCAGGTTGTGCGCGAGCCGCTCGGCGGAGAGGACGAGGAGGGGCGCGGTGAAGCCGCCGCCTGCGCCGGCCGCTGCGAAGAGATTGCGGCGCTGGGCGGCCAGCTCGCCGACCGTGAGGCCGTCGGCGTCCGGCGGGAGGCCCTTGAAGCGGTGGTCGACACGTTCCTCGGCCAGCCGGGCGAGCGCTTCGCTGCTGCTCATGGAGCCCCTCTCTCGATCGTTGCAGCACTTGCAACGGTCATTGCATGTATTGCCAACTGGTGTCTAGCATCTCGCCGACATCGGGTCAACGGAAGCCGTCGCCCGGGTATCGGACAGGAGTCATCATCAACGACGCTGCTTACGACTCGACCGTTGCGCACGACACGGTTCCGGTGGTGGACGTCGTGGCGCTCGGCGAGTCCATGGTCACCTTCCTGCCCAGCCGGCCGGGCCGTCTTGCGGACGTGCCCTCCTTCGACCGAGCGATCGGCGGCGCCGAGTCCAACGTGGCCTGCGCGCTGGCCGCCGCCGGGCACACCGCCCGCTGGGTCGGCCGGGTCGGCGCGGACGGCTTCGGCGACCACCTGGTGGAGCGCATCGCCGGGTACGGCGTCGACGTCACGTCCGTGTCCCGTGACCCGGCCCGCCCCACCGGCGTCTACTTCCGCACGGCCGGCGACCGGGGAACGGGCGCGCACGAGGTCGCGTACTACCGGGCGGGCTCGGCGGCGTCGGCGATGTCGGTGACCAACGTGGATCTGCCGGCCGTACGGGCGGGGCGGGTTCTGCATCTGTCCGGTATCACGGCAGCGCTGTCCCCGCAGTGCGCGGCCCTGATGCGGACGCTGACGGCCCCCCGCCCGGGGCGCCCGTCGCTGTCCTTCGACGTGAACCACCGCCCGGCCCTGTGGCCCACCCCCGAGGGCCCGCTGACGCTGCTGCACCTGGCCCGCCGGGCGGACATCGTCTTCGTCGGCGAGGACGAGGCGGAGAAGGCCTGGGGCATCACCGGCGGCCCGGAGGTGATCCGAGCGGCGCTTCCCGAGCCGGGGGTGCTGGTGGTGAAACAGGGCGAGAAGGGCGCCACGGCGTTCGAACGGTGCCGGCGCACCGCGACCCCGCCCACCTTCGAACCCGCCCTCCACGTGGACGTCGTGGCGACCACCGGCGCCGGGGACGCCTTCGCCGCCGGCTTCCTCTCCGGGACCCTCCGCGGCCTCCCGCTGAGGGCGCGCCTCCGGCTCGGTCACCTCTTCGCAGCGGCCGGCCTCACCACCCCCGGCGACCTGGCCACACCCCCCGCCCGGGACCACGCCGACCGTCTGACCGCCCTGGACGACGCCGCATGGGGGAGACTTCGACTCGCCCCCGGCTGGACGCAGGCCGAGCGGGCCACACAGGAGGCGAACACCCCATGAGCCAGACCGTAGACCGCGCCCTGAGCATCCTGCCGCTGCTGGCGGAGGGCCCGGCCGACCTCGGCCGGGTCGCCGACCGGCTCGGCGTGCACAAATCCACGGCCCTCCGCCTCCTGCGCACCCTGCACGAGCACGGCCTGGTCTACCGCCAGTCCGACCAGCGTTACCGCCTCGGCGCCCGCCTCTTCGCCCTCGCCCAGGAGGCGATGGAGAACCTCGACATCCGCGAGATCGCCCACCCCCACCTCATGCGGCTGAACGAGGCCTGCGGGCACACCGTGCACCTCGCCGTGTACGAGGAGGGCGAGGTCCTCTACATCGACAAGGTGGACAGCCGCTACCCGGTCCGCATGTACTCGCGGATCGGCAAACCCGTCGCCATCACCGTCGCGGCCGTCGCCAAACTCCTCCTCGCCGACCTGCCCGAACCCGAGCGCCGCGCCCTCGCGGACAAGCTCGACTACCCCCTGTACACGCCCCGTTCGACCCCCAACGCCCCCGCCTTCCTGCGGGAGTTGGAGAAGGTACGCGAACAGGGCTGGGCCACCGACCTCGGTGGTCACGAGGAGTCCATCAACTGCGTCGCCGCCCCCATCCGCGGCGCCGACGGCCGCGTGGTCGCCGCGATGTCGGTGTCCGCGCCGAACGTGGTCGTCACCGCCGAGGAACTCCTCACCCTGCTCCCGCAGGTCCGCCGTACCGCGGACGCGATCAGCGGCGAGTACTCCGGAAGAACGCCAGTAGGTGACCCCGAATGACAGACGAGGACCGTGCATGAGCGAGAAGACCGCCCTCACTCCGAAGACCCACACCACCCCGCCCGCCAAGTTCTCCCACGGCGTGCGGAAGGGCAACATCCTCCAGGTCGCCGGCCAGGTCGGCTTCCTGCCCGCCGAGGAGGGCAAGCCCCCGACGCCGGCCGGTCCCACCCTGCGCGAGCAGACCCTCCAGACCCTCGCCAACGTCAAGGCGATCCTCGAAGAGGGCGGCGCGAGCTGGGACGACGTGATGATGATCCGCGTCTACCTGACGGACGTGGACCACTTCGCCGAGATGAACGAGATCTACAACAACTACTTCGAGGAGCAGGGCCTCACCCAGCCGCCCGCCGCCCGGACCACCGTCTACGTCGGTCTCCCGGCCGGCCTCCTCATCGAGATCGACGCGCTCGCCGTCCTCGGCTGACGGCCGACTGACGCCCCCTCACCCTCCGCACCGCCGTCACGGCACGGCGGCCCCCACCCCCGGGCCGCCGCGCCGCGATCCCCCCCTGCCCGAAAGCACCATGCACTCATGCAGAGGACCCCCGTATGTCCCTCCCCCTGGCCGCCACAGCCCCCGCCGCCCCACCCCACACCGGAGGCCTGCTCCTCCTCCTCGACGGCACCCCCGGCCTCCTCACCGTCGCAGGCCTCGGCATAGCCCTGCTGCTGTTCCTGATCATCAAGGTCCGGCTGCAGCCCTTCGTGGCCCTCCTGGCCGTCTCCATAACCGTGGGCCTGCTGGCCGGCCTGTCGGTCACCGAACTCTTCGGCACGGTCCAGCGTTCCGACGCCGTCTCCACCATCGAGTCCGGCATGGGCGGCATCCTCGGCCACGTCGCGATCATCATCGGCCTCGGCACGATGCTCGGCGCGATCCTGGAGGTCAGCGGCGGCGCGGAGGTACTCGCGGCCCGCCTGCTGGGCCTGTTCGGCGAACGCCGAGCACCCCTGGCGATGGGCCTGACGGGCCTGATCTTCGGCATCCCCGTCTTCTTCGACGTGGGCATCTTCGTCCTGGCCCCACTCGTCTACGCGGCGGCCAGGCGCGGCGGCAAGTCGATCCTCCTGTACTGCCTGCCCCTGCTGGCCGGCCTCTCCATGACCCACGCCTTCCTGCCGCCGCACCCCGGCCCGGTCGCCGCCGCGGGCCTCCTGCACGTCCAGCTCGGCTGGGTCATCCTCATGGGCATCGTCTGCGGCATCCCGGCCGTACTGGCCGCCTGGGCGTACTCCGCCTGGATCGGCAAGCGCATCTTCGTCGCCGTACCGCAGGACATGGTCGAGGCGGCGGAGGAGGCGAAGCAGGCGGTCGTGGCCGAACAGCGCGCGCAGGGCGTGGAGCCGCAGGAGAGGCCCGTACCGCTCGGCACGGTTCTGGGCATCATCGGTACGCCGCTGATCCTGATCCTCGCCGCGACCTTCTCCTCGATCGCCCTGGACCCCTCTCCCACCCGCTCGGTCCTGGAGTTCTTCGGCAGCCCGTTCGTGGCCCTGACCCTGGCCCTGCTGCTCGCGTACTACCTGCTGGGGATCCGGCGCGGCTGGTCCCGCAAGTCCCTGGAGGCGGTGTCGACTTCCTCGCTCAAGCCGGTCGGCAACATCCTGCTGGTGGTCGGCGCGGGCGGGATCTTCGGCGCCGTGCTGAAGGCGAGCGGGGTGGCCCAGGCCCTGTCGGACACCTTCAACGGCGTAGGCCTGCCGGTGATCGTGCTGTCGTATCTCATCTCCCTGGTCCTGCGGGTGGCCCAGGGCTCGGCGACGGTGGCGATCGTGACGACGGCGGGCATCGTGGCGCCCCTGCTCGCGGAGGGCCACCACTCCCAGGCCTTCGTGGCCCTGGTCATCATGGCCATCTCGGCCGGCTCCATCTTCGCCTCGCACGTCAACGACGGCGGCTTTTGGATGGTGGCCAAGTACTTCGGCATCAGCGAACGGGACACGCTGCGCACGTGGACGGTCCTGGAGTCGGTGCTGTCGGTGGCGGGGTTCGCCGTGGCGGCGGCGGTGAGCGTGTTCGTTTGAAGGCTCCCCTCCCTGAAGGGAGGCAATTCCTCACCCTCCAGGGCTGAGCGGGGATTTACGGCTCAGGCCGCCACCGGAGCCGGCGGCTCGGGTGGTCTTACGCCCTCGACACCGTCCGGGTTCCAACCTGCCCGGACCAGCATCACGCGGGCGGAGTTCTTGTCCCTGGGGGACACCACTCCACACACGGTGCAGGCATACGTTCTCATCGACAGAGGCAGTGCGTGCTTGGTTCTCGCTCCGCACTTGGCACAGTCCATCGTGGTGTGCGCCGGGTGCACAAGACGGACGTCCCGCCCGTGCTTGCGGCCCATCTCGCACAGGGCACGCTTCGTGGCGGCGATGGCGGCATCGGCCGCCTTGCGGGCCATGGTGGTCTTCGCCAGGAACCTCGGCCTGAAGTCCTCCACCGCAACCCCGTCGTGGCCGCGCATCACCCGCTTGGCCCACTTGCGGGCGGTGTCCTCCCGCTGCCTCGCGATCTTCTTGTGCAGCTTCGCCGCCTGCGCCTGGGCCTTGCGGTAGCCGGCGGATGCGGGCTGTCCCTTCGGAGGCCGCCGCCGGGCCATCATCCGCTGGTACCTCGCCAGCCGCTGCGCGGCCCGCCTGCCGTGCTCGGCATGCGGGAGA
Organism: Streptomyces sp. NPDC050743; assembly: GCF_044456925.1. Taxonomy (NCBI): domain Bacteria; kingdom Bacillati; phylum Actinomycetota; class Actinomycetes; order Kitasatosporales; family Streptomycetaceae; genus Streptomyces; species Streptomyces sp. NPDC050743. Next base: position 84,116 of record NZ_JBITGJ010000007.1, read on the forward strand.
TCGTAGGCGTCGTCGGTGGTGGTGGCGGTCTCCGTCACACCCCAGTCCACCCCGAGGACGCGCCCCGTGGCGGCGAGCGGTTCGCTCTGGGCGGGAACGACGAAGGACACGTACCAGTGGCCGAGCGTGTCCTGGTACACCCGCACACTCGACGGGTCGGCCGGCAGGTCCCGCGACCACACCACCGTCAGCACGATCTGGCCCGCGAGGTGCAGGCGGCCGTCCCTGAGGCGGAAACCGCGCTTGGTGTAGTTGAGGCTGGGCCGCGCCTCCCGCTTCTTCTTCCACCTGGGCATCTGGGCCCGGCGGTGCGTCGGAAGCCGGTCCTTGATGTCCTTCAGCGCCTTCGCGCGGGACGTGGCGAAGTCGCGTATCACCTGCTGCTGAGGCACGCTCGCGCCCTCAGCCAGCCAGGGCGTCACCCCGCGTGCCTCGGTCAGCATCTTGTCGAGCTGAGCCGGACCACACGTCACCTTCTCGCCACCCGCCCGGCTCTGCGCGTGGACCTGCTGGGACTTCGCGACGCACTCATTCCAGATCCAGCGGCAGCGATCCCACTCGGCTTCGAGCCGGCGCCTGGCCGTGTTCGACAGGCGCACACGGAAGGTGTACCGGGCATGCCCGGTGTCCTTCGTGGTCGCCTCTGTCGTCATGCATCCGAACCTACCCGAGGCCACTGACAGTTGAGAGCTCTCGATGATCGTGGGCGGCATCACCGCCGTGCGGGGTGGACGCCGGATCGCCCTGACCGCGATCCGGCTACCCCTGCCCTGCTCCGCAGGAGTCCGATTCCTCCCCGGCCTGAAGGCCGGGGCATCCTCGGAGGAACCCGGTGAACGTGACGTGAGTGAAACCGGGGATGGGCGGGCTGACTGGTTCCGGCACAGGTAAGTCGTCCATACTGCCGCCGTGGAGCAGCGCATAGGAGCGAGCAGCAAGCCGTCCGAGGCCGAACCGTTGAAGGTCGAGCCCGTGACGGGCGCCGGTTTCGACCCGGCGTTCATCCCCGGAATCACGGGCCCGGCACCGGCCAGGTCGGCGGAGCCGGCGGACGCGGAGCCGGAGTCGGTGGAGCCGGAGGACTCGAAGGGGCCTGAGGCGGCCGGGGTGTCCGAGGCGGCCGAGGTGACCGAAGTGACCGAGGTGACCGAGGAAGCCGGGGAGTCCGCGGACGACGGCGGCCTGGACGACGGTCCGGACGGAGGTCCGGTCTTCGAGGCCTCCGACCGGCGGGCGAAGATCGTGGCCGACCGCAAGGGCGTCCGTCTCCGGCTGGACGAGGAGTCCTGCGAGTTCCGCTGGGACGAGATCGCGGCGGTCGAGACGGAGTCCCCCCGCTTCGGCAAGCGCTACACGATCACCGTCCACACCCCGGAACGCCGCTGGTACCCGATCGAGATCGAGGCGGCGGCCCGGGCGCGCTTCAAGGAGTGGGACGAGCAGCTGGACGCGGTACTGGACGCGTACTTCGAGGACTCCAAGGACTCCAAGGACTCCAAGGACGCCGAGTGACCGGAGCCGGTCCGGGCCCGGTGGACCTGGTCCATCTGGAGGACGTGGACGGCAGCTTTTGCGTCGTACGCGTGACCGGCCCGTCCCAACCCGTCGGCGAGACCCTCAGGGCCGACGTGTTGCTCTCCACGAGCTTTCTCGACGCACGCCTGGACGTCCACCTCTTCCCGCAGGATCTCGACGACTGGCAGGGCGGCTTGATCGAGCTGGCGCCGGGGCGTGACCTCAGCATCGGGAACGAGCGCGGACTGACGCTCATGCTGCACATGTTCGAGGACCGCTCCCTGGCAGTGACGGTCCACGACCCCGACCGTCTCACCGCGATGTTCGGCATCGATCCGGAGGAGAACTGGATCGACGACCATCACGAGCGAGTGAACCAGGTCAGACGGAGCTGGTGGAAGGGGTCTCCTTCAGGGCGTTGACGACTCAACCGCGGGGGATGTCCCGGGCGGCGGCCTCCAGGTCGTCGATCGTGCCCGACATGATCGTTCGCACGTGCTCGGTGATGTGTTCCGCCGGCCAGTCCCACCAGGCCACCGCCAGCAGGCGGGCGACGTCCCGGTCGTCGTAGCGGGTGCGGATGAGGCGCGCCGGGTTGCCGCCGACGATGCCGTAGTCGGGTACGTCGGTGGTGACCACCGCGCCGGTGGCGATGATCGCGCCGTGGCCGATCCGTACGCCGGGCATCACCGTGGCGCCGTGGCCGAACCAGACGTCGTTGCCGACGATGGTGTCCCCGCGGTTGGGCAGGCCGGTGAGCAGGTCGAAGTGGTCGGCCCAGGAACCGCCCATGGTGGGGAAGGGGAAGGTCGAGGGGCCGTCCATGCGGTGGTTGGCGCCGTTCATGACGAACCGCACCCCCGTGCCCAGCGCGCAGAACTTGCCGATGATCAGCTTCTCGGGGCCGTAGTGGTAGAGCACGTTGCGGGTCTCGAACGCGGTCGGGTCGTCCGGGTCGTCGTAGTAGGAGTACTCGCCAACCTCGATCAGCGGGGACCTGACCAGCGGTTTGAGCAGCACCACCCGCGGCTGCTCGGGCATGGGGTGGAGGACCGTCGGGTCGGCGGGTACGGGCATGGCGGGCGCATCCTCGGCGGTCGTGAGCGGCGGTGACCGGTCCATGTTCGCCGTAACCCGGTGTCCGGGGCACTGGATCGTCGCCTGTGCGTAGGTGCGACGACGCCCGGGCCGCTGCGGCCCGGGCGTCGTCACCACGTGGAACCCGTGTCATGGCAGCGCGTGCACATGCGCTCCCACCGCGTTCGACCACGCGTTCCCCGCCGAAGCGTCCCAGTTCGTCGACCAGGTCATCGCGCCCCGGAGGTCGGGATAGGTCTTGGACGGCTTGAAGGTGCCGCAGTTGGTGCCGGCCGTCAGGCAGTCCAGGGCGTTGTTCACCACCGTGGGCGAGACGTAGCCGCTGCCCGCCGCGCTGGTCGAGGCCGGGAGGCCGAGGCCCACCTGGGAGGGGGAGAGGCCGCCCTGGAGCTGGATGCAGGCGAGGGCGGTGAGGAAGTCCACCGAGCCCTGGCTGTAGACCTTGCCGTCGCAGCCCAGCATGGAACCGCTGTTGTAGTACTGCATGTTGACGACCGTGAGGATGTCCTTCACGTTGAGCGCGGTCTGGAAGTACGCGTTCGACGTCGACTGCATGTCGATCGTCTGCGGGGCCATCGTGATGATCAGGGACGAGCCCGCCTTCGCGGACAGGGCGCGCAGCGCCTGGGTCATGTACGTCGCGTTGAGGCCGTTCTCCAGGTCGATGTCCACGCCGTCGAAGCCGTACGTCTGCATCAGCGAGTAGACCGAGTTCGCGAAGTTCGTCGCCGACGTCGAGTCGCTTACCGACACCGTGCCGTTCTGGCCGCCGATCGAGACGATGACCTTCTTGCCCGCCGCCTGCTTGGCCTTGATGTCCGCCTTGAACTGGTCCACCGTGTAGCCGCCGAGGCCGGAGGAGTCCAGGTTGAAGGTCACCGCTCCGGGCGTCGAGGTGGCGTCCGCGAAGGCCACCGCGATGATGTCGTAGGAGGAGGGGACGCCGGAGAGCTTCTGGACCGTCGCGCCGTTGTTGAAGTTCTGCCAGTAGCCGGTCACCGCGTGCCTGGGCAGCGCACCGCCACCGCCTCCGCCTCCGGTCGAGGCCGTCGTGGGCGTCACCGGCGCCGACTTGGCCGACTCGCCCGCCGTGTTCGTCGCCGTCACCTGGAAGGTGTACGACGTGGCGGCGGTCAGGCCGGTCACGGTCGCCGACGTTCCCGTCACCGCCGTCACCTTCGTGCCGTCGCGGTAGACGTTGTAGCCCGTCGCGCCCGACACCGGGGACCAGGACAGCGAGACGGAGGAGGACGTCGTACCGGAGACCGTCACGCCGGTGGGAGCCGCCGGGACCGTCGGGGCCGGGTCGCCGCCTCCGCCGCCGTCGGGGCCGTAGACCGAGACGTCGTCGGCGTGGTAGGGCGCCTGGCCGTACCAGCCGTGCGTGTAGATCGTGACGGATGTCGTGGACGATCCCGTGGTGAAGGTCGTGGACAGTTGCTTCCAGGCGGAGGTGTCCGGCGTCCATGTGGACACGTCCGTCGTGCCGGTGCCCGTCACGCCCAGGTAGGAGTAGCCGCCCTGCACCCACGCGCTCAGCGTGTACGTCGAGTTGGCCTTGACCGCGACCGTCTGGGTGCACTGGGCGTTGTCCTGGCCGGCCGGGGTCGCCTTCAGCGCCGAGGTGCCGGAGTGCACCGGTGAGGAGACGGTCGTGCCGCTGGCCGCCGTGCACGTCCAGTTGGACAGGCCCGACTCGAAGCCCGCGTTCTTGACGTTGTTGACGTCCGCCGCGGCGGCCGGGCCGGCGGCCGCGGTGAGGCCCGCCACGGAGAGGGCCAGTGCCGTGGCGGCGGACCACAGGGTGATTCGCCGTCCGCGGGGTCTGGGTATGCCTGGTGCATGGTCCACTGGGGCCTCCGGTGGGGAAGAGGAGTCGGAGAAGAGGGAGCCGTGGCGGGCAGGGAGGGGAAGAGACGGGGTGGCCGCCGTCGCGCATACAAGTTGGTCCAGACCAATCCGGGTGTCAAGAGGTCCAGACCAAATCGGCTTCCGGATCGCCACTCAAGCTGTCCGTATTTGGCCGGAGTTGTGAACAGAGAGTTCCACGCGAGCTTCACAAACGCTGTTCTCCGGTCATCCGGCCGTGGATACAGTGCTCACGTAGTCACGCAGTGAAGTCGTCCTGGCGCACGGGAGTTACCTCTGTGGGCCGGGGGGTGTGAAGAGCGGGGAGCTGCGCGTGCCAACTGCCATCGCCGTGACCAGTGCCGACATGGCGCTGCCGGCGCAGGACGAACGGACCATGCCCGCCGTCGTGCTCGCAGGGCTCGACCAGCGGCCCCTGGAGCAGGCGCTCACCGAACTCCACACCCTGACCGAGCAGTACGGATACGTGGTCGTCGTGTGCTCGACCGCCACTTCGGAATCCGTCGTACGACGGCTGCACACCCTGCGCTCGCTGCTGGAGAGCGATCGCATCGCCCTCTTCCGGCCGGAGCTGCCCCCGCTGGGCATCGCCGTCCTCGCCCGCCAGCTGCGGCAGCTCGCCTCCTGCGATCTGAGCCCCGGCGTGCTCGCCTCCGCCGGGCGGCTGCTCACCCACTACATCCACGCCGGGGCCGTGCTCGGCTCGGTCGCCAAGCTGGACCGGGTGCCGGTCGGGCTGAAGGCGCACGCCAAGTCCTGGGTCCCCGGCAGCCAGTTCGCCGTGCTCGCCCATCCCGAACCCCAGCTCGTGCGCATAGGGCCCGGCGTCACGCTCAAGGGGCCCGAGTTCAACACCTGGATGCTCGTCGCCAAGGGGCAGACGCAGGGTGACTGGGTCGCCGGGCTCGCGGGGCAGTGGAGCGTGCACGGGCTGCGCGAGGTCCCGCTGCCCGCCGAGTCCCCGGTGTGGTGGGGCACGGGCCGCATGACCGAATTCTGCAGCTACCTCGCGGATCTGTCCGTTCTGTACCAGCTGGTCACGTCGGTACGGCAGACCGCCTGCCACTGGTGCGGACTGGACGTCATCGGCGACCGCTGCGTCTTCTGCTCCGCCACCCCGCCCGCCTACGAACCCGCCGCGCCCCGCGCCCTGGAACGGCGCACGCCCGCCTGACCCGACCAGCAAGTCCGCATCCCGCTCGACCGATTCCCCCAATGAGGTTGCACGGTTCATGAACTCCCGTCAGCGCCGCGGCGTGATACTCCTGATCCTGTCGGTCCTGTGCGCTCTCGGCGCGTTCGCCGGCGTGCTCTCCGTCGTCCGCAACGTCGATTCCAAGGTCGGCCCGGAGGTCACCGCCTACCGGGTGCGGTCCGACGTCAAGCCGTACACCACCCTGGACGCCGGTCAGTTCGAGAAGATCGAGATGCCCAGACGGTGGCTGTCCGGCAACGCGGTCACGGATCTGCGGCAGATCCAGGGCAAGATCGCGGTCACCACCCTGCGCAAGGGCTCGCTGCTCCAGAGCGACATGATCGTCGACCAGCCCGCCCTCCAGCCCGGACAGCAGGAGGTCGCCATCATGATCGACGCGGCGACCGGCGTGGCGGGGAAGATCACCCCCGGATCGCACGTCAACGTGTACGCCACCTTCGCCGGAAAGAAGGAAGGCGACCCGGACCAGTCGAAGATCATCGTCACCGACGCCCGGGTCCTCGACGTCGGCCAGATCACCGCCCTCGACCCGGACCAGAGCAAGAACCAGCAGCAGCCCAGCGAGGCCGTCCCCATCACCTTCGCGCTGTCCACCCTCGACGCCCAGCGCATCACCTACGCCGAGTCCTTCGCCCAGCGCGTCCGGCTCGCGCTGGTGGCGCCCGGCAGCGAGACCAGCGTCCCCGACAAGGACCGCACCTACGAACTCGCGACGGACAAGTGAGAGGCGGCCCGCATGCCTACCAGGATCCTCCCGGCGGGAGCCGACCCGGACGCCGTACGCTCCCTCACTACCCTGCTCAGCCAGCTCCCGGACGCCGAACCGCAGTCGCCGGTCGGCGACTCCACCCAGCTCGTCGACACCCTCGCCCGCCTCGCCGCCGAGTCCGTGGACGAACTGCCCGAGGTCGTGGTCGTCCACGAGCGGATCGGCCCGGTACCGGCCCTGGAGCTGATCCGCGAGGTCGCGCTCCGCTTCCCTGCCGTCGGCGTCATCCTCGTCACCACCGACGCCGGCCCCGGCCTGTTCTCCGCCGCCATGGACTCCGGCGCCCGCGGCTTGGTCGCGCTCCCGCTGTCGTACGAGGAACTCGCCAGCCGGGTCCAGGCCGTCGCCCAGTGGTCGACGGGGGTACGGCGTCATCTCGGCCACGGGTCCGACGTGTTCGGCGGAGTCGGCGGCACGGTCGTCACGGTCAGCGGGGCGAAGGGGGGCGTGGGTGCCACCCTGGCGGCGATCCAGCTGGCTCTCGCCGCGCAGGCCTCCGGGCGGCCGACGGCTCTGCTCGACCTGGATCTGCAGACCGGGGACGTCGCCTCCTACCTGGACATCCAGTTCCGGCGGTCCGTGGTCGACCTCGCCGCCATCACCGACATCTCCCCCCGCGTCCTCGCCGACGCCGTCTTCCGCCACGACACCGGGCTCGCCCTGCTCCTCGCGCCCGGCGAGGGCGAACGCGGCGAGGAGGTCACCGACCGCGTCGCCCGCCAGATCGTCAGCGCCCTGCGCTCCCGCTACGAGGTGGTCGTCGTCGACTGCGGCGCCCAGCTGAGCGGGGCGGGCGCGGCGGTGGTGGAGATGGCCGACATTGCGCTGCTGGTCACCACGCCGGACGTCATCGCCGTCCGCGCCGCCAAGCGGACCGTACGGATGTGGGACCGGCTGCAGATCCGCAAGGCCGAGGAGACGACCGTGGTCGTCAACCGGCACACACGCAGCACGGAGATCCAGCCCGCGCTCGTGCAGCGCATCACCGGGACGGCGCTGGCACGTACGGCCATTCCCGCCAACTTCAAGGAACTTCAGGCCGTTGTCGACGCCGGGCGGGTGCACGAGCTGGACAACAGGAGTTCCGTGAAGCAGGCCTTGTGGGGGCTCGCGGGGGAGCTGGGGCTCGTGCGGGCGGCCGAGGGGGCCGCGGCCCATCGGGGGAGTGGACGTGGTCCGGGTGGGTTCCGGCGGCGGAAGGAGTGAGCGCTCCATGAGGAGGCCGGGTGGCGATCGGGGGCAGGTGAGCATCGAGTTTCTCGGGATGACGCCGTTGATCATTCTGACCTTGGTGCTCGTGTGGCAGGCCGTGCTCGTGGGGTACACCTTCACGCTCGCCGGGAATGCCGCGGACGAGGCGGTGCGGGCGGGGACGGCGGCGCCGCGAGGGGAACGGTCCGGGGTCTGCCGGCAGGCGGCGCTGAAGCATCTGTCGGGGGCGTGGCAAGGGGGTGCCGAGGTGAGCGGGTGCGACCAGACCGGCTATGTGAGCGTGGACGTGAGGCTCAGGGTTCCCGTCCTCTTCCCCGGCCTGATCGACTTCCCGGCCCACGTGACCGGTCACGCCGGTGCCGTCGAGGAGGTGAAGCGCTGAGATGCCGTACCGGCGCGAACGGCGGGACAGGGGCCAAGTCGCCATCGAATACCTCGGGTTCATTCCGGTTCTCCTGATCGTGGCCATGGCCGGCATCCAGATCGGGGCCGTCGCCTACGCCGCCGAGCAGGCCGGTACGGCGGCCAGGGCGGGGGCCCGGGCCGCGTCCCTGGAGCAGGACCCGCAGCAGGCGTGCGCCCAGGCGGTCAGCGGCGGACTCACGGTGTCGTGCGGCAGGTCAGGCGGTGGTGCGGGCTCGGTCACCGTCACCGCCACCGTGAAGATCCCGAAGATCATCTGGGACTTCGGCAACGCCACCAAGTCCGCCACCATGCCGCTCGACCACTAAGCGAGGAGGTGCCGACATGAGCCTGCGGGCACGCATCAGCACTCCGGAGGAGCACGGCAGCCGGGGCGAGGACGGGCATCTGGTCGCCTCTTACCGGGCCAAGCTGCTGGAGGAGATCGATCTCGCGGAGATGAGCTCGCTCGCGGCCGCCGAGCGCCGGGCCCGCCTCGAGCGGGTGCTCGGGCACATCATCAGCCGCGAGGGCCCGGTGCTGTCGACCGTGGAGCGCGCACAGCTGATCCGCCGGGTCGTGGACGAGGCGCTGGGCCTCGGCATCCTGGAGCCGTTGCTGGAGGACGCGTCGATCACCGAGATCATGGTGAACGGACCCGACGCGATCTTCGTGGAACGCGGCGGCCGCGTCGAGCAGTTGCCGCTCCGGTTCGTCTCCGCCGACCAGCTGATGCAGACCATCGAGCGGATCGTGTCCACGGTCAACCGCCGGGTGGACGAGTCCAACCCGATGGTGGACGCCCGGCTGCCCTCCGGCGAGCGCGTCAACGTCATCATCCCGCCGCTGTCCCTGACCGGCCCGATCCTCACCATCCGCCGCTTCCCGCGCTCCTTCACCCTCCAGGAGCTGATCTCCTTCGGCTCGCTGGACGAGCACATGGTGTATCTGCTGGCCGGGCTGGTGCAGGCCAAGTTCAACATCATCGTCTCCGGCGCCACGGGCACCGGGAAGACGACCCTGCTGAACGCGCTGTCGGGTCTGATCCCGTCCCACGAGCGCATCATCACCATCGAGGACTCCGCCGAGCTCCAGCTCCAGCAGACGCACGTGGTCCGGCTGGAGGCGCGGCCGCCGAACGTCGAGGGCAAGGGCCAGGTCACCATCCGCGACCTGGTCCGCAACTCGCTGCGCATGCGCCCGGACCGGATCGTGGTCGGTGAGGTCCGTGGCGGCGAGTCCCTCGACATGCTCCAGGCGATGTCGACGGGCCACGACGGATCGCTGGCGACGGTGCACGCCAACAGCGCGGAGGACGCGCTCACCCGGCTGCAGACCCTCGCCTCCATGTCCGACGTCGAAGTGCCCTTCGCAGCCCTGCACGACCAGATCAACAGCGCGGTCGACGTCATCGTCCAGCTCACCCGGTTCGCCGACGGCGCCCGCCGGATCACCGAGATCGCGCTCCTCGACAGCCACGGCGGGGAGCCGTACCGGATCGCCACCGTGGCCCGGTTCGACGCCCAGCCCATGACCCCCGACGGCCGCGTGTACGGCAGCTTCCGGTACTTCCCGCTGCCGCGCCGCAGCGCCGACCGCCTCTACATGGCGAGCCAGCCCGTCCCGCAGGCCTTCGGAGTCGCCCACTCCGTGGACCAGCTCGCCACCCGAGAAGCCAGGTAGGCCCCCATGGAACTGCACACCCTCGTCCAGCTCACCACCGGCGTGACGCTGCTGACCTGCGTCCTGGCGGTGGCCGGCGTCCACGCCTACGCCTCGGGCCGGGCCCAGCGCGCGGCCCTCGTGGACCGGCTCACCCACACGGGCCCGGTCCCGGCGGCCGGCCGCAGGCGCCGCTTCCGCGACCTGGACCGGCGGCTGCGCCGCACCCGCCTCGGCCGCCGACTGGAGCTGCGCCTGGCGGCGACCGGACTGGACGTCACCCCGGGTGAGTTCTTCGTCTACATGCTCGCCACGGTCGCCGCCCTGTGGCTGATCGGCCAGGCCACCCTGGCCCCCTTCTTCGGGCCGCTCGCCGGCCTCCTCGGCATCTGGGCGGCGGTGCAGTTCCTCAACTGGCAGCGGCAGAAACGCATCGAGCGCTTCATCAACCAACTCCCCGAACTCGCCCGCATCCTGGCCAACGCCACCCAGGCCGGACTCGCCCTGCGCACCGCGATCGGCATGGCGGCGGAGGAGCTGGAGGCCCCGGCGGGTGAGGAACTGGTCAAGGTGTCCGACCAGTTGGCCATCGGGCACTCCCTCGACGACGCGCTGGACGAACTGGCGGACCGCCTCCCGTCCCGGGAGCTGGTCGTCCTCGTCACGACCCTGATCCTGTCCAACCGGGCGGGAGGCCAGGTGGTGTCGGCCCTGCGCAACCTGACCGAGACCCTGGAGGAACGCAAGGAGACCCGGCGCGAGATCCGCACCCAGCTCTCCCAGGTCACCATGACGTCGTACGCCGTCCCCGTCCTCGGCGTCGGCGCGCTCTTCCTCATGAACGCCGTGAAGGACGGCGCGCTGGCCCGCATGACCGGCTCACCCGTCGGCCAGGCCTGCGTGCTCATCGCCTTCGCCATGTACGCCGTCGGATTCGTCCTCATCCGGCGCCTGAGCCGGATCGACGTGTGAGGGGGCGGCCGGAGCGATGGTTGGATTTCTGCTCGCCCTGCTGATGGGGCTCGGCGTCTGGGGCGCCTTCGCCGGCATCCGGATGTACCGCGCGGACGCGAAACTCCCCGGTGACCTGGCGCTGGCCCTGGAGGTCGGCGCCACCCGCACCGGCGCCGTCGGCTCGGTCATCGACCGGATGGGCATGCGCTACGCCCCCGCCGTGCTGCGCCTGATGGGCCCGCGCCTGGTGACCAGGTACCGGCGCAAGATCGACCTCGCGGGCAACCCCGGCGGCCTGACCATCGACCGCTACGCGGCCCGCCGGGCCGTCTACGGCGCGCTCGGCGCGGTGGGCTGCCTGGTCTTCCTCCTGCGCGGCCAGTGGTTCGTGGCCGTACTGCTGCTGCTCTTCGGCGCGTTCTGGACGGAGGTCGGCATCTGGTCGGCGATCCGGGTCCGCAAGGACGTCATCGAGCGCACGCTGCCGGACTTCCTGGACGTGCTGGCGGTGGTGGTCAGCGCCGGCCTCGGCTTCCGCCAGGCCCTGGACCGCGTGGCCTCCCGCTACGAGGGCCCGTGGGCCGACGAACTGCGCATCACCCTGCGCCAGATGGACCTCGGCATGAGCCGCCGCCAGGCCTTCGCGGAACTGAGGCGCAGGAACGACTCGGAACAGGTGGCGATGTTCGTGACGGCACTGCAGCAGGGGGAGGAACTGGGCGCCCCGATCGTGGACACGCTGGTCTCCCTGGCGAAGGACATGCGCCGCACGGACGCCCAGAACGCCCGCCGCAAGGCCGCCCGCGCGGTGCCCAAGGCCACACTGATGATCACCACGTTCATGGTCCCGGCCACGATGCTGCTGCTGGGCGCCGGCCTGCTCCTCGGCTCCGGCGTGGACTTCGGCTCGCTCACGGGGAAGTGAGGCGGACGTGACGGTGGCCGGGTCGATGGGGCGTGGGAGAGGAGTGTTCTCCGGGGGCGGCGGCCGGGTGCGCGCAGCCGTCGGCTGGTTCGTACGCCGCTGGAGGGCGACCGCCGGTACGGATCCCGCCACCGCCGAACCCTCGGAGAAGATCCAGATCCGCGCACTGCAGGCGATGTGCCGGCAGGTCTTCGGATTCCGGCTGGCCATGATCGCCGTGGCGGCCCCCGCCGCGCTGCTCAACGCGGCCCCCGGCCTGGGCGTGCGCCTGGTCGGCGCGGCCGTGGTCGTGACGTTCATGGTGTCGTACGTCCTGTTCCGCGACTGGGAGCGCTTCGGCCCGCTCCTCCTGCGCCACCCCAGCCTCCTCGCCGCCGACACCCTCTTCGGCTCGTTCCTCCTGGTCTCGGCCGGCCCGGACACCACCCTCGCCTACGTCAGCGTCTGCACGCCGCTCCTGGCCGGCCTGGTCTACAGCTGGCGGGGCGCGGCCTGCTTCGCCTCCCTCCAGTCCCTGATCCTGCTGCTGGTCCACGCCACCGTGAAGGCAGACCGGCACGCACCGATCGCCGAGGCCCTTCTCCTGCCCGGCCTGTGCGTCATCGCCGGCGCGATGGGCTCGACCCTGCGCAACCTGATGCTCCGCTTCGGCACCGCGACCCACGCCCTGACGACGGTCCAGGCGCGCCTCGCGGCGGCGGAAGCGGTGAGCGCCGAACGCGCCCGGCTCGCCCGCGAGATGCACGACTCCGTGGCCAAGACCCTGTACGGCGTGGCCCTCGCGGCGGACGGCCTGGCGGCGACGGCCTCGGCCGGCGCTCCCGACCCCGACCGCATCCGGCAACAGGCGGAACTGGTCTCCCGCTCGGCACGCAGGGCGGCGGCGGAGTCGAGGGACCTGCTGACGGACCTGCGCGGACAGCAACCGGACTCGATCGCCGGGGACGGGACGTCGATGTGGCGCGAACTGCCGGAGGTGGCGAGAGACTTCACGACCCGCACGGGACTGCCGGTCACCTGCTCCTGGGTGCCGCACGACAGCGGCGGTCCGAACACCGACCCCGCCCGACTCCCCGAGCTTCCCGCCCCCACGACCCGCCACTTCCTGTCCATCACCACGGAAGCGCTGGAGAACGCCTACCGCCACGCGCGCGCGACCCAGGTGGAGGTGGGGGCGGCCGTGCACGGAGACCTGCTGCGCCTCACGATCCACGACGACGGCCGGGGCCTGCCGCCCGGCACCACGCTCGAACGGCTCCGCGACTCCGGCCACTTCGGCCTGCTCGGCATGGTGGAGCGGGCCGCGCAGGTGGGCGCCCGGATCCGCATCGGCCGGGGCGGCCACGAGCGCGGTACGGAGGTGCGCGTGGAGCTCCCCCTGTCGTCCCCGAACGGCTCCGACCCGGCATCCCGGGAACTTTGAGAGGAGGCGCCATGCAGCACAGTGACCCCTGGCCCGAGGCCCCCACGCCGACGCCGCCGTTGCGGCTGTTGGTGGCCGACGACAACCCCGTGGTCCGGGCGGGCCTGACGGCACTGCTCTCGGGCCGCGAGGACACCACGGTGGTGGCGGAGGCGACGGACGGCAGAGAGGCCTACGAGGCGGCCCTACGACACCGCCCGGACGTCATCCTCCTCGACGTCCGGATGCCCGGGGTCGACGGAATCTCGGCGTTGCCGCACCTGGTGCGGCTGGCGCCGGTCATGATGCTCACCTACAGCCACGAGACGGAGACCGTGCGGGAGGCGTTGCGGCTGGGGGCGGGGGGATATCTGGTGCACGGCGAGTTCACGACGGAGCAGTTGCTGCGCGCGGTGCGGGATGTCCGGGAGGGGCGGCCGCATGTGACTCCGGGTGCGACGAAGGCGTTGCTGACGGAACTCCAGGCAAGTGCACCTGCACACGTGGAACGCGAAGTGCCGCAATTCTTAAGGAAAAACACACCCGAAGTTCTTTCGCAACTGCAATCCTCTATGGGACAGTCGTTCCGTTCACGTTTCCGGCTGAGCACGAGGGAGGCGGAGATCATGGACCTCATCGCGTCCGGCATGACCAACCAGCAGATCGCCGCCGCGTGCTTCATCTCCGAGAAGACGGTCAAGAACCACATCAACCGCATCTTCCCCAAGCTCCAGAGCACCACCCGCTCCCAGGCGGCCGCGAAGTGGTTGGGGGTGGCTTGAGGTGGATGCGTGGGGGAGGGGACGGCGGGGGGAATGGGTCCGGGGTTGGGTCCTGGGGCCCTCTCGAGAGTGCGGTGCTCCGGCATACGTTTTCCGGATCGGAGGCGAGTCCGGAGGGGACCACCATGAACAACTGGTTCAACACCACCGTCGCGTATCTGCAGGCCCGTGTTGCTCGCAGCGACAGGGGGCAGACCGCGGTGGAGTACCTCGGCATCATCGCGGTGGTGGTGGCGATCGTTCTGGCGATCACGGGGACGGACATCGGGCAGTCGATCTACAACGCGATCGTCTCCAAGATCACCGAAGTCACCGGCGGCTGAATCGGTCCGATCGGTACAACGACGCAGGGCAGGCCTTCCCCATCTACATCACGGTGGTGGCGGGCCTGCTCTTTCTTGCGTTCGCCTACCTCGCGGTCGGCCAAGCCGCGGTGAATCGGAGTGGCGCCCAGACGGCGGCCGACGCTGCGGCACTCGCGGCGGCTCAAGATACCCGGGACCAACTCGCCGGCAAGTGGGTGGAGGACGTACTCGACCCCACCAAGTGGAAGGAAATCTTCGACGGCGCGGGAGCGGGGAACTCGTGCTGGCGCGCAGTCCAGTTCGCTGCGCGGAACGATGCCCATGCCCAATGCGCGCATCCCGAACCACTTCGCTACGCGGTCGACGTACAGGCCAACAAGCCCGTCGGCGACTCCGTTGTCCCTGGCACTGAGCACATGAAGTCGAAGGCGTCCGCCACCGCCGTGATCGAGCCGCTCTGCACGTTCGATCTCCCTGACGGCAATTCCGGCAAAGGGGCACTGCCCCAACTCACCTGCAGGGACAGGAACTGGGACCTGAACCCGGACGACCTCACCGACCTCCCGAAACCGCAGGACCTCTTCGACGTCCACCTGGCGAACGACGAGCGATGAAGGATAGAGCGATGAGCATTCGGTTCACGGCGAAGGCCCGCAGGGGGATGGTCGCGTTGACCGTTGCGGCCGGTATGGCCCTCGGCGTGGCCGGTTGTGACAGCGGCGGCAGCAACGACAAGAAGCCGGAGACCTCGGCCTCGGCGTCCACGGGTGGGAGCGGCCCGAGGACTCAGGAAGGGCAGTCAACAGCACCCTTGGCCGAGTTGAAGGGGCCCGACGGGCTGCTGTTGCAGATTACCTCTGCTGTGCGGGACACCGGTGGGTTCGTCACGGTCAACGGCACCTTGAAGAACGACGGTGGCACCACCCTGATCATCCCCGCTCAGCTGAGTGGCAATGAGACCGAAATCATCAGGAACGGCCATTCGCTCGGCGGAGCCACCTTGGTGGATTCCAAGGGGAGGAAGCGGTACTACGTCCTCCGCGACACCGAGGGCCGTCCCCTGACGACAACAGGGCTCTCGACGATCAAATCCGGGGAGTCGGTCCCGGTGTTCATGCAGTTCCCCTCCCCGCCCACGGACACCGCCGAGGTGACCCTCCAGCTGCCCACCCTCTCCTCCGCCACCATCAAGATCTCCGGGTGAGGCCGAAGTGACCACCACCCGTCTTGCCCTCACCCTCACCGCCACCGCCCTCCTCCTCGCGGTCACGCCGGCCCAGGCCGACGACACGGGCCCGAGTCAGCCGCCGGACGCCGCGCCCTCCGCCGGTGCCCCGGTGAAGATCGACCCCACCGACCCCGACCTGAAGCTCCCCGAGGGGGCCACCCTCGCCGCGCCCAAGGTGCTGGACATCAAGTCGGTCGTGGAGGACCAGAGCGGGGACGAGCGACGCGAGGACACCAACGCAGACGTCACGTTCGCTCTGCAAGCCGAAGTCCTCTTCGGCAAGGACAGCGCGAAACTCAGCGAGGAGTCCAAGGGCCGGATCGCGGTCATCGCCGAGGAGATCAAGAAGCAGAACGCGACCCAGGTCCGTGTCTTCGGTTTCACGGACAACCTCGGTTCGTCCGCCCACGGCGACGTCCTGTCCAGGCAGCGGGCCAACGCCGTGCAGGCCGTGCTGGACCAGGATCTGAACGACCCGAACGTCGTCTTCGAGGTCCGCGGTTACGGCGAGCAGTACCCGATCGCCGACAACTCCACCGAGGAGGGAAGGAGGAAGAACCGGCGCGTCGAGGTGTCCTTCCCCCGCACCCAGGAGTGACCCAGGGGCAATCCGGCGGCGAAGTCCCGCTACTCACCCACCTCGTACTCGAACCAGATCCGATGGGTGCCGTCCGCGTCGATCCGCAGGCCGCCCGCCCCTCGGATCCCGGCCAGTGCCCCCGTCCCGCTCCCCGGCACGATCACGAAGAACTCGGCCTCTCTGCCCTCTCCGCGGGTCGTCGCCGAGTGGGCGAAGTTGAAGCCGCCGCTCAGCCCGCCGAGACTTCCCTCGAAGGACTCCATCGCGACATACGTACCGGTCCCACTGGACTGGTCGTACGCCGCGGTGAACAGCGTCTGCGACACCCCGGCGACCTCACCCTCGTACCGCTTCCGCATCGTGGCCACCCCGACCGGCACCGCCGTCCCGACCACCGGCTCCGGCAGCCGCACCTCCGCCGGAGCGAACTCCTCGACCTTGAACGTCCCTGAAGTCCTCATGACGCGATGCTAGGGCGCACCACTGACAACGCCCTCAAACCGAGCCACCCGCACCGCCCTCGACGTCCGCCCTCAACCGCACCCCCACCCGCACCCCCCACCCCGCCATCGCCCCCGCCTCCGCCTCCAGTACGTGCCGGGCCCGCACCCGGGGCAGCCCCAGGCGGCCCGGCGGCATCGTGCGGACGGCGAGGACGGTCAGGTGGCGGTCCAGGTAGGCGACGTCGATCGGGATGCGCATGCCGAAGGTGTGCACCCCGCTCGCCGGTGACAGCAGCATCGCCCCGTCGACCGAGTCCCGGCCCAGCAGGCCCTTCGTCCGGGCCCGGTAAGAGGCCGAGACCTCCAGCGGAAGGACCAACGGGTCCTCCGTTCGCTCGCCCCGGGGCACGATCAGCCTTCCGACCCCGTCCCGCCATCGTCCGCCCATGTCCGTCCCCTGTCATGGCCTGTCGGTGTCGCCAACTCTGCGCCGGGCAAAACCACTTGTCACCCCACGTCCTCCCCACTAGGAAGAGGTCCATGACTGGACTCGGTGTCGTCTTCCGCCCCCAGCTTCCGCCCGAGCGACTGCGGGCGGTGGCCCGAGCGGCGGACGAAGCAGAGCTTGAGGAACTGTGGCTGTGGGAGGACTGTTTCCGCGAGGGCGGGATGGCGACCGCCGCCGCGGCGCTCGCCTGGACCGAGCGGGTGCGGGTCGGCGTCGGGCTGCTGCCCGTGCCGCTCAGGAACGTGGCGCTGACCGCGATGGAGGCCGCCTCCCTGCACCGGATGTTCCCGGGGCGGGCCACCGTCGTCGTCGGGCATGGCGTGCAGGACTGGATGGGGCAGGTCGGCGCCCGTGCCGCCTCCCCGCTCACCCTCCTCGGCGAGCACCTCGACGCCCTGCGCGCCCTGTTCCGCGGTGAACGGCTCACCGTCCGGGGCCGGTACGTCTCCCTGGACGACGTCGCCCTCGACTGGCCGCCGGAGCGGGCGGTGCCCGTCCTCGCCGGCGCCACCGGGCCGCGCACCCTGCGCCTCTGCGGTGCCAAGGCCGACGGCACCCTCCTGACAGCCGCCACCTCACCGGACGGCGTACGCCAGGCCCGGCAACTCATCGAGGAGGGACAGAAGGAGGCCGGGCGCGGCGAGCATCACCCGGTCGTCGTCTACCTGCTCGCCGCCACGGGCCCGGACGCCGATGCCCGGCTGCGGGCGGAACTCGCCGACGAGGGGCTGGCGTCGGCCACGGACATCGGCGTCGCCGGTGACGCGGCGGCCGTGGCCGCGGCCGTACGGCGGCTCGCCGAGGCCGGTGCCGACACCGTCGTGCTGCAGCCGACCGGGGACGAGCCCGACCCGGAGGGGTTCGTGCGGTTCGCCGCCGAGGAGGTCCGGCCCCTGCTGGACTGACGTGACGCAGAGGCGTTGTCAGTGGCGGCTGCCACACTGCCCGGCATGAGCGACGAACGTGACGAGCGCGACGAGCACAGCGAAGTGCGCCTTCGGGGCGTCACGGACGACGACCTGTTCGTCTTCCTCGCCTATGAGCACGACCCGGAAGCCGTCCGGCGGTCGAGATTCACTCCCCGGCCGCGGGACGCCTTCCTGCGGCACTGGCGGAAGCGTGTGCTCGGCGATCCGGACTGCCTCGTGCGGACGGTCATTGTGGGCGGTGAGACCGCCGGGAGCGTCGTCTCCTGGACGGAGGGCGAGCGGCGGTTCGTCGGGTACTGGCTCGGGCGGCCGTACTGGGGGCGTGGCGTCGGCACGCGCGCCCTCGGCCTCTTCCTGGAGCTGGAGCGCGTACGGCCGCTGTACGCCGACCCCTTCGGCGGCAACACCGCCTCCGTCCGGCTGTTGGAGAGACACGGCTTCGAACGGGCCGGCACGGTCCAGCACGGAGACGACGAGCACATCCTCCTCGTGCTCGGGGGGACGGCCGGCGGGGGCCGCTGATGGCGGCACTTCCCGGTGCCGCCCCCGCCTCCCTCCCCGCGCCCTGGCAACTGCCCTTCGAGCCGGCCTGGGAGGCCCTGCGGGCCGGGAGCCGGCCCGTCGGCGCGGTGCTGTACGACCCGAGGGCCAGGTCGTCGCGGCCGGGCGCAACCGCGGATCAGTGCGCTGCTGCACAGCAGGCAGGGTCCGAGGGTGGTGTGCAGCCGGTGGCCGGGGTGGCGGCGGCCGGCCGGGAGCTGGGCGAGGGCGTTGATCTCGGCGTGCGCGAGGTCGGTGCCGGCCGGCCGGCCGGGCGGGGCGTCCGTCTCCCGGCCGCCGGCCCGGTTCGGCGGGCTGCTCATGCGGCTGTGGGAGGTGCGGTACGGACCACGGCGGTCGCCGGAGGGCGCGGGCGTGCGGGAGGCCCGGCGTCTGCTGGACGCCGGGGTGCTCACCGCGCCGACCGCCGAGGCGGCCTACGCCCTCATCGCCCCGTCCCCGGTCGGCTGGCGCCGGTCGCCGGCGGGTGGTCGCCGGTGGCGCCGTCGATCAGCTCCCGCAGGATGTCCATGTGGCCGGCGTGCCGCGCGGTCTCCTCCACCATGTGGACCAGCGTCCAGCGCAGGCTCACGGTGATGTCCCGCCAGGCCGGGCTGCCGGTGGCGTCCAGCGGCAGCCCGGTGATCACGGCGTCGGCGGCGGCGCGGGCGCGGCCGTAGAAGGCGACGATCCGCTCGGTCGTCTCCTCGGGGGTGACCCGCATGTCGTCGTGCGGGTCGAACCACAGGGGCTCGGCCTCGCCGCCGAACGCCTCCACGAACCAGCCGTACTCGACGCAGGCCAGATGTTTCACCAGGCCCAGCAGGTTGGTGCCGGACGGTGTCATCGGCCGGCGCAGCTGTTCGTCGTCCAGGCCGTCCAGCTTCCACAGCACGGCGTCCCGGTGCCGGTTCAGGCTCGCGTGGAGGGTCTGCTTCTCTCCGGCGGAGTATGTCGTCATGCGGGCGGAAATTAGCAGGCCCCGCCGACAACGCCCTGCGATCATGGCGGGCATGTCATTGAAGGCTCCCCTCCCTGAAGGGAGGGGATTCGTCGCCCTCCAGGGTTGAGCGGGGATTTGCGGCTCAGGCTGCCGCCGGAGCCGGCGGCTCGGGTGGTCTTACGCCCTCGGCACCGTCCGGGTTCCAACCTGCCCGGACCAGCATCACGCGGGCGGAGTTCTTGTCCCTGGGGGACACGGCTGCGCACGCGGTGCAGGTATAGGTTCTCATCGACAGAGGTAGTGCGTGCTTGGTTCTCGCTTCGCACGTGGCACAGTCCATCGTGGTGTGCGCCGGGTGCACGAGACGGACGTCCCGCGCGTGTTTGCGGCCCATCTCGACCAGGGCACGCTTCGTGGCGGCGATGGCGGCATCGGCCGCCTTGCGGGCCATGGTGGTCTTCGCCAGGAACCTCGGCCTGAAGTCCTCCACCGCGACCCCGTCGTGGCCGCGCATCACACGCTTGGCCCACTTGCGGGCGGTGTCCTCCCGCTGCCGGGCCACCTTCTTGTGCAGCTTCGCCGCCTGGGCTTGCGCCTTTCGGTAGCCGGCGGATGCGGGCTGTCCCTTGGGACGGCGCCGCCGGGCCATCATCCGCTGGTACCTTGCCAGCCGCTGCGCGGCCCGCTTGCCGTGCTCGGCATGCGGGAGGTCGTAGGCGTCGTCGGTGGTGGTGGCGGTCTCCGTCACACCCCAGTCCACGCCCAGGACGCGGCCGGTCTCACAGAGCGGCTCAACCTGAGCCGGGACGACGAAGGACGCATACCAATGCCCGAGCGTGTCCTGGTACACGCGCACACTGGACGGGTCGGCCGGAAGGTCCCGCGACCGCACCACCGTCAGCACGATCCGGCCCGCGAGGTGCAGGCGGCCGTCCTTGAGACGGAAGCCGCGCCGGGTGTAGTTGAGGCTGGGTCGCGCCTCCCGCTTCTTCTTGAAGCGGGGCGTCTGGGCCCGGCGCTGCTGCGGCAACCGGTCCTTGATGTCCTTCAGCGCCTTGGCACGGGACTTGGCGAAGTCGCGTATCACCTGCTGCTGCGGCACCGACGCGCCCGCAGCCAGCCAGGGCGTCGCCCCGCGTGCCTCGGTCAGCATCTTGTCCAACTGCCCCGGACCACACGTCAACTTCTCACCGGTCGCCCGGCTCTGCGCGTGCACCTGCTGGGACTTCGCGACGCACTCATTCCAGATCCACCGGCAGCGCGCCCACTCCGCTTCGAGTGCCCGCCGCGCGGTAGCCGACAGGCGCACACGGAAGGTGTACCGGGTATGCCCGGTGTCCTTCGTGGTCGCTTGTGTCGTCATGCATCCGAACCTACGCGGGAGGACTGACAGTTGAGAGCTCTCGATCATCGTGGGTGGCATCACCGCCGTGCGGGGTGGACGCCGGATCGCCCTGACGGCGATCCGGCTGTCCCTGCCCTGCTCCGCAGGAGTCCGATTCCTCCCCGGCCTGAAGGCCGGGGCATCCTCGGAGGAACCCGGTGAACCGCTCCTTCGAGGACCTCGTGACCGAGGGCGTCGCCGTACCCACGCAAGGGTGGGACTTCTCCTGGTTCGAGGGGCGGGCGAGTGAGGAGCGGCCCTCGTGGGGGTACGCCGTCTCGGCGGGGGAGCGGCTGGCCCGGGCCGAGGCCGTGCTGGACATCCAGACCGGCGGCGGTGAGGTGCTGGACTTCGCGCTGGGCAGGGCCGAGCCCGCCCGGCCGGTGCTGGCCGTCGCGACGGAGGGCTGGCCGCCGAACGTGGCCAGGGCCACCGCGCTGCTGCGGCCGCGCGGGGTGGTGGTCGTCGCCGCCGCGGACGACGCGCCGCTGCCGTTCGCCGACGGGACGTTCGACCTGGTGCTCAGCCGGCATCCGGTGCGGCCGTGCTGGGACGAGATCGCCCGGGTGCTGCGGCCGGGTGGCGCGTACTTCGCCCAGCATGTCGGGCCGGCCAGCGTCTTCGAGCTGGTGGAGTACTTCCTCGGGCGGCTGCCGAAGGAGGTGCGCTCGGCGCGGGATCCCGAGCGTGAGCGGGCCGACGCCGAGGCGGCGGGGCTGGAGGTGGCCGGGCTGCGGGCGGAGCGGTTGCGGATGGGGTTCCACGACATCGCCGCCGTCGTCCACTTCCTGCGCAAGGTGGTGTGGATGGTCCCGGGCTTCACGGTGGAGGCGTACGAGCCCCAACTGCGCGCGCTGCACGAGCGGATCGCGAAGGAGGGGCCGTTCGTGGCGCACAGCACCCGGCATCTCTTCGACGTCCGCAAGCCCGGCTGATTCACCCGCGGTTTACCAACGGTTTCCACATCGTTATCCGATGCGGTTCACATCGGCCTCATCCGTCACATAAGTTCAGACCAAGGTAATTCGCGCAGGCAAACACGCGCGGGCGGCACCGCGCAGTGGAGGGGGCTGCGCGGTGCCGTGAAACCGGGCGATGTTCCCGGGCGGCCGCAACGGAGCCGTCAAGTCGCCGTTCGCTGACCGGGTAGTCCGTCGGGGGGACCCCGGAGCAACGTGCCGACATATCCCCAAGATGGCGTAAACCGGTCCAGATCCCTCCGAATCATTTCGTATCCGATCGGTTTTGCCTGGGATTCCGCTGTGAACCGGCCATGAGACACCCCTGAATCCAGCGTTCCGCACTCATCGGGGCGTCGCCGGACGATTCCGGAGAGTAGTTGTGTCTCGCCGATGCACCCACGATCCCTTACGAAGGGTTATGGTGGAAACCCCCCCTCGGGCCGGTCCGTCTCCCCCCCACGGACCGGCCCGTTTTTCGTTCCCGTCACCGGGCGGCGCTTCGAAGGGAACACCGGCTGGGTCCATCGAGGGGGAACCCGGGAACCGCTCGGTGCCCGCCCCGCGTCCTCGCACAAGGGGTGCGGGGCCGCGCTCGACACGCGGCTGAGCCGTGTGGGCGCGACAAGCCCCCACGGACCCGCACCAGACGGCCGAAACCCCAAGCCCCCGAACCCCGATCCCCAAACCCCGAACCAGAACCAGGCCCCCGGCGGGGGTAGGCTCAACGGCTCGGGCACCCTTACGCACCGAACCCCCCATGCCAAACCCCCGGAGGGCCACGTGAACCTGCGCGACAACCTGCGCAGCCTGCTCGTCAGGCTCTACGCACGCCGGGTGGAGGGCCACCTCGACCACGCTCAGGTGCCCAAGCACATCGGCGTCATCATGGACGGCAACCGCCGCTGGGCGAAGGCGTCCGGTTCCACCACCGTCCACGGCCACCGGGCCGGTGCGGACAAGATCGAGGAGTTCCTCGGCTGGTGCACCGAGACCGACGTCGAGGTCGTCACCCTGTGGCTGCTGTCCACGGACAACTTCGACCGGCCGCAGGAGGAACTCGTCCCGCTGCTCGGCATCATCGAGGACGTCGTCCGCACGCTCGCCGCCGACGGCCGCTGGCGTGTGCACCACGTCGGCACGATGGACCTGCTGCCCGGCGGCATGCAGCGCACGCTGAAGGAGGCCGAGGAGGCCACCGCCCACATCGACGGCATACTCGTCAACGTGGCCATCGGCTACGGCGGCCGGCAGGAGATCGCCGACGCCGTGCGCTCCATGCTGCTCGACGCCCACGACAAGGGCGTGGCGATGGAGGACCTCGCCGACTCCGTCGACATCGACATGATCGGCCGTCACCTTTACACCGGCGCCCAGCCCGACCCGGACCTCGTCATCCGCACCAGCGGCGAGCAGCGGCTGTCCGGATTCATGCTGTGGCAGACCGCGCACTCCGAGTACTACTTCTGCGAGGTCTTCTGGCCCGCCTTCCGGAAGGTCGACTTCCTGCGCGCCCTGCGCGACTACGCCGCACGTCACCGGCGTTACGGCGGCTGAGCCCCGACGCACGCCCCGCTGGCCGCCAAGGCAGCGGGGCGTTCGCATACCCACGATTTGTCAGGATGTAACAAGGAGTTCACCGGCACGCCGATGGCCGCTTTTGCATGGCGGTGCATGTTCGAGGGCATAAGCCAAACAGGTCGACACCCGAACCACGGGTGTCGGATCTCAGCGGGCGGCACGGGGCCGTCCGCCCGGGAGGCCCTTTGCACCAGCCCGATCGTGCGGTCCACGCGCGGACGAAGAGGCGGAGGGCCGGTTCTCGGCCCGCGCAGGGCGGCCGACGACCGGTCCAGCTCGATCTCGTCGCTCCCCGACCTCATCCGAGGGGGTACGTCCTTCCGTGGTGACCAGCACAAAGCGCCACAAGCCAGACCGGCGCACCTATGTTCTCGACACCAGCGTCCTGCTGGCCGACCCGAACGCCCTGACCCGCTTCGACGAGCACGAGGTCGTGCTCCCCATTGTGGTGGTCACGGAACTGGAGGCCAAGCGGCACCATCCGGAACTCGGCTACTTCGCCCGCCAGGCCCTGCGCCTGCTGGACGACTACCGGGTGAAGAACGGTCGCCTCGACGCCCCCATCCCGATCGGGGAGCTGGGCGGGACCGTCCGTGTCGAGCTCAACCACTCGGACCCCAGCGTGCTGCCCACCGGCTACCGCCTGGGGGACAACGACTCCCGCATCCTCGCGGTGGCCCGCAACCTGCAGGCCGAGGGGTACGACGTCACCGTCGTCTCGAAGGACCTGCCGCTGCGGATCAAGGCGTCCTCCGTCGGTCTGCTCGCCGAGGAGTACCGCGCCGAACTCGCCATCACGGAGAACTCCGGCTGGACCGGAATGTCCGAACTGACGCTCTCCGGCGAGCAGGTGGACATCCTCTTCGAGGAAGGCCATCTCTACGTCCCCGAGGCCGCCGGGATGCCGGTGCACACCGGGCTGACCATCCACTCCGAGCGCGGCAAGGCGCTCGGCCGGATCACCGCCGAGGGCAACGTCCGCCTGGTGCGCGGCGACCGGGAGGCGTTCGGCATCAAGGGCCGCAGCGCCGAGCAGCGCATCGCGCTCGACCTGCTGCTCGACCCGGACGTCGGGATCGTCTC
This sequence comes from Streptomyces sp. NPDC050743, assembly GCF_044456925.1. NCBI lineage: Bacteria > Bacillati > Actinomycetota > Actinomycetes > Kitasatosporales > Streptomycetaceae > Streptomyces > Streptomyces sp. NPDC050743. Next base: position 108,405 of record NZ_JBITGJ010000007.1, read on the forward strand.
GATGGGTGGCCGGGCCGGCACCGGCAAGTCGGCGCTGGCGCTGTGCGCGGGCCTGGAGGCGGTCCTGGAGCGCCGCCAGCACCAGAAGGTCATGGTGTTCCGGCCGCTGTACGCGGTCGGCGGGCAGGAGTTGGGCTATCTGCCGGGCACCGAGGCGGAGAAGATGAGCCCGTGGGCGCAGGCCGTCTTCGACACGCTGTCGTCGGTCACCAGCCGCGAGGTCATCGAGGAGGTCACCGCGCGCGGGATGCTGGAGGTTCTCCCGCTCACCCACATCCGCGGCCGCTCGCTGCACGACGCGTTCGTGATCGTGGACGAGGCGCAGTCGCTCGAACGGAATGTGCTTCTCACTGTTCTGTCCCGAATCGGCGCGAATTCACGGGTTGTTCTGACCCATGACGTGGCGCAAAGGGACAATCTGCGCGTCGGCCGCTATGACGGAGTGGTCGCCGTCGTGGAGAAGCTGAAGGGGCATCCCCTCTTCGCGCACGTCACGCTGACTCGGTCCGAGAGGTCCCAGATCGCGGCGCTTGTGACCGAAATGCTGGAGGACGGTCACATCTGACTCACCCGCACGGCAGTTGGCGCCGTCCGGCAAAGGCCCAGAGCCTAGCCGGGCGGCGCCTTGGCGTGTAGAGCTTTCCGGAAATCCTCAGGGGCAAACGGGATGTGACCTTTCACACGCAACGCAGAATTGCCACCCGGCGACCGGTTACGGCAGAGTCTCAGTCCTGTCAGGCCCCGCATACGACACACCTGTACCCCCAGCGGTACAGCACCACAGAAGCACCACCAACTCCATAGAGTTCGTCGTATGCCGCCCGAGCACCACGCGGCGCTCCCCGGAAGGGGGGTTGCCCACCGGGCCCGCGCCTCCCGTGACCCCGCAGTTGGGAGGCCAGTGTCAGGGGCACGATTGCGTCCGCCAGGGTCACCGAAGCGGGCGATGCTGGAAGGAAACCGTGTGAGCCGGATTTCGGTCCGGGGATTCGCAGTGGCCTCGGCCACCGCGGTCACCGCCGTCGGAAGCGTCGTCGGAGTTGCCTCGGGCAGCGTCGCGCAGAACAACAACGACGCCGAGGCGACGGCAGCCGACACCACGCTCCTCGCAGACATACCCGCGGGTCAGCAGGCGCAGGTCCAGTCCGCGTCCCTGACGCAGCAGGCCGACGCCCAGGCCATCGCCGCGGACGCGAGTGCCAAGAAGGACGCCGAGGAGGCGGCCCGCAAGGCCGCTGCCGAGACCGCCATCGCGAAGAAGGCGGCGGCCGAGAAGGCGGCCAAGGAGGCCAAGGAGCGCGCCGAGGCGAAGGCCGCGGCCAGCCGCGACAGCGCCCGCGACTCCTCCAGCTTCCCCGTCCAGAGCAGCTACAGCGTCGCGCAGATCCAGGCGATGGCGCGTCAGATGGTGGCGGCCGACCAGTTCCAGTGCTTCAGCAACATCGTGGACCACGAGTCCAGCTGGAACTACCAGGCGACCAACGCCTCCTCCGGTGCCTACGGCCTCTTCCAGGCCCTGCCCGCCGGCAAGTACGCCTCGGCCGGCGCCGACTGGCGGACCAACCCCGCCACCCAGATCAAGTGGGGCCTCAACTACATGAACAGCCGGTACGGCAGCCCCTGCCAGGCCTGGTCGTTCTGGTCGGCCAACCACTGGTACTAGGCCCGTCCGGTCACCGCCGGTCGGACTCAACCTCGCGCAGCCCCTCCCCGTCCTTAGGGGAGGGGCTTTCGCCCTGTACGGTCGTACCCAACGCCTCCTGGGGGGAGGAGAGGTGGCGAGCACGCGGGGACGCGGGGGAAGAGGACGGATCATGTCGCGAGTGCCAGGGTGGCTCGGCAGGCTCGGTGCCGGTCTCACCGAGATGAGCGAGCGCCTGGACGAGCGCCGGGCGGAGGTGGAGCGCGAGACCGCCCCGGATCCCTCGGTCGCCCCGCCGGTCCCGTCGCAGCCCGCCGCCGGCCCCGACCCCGTCGCCGAAGCCGCCGTACCGCCCGCGCGCCGGCCCGCACCCGCGGCCTCCGGCCACCGCCCCGACCCCGCCGAGGCCGTGCCCTGGGGCGTGCGGGTCGCGGCCGAGGCCGGCTGGCGCATGCTGGTCCTCGCCGGCACCCTCTGGATCCTGATGCGGGTCATCAGCGCGATCCAGCTGGTGGTGTTCGCCTTCGTCATCGCCCTGCTCGTCACCGCACTGCTCCAGCCGACGGTCGCCCGGCTCACCCGCCGCGGAGTGCCGCGCGGCCCGGCCACCGCGCTCACCGCGATCAGCGGGTTCGTCGTCATAGGGCTGATGGGCTGGTTCGTGACCTGGCAGGTGATGGAGAACATCGACACGCTCTCCACCCAGATCCAGTCCGGCATCGACGACCTGCGCGACTGGCTGCTGAAGAGCCCCTTCCACGTCACCGACAAGCAGATCAACCAGATCGCCAAGAACCTCCGCGAGGCGATCGGCGCCAACGCCGACCAGATAACGTCGGCGGGCCTGGAGGGCGTTCAGGTCATCATCGAGACCCTCACCGGCATCCTGCTGGTGTTCTTCTCAACGCTGTTCCTGCTCTACGACGGCAAGCGCATCTGGGAGTGGTTCCTGAGGCTGGTGCCCGCCGCGGCCCGCCCGGGCGTGGCCGGCGCCGGTCCGCGCGCCTGGCGCACCCTGACGGCGTACGTGCGCGGCACGGTCCTGGTCGCCCTGATCGACGCGATCTTCATCGGCATCGGCATCTACTTCCTGGACGTGCCGATGGCTGTCCCGCTGGCCGTCTTCATCTTCCTGTTCTCGTTCATCCCGCTCGTCGGCGCGGTCGCCTCCGGCGCGCTCGCGGTGATCGTGGCGCTGGTCACCCAGGGCGTCTTCACGGCGGTCATGACCCTGGTGGTCGTCCTCGCGGTCCAGCAGATCGAGGGCCACGTCCTGCAGCCGTTCATCCTGGGCCGCGCGGTCCGCGTCCACCCGCTGGCCGTCGTCCTCACGGTCGCCGCCGGCGGCATGGTGGCCGGCATCGGCGGCGCGGTGGTGGCCGTACCGCTGGTGGCGGTGACGAACACGGTGGTCGGGTATCTCCGGCAGTATTCGGAGGAACTCCAGCGGCAGAAGGCCGCCGCGGACGAGCCCGTCGCTCAGAACGCCGAAGACCCCGCCCACCAAGGGTGAGCGGGGCCTTCGCAGAGCCGCTTACTCGGCCAGCACGGCCTCGGCGTCGAGGGTGACGCCGACCGCCTGGATCACCGAGGCGATCTTGAACGCCTCCTGGACGACCTCGCGCTCCACGCCCGCCTTGCGCAGCACCTGCTCGTGCGAGTCCAGGCACATGCCGCAGCCGTTGATCGCGGAGACCGCGAACGACCACAGCTCGAAGTCGACCTTCTCCACGCCCGGGTTGCCGATGACGTTCATCCGCAGACCCGCGCGCAGGGTGCCGTACTCGTGGTCGGACAGCAGGTGACGCGTCCGGTAGAAGACGTTGTTCATCGCCATGATCGCGGCGGCGGACTTGGCGGCCGTGTACGCCTCCGGCGAGAGGTTCGCCTTCGCCTCCGGCTCCAGCTCACGCAGCACGATCGGGGAACGGGAGGCGATGGCGGTCGCCAGCACCGTGCCCCACAGCGCTTGCGCCGGCAGGTCGGAGTTGCCGATGACCGAGCCCAGGTTGAGCTTCAGGTCCTTGGCGTAGTCCGGGACCCGGGACTTCAGCGAGTCGAGCGACATGGGTCACTCACCAGCCAGCAGCGCGACCGGGTCCAGGGTGTCCTCGCCCTTGGTCCAGTTGCACGGGCACAGCTCGTCGGTCTGCAGGGCGTCCAGGACCCGCAGGACCTCCTTGGGGTTACGGCCCACGGAACCGGCGGTGACCATGGTGAACTGGATCTCGCGGTTCGGGTCGACGATGAAGACGGCGCGCTGCGCGAAGCCGTCCTCGCCCTCGATGCCCAGGTCGCGCATCAGCTCGTGCTTGGAGTCGGCCATCATCGGGAACGGCAGGTCGGTCAGGTCCGGGTGGTCCTTGCGCCAGGCGTGGTGGACGAACTCGGAGTCACCGGAGAAGCCGAGGATCTGGGCGTCGCGGTCGGCGAACTCGTCGTTCAGCTTCCCGAACGCGGCGATCTCGGTCGGGCAGACGAAGGTGAAGTCCTTCGGCCATGCGAACACGACCAGCCACTTGCCCTCGTAGGACTTGTGGTGGATCTGCTCGAACTCCTTGCCCTTCTCCAGCGAGACGCAGGCGGTCAGTTCGAACTCGGGGAACTTGTCACCGACAGTGAGCACACGCTCTCCTTGCAGCGAGGAAAGGCTCCTTTTGAGAATCTTTCCCATGGGTTGGACGCTGTCGATGTTGGCACAGGGTGCATTGATTAGTGAAATAGCTACACTCGGTCGTGTTGATCGGAGGTAGTTATCAGTGGCCATGAGTAACGGCAAGCGAAGGCAGCCGAGCCTCGCACAGCTGCGTGCCTTCGCCGCCGTCGCCGAGCATCTGCACTTCAGGGACGCGGCGGCCGCCATCGGGATGAGCCAGCCCGCCCTGTCGGGCGCGGTCTCGGCGCTGGAGGAGACCCTCGGGGTGACCCTCCTCGAGCGTACGACGCGCAAGGTGCTGCTCTCGCCCGCCGGTGAGCGGCTGGCCCTGCGGGCGAAGGCGGTGCTGGACGCGGTCGGGGCGCTGCTGGAGGAGGCCGAGGCGGTCCGGGCGCCGTTCACGGGCGTCCTGCGCCTCGGGGTGATCCCCACGGTCGCGCCGTACCTGCTGCCGGCCGTGCTGCGGCTGGTCCACGAGCGCTATCCGCACCTCGACTTCCAGGTGCACGAGGAGCAGACCGCCAGCCTGATCGACGGCCTGAACTCCGGCCGTCTCGACCTGCTGCTGCTGGCGGTGCCGCTCGGTGTGCCCGGGGTCGTCGAACTTCCGCTGTTCGACGAGGACTTCGCGCTCGTCACCCCGCTCGACCACTGGCTCGGCGGCCGCGAGGGCATCCCGCGCGAGGCGCTGAGGGAGCTCAACCTGCTGCTCCTGGACGAGGGCCACTGCCTGCGCGACCAGGCCCTCGACATCTGCCGGGAGGCGGGCCGCGCGGACGCCCCGGTGACCACGACCGCCGCCGGCCTGTCCACGCTGGTGCAGCTGGTCGCGGGTGGCCTCGGCTGCACCCTGTTGCCGCGTACCGCCCTGGAGTTGGAGACCAACCGCAGCAGCCGGCTCCTCACCGGCTACTTCGCCGAGCCGGCCCCGAGCCGTCGGGTCGCCTTCGCCATGCGCGCGGGCGCGGCCCGGTCCGCCGAGTACGAGGAGCTGGCGGCGGCCCTGCGCGGGGCACTGCGCTCGCTGCCGGTGCGGGTGCTCGACCCGGACGCCTGAGCCCGCCGATCGATCAAATGAGTGTCGAACAAAGCGATGTGATCGGCTCGCTCGGTGAACGTCGGCATGCTGTTCGCCCAGGCCCGGAGGGTGGTGCGGGAGCACAGCCTGTGAGGCACCGGCCGTGGACCCCCGGGTGGGAGGGGCCCACGGCCGACCGCGCTCCGACGTCGCGCCGCTACTCGGTCCGCAGGCCCTCGGGCCGCATCAGCCGCAGCAGCGGCGGCAGGCTCAGCAGCGTGACCGTGACGACCACCGCCGCGCCGGCGCCGGCCATCGACAGCACGCTCGGCCAGTCCACGCTCACCGTCGCGCCCACCATCTTCAGCAGCACCCCGCCCAGCGTCAGCCCGACGGCCGAGGCGAGCAGCAGGCCCAGCGCGATGGGGATCGCCGTCTGCCACAGCACCGACATGCTCAGCGTGCGCCGCCGGGTACCGAAGGCGACCAGCGACGACAGCAGCTTGCGCCGCTCGCGCAACTGCTCCAGCTGGGACACCAGCAGGCTCGCCCCGATCAGCGCCAGCACACAGACGGCGCCGACGAACGTTCCGGTGCGGATGGAGGTGAACTTGTTCGACTCCTCGGTGGCCGACCACACCATCGCGTCCGCGAGCGGGTCGATCCGCGCCGCCGTGTTGCGGACGCGGTCGTGCACGTCCGGCACCGACTCGTCGAGCTTGAGGTACACCGATCCGGTCAGCGCGCTGATCATCCGGCCGGACAGCGCGGCCGGCGTCATCAGCACCTCGCTGTCCCTGGTCCCGCCCGGCCCGGTGATCGCGCGGGCCTGCTTCATCCCGTGCGGCACGGTCCAGACGACGTCCGGTCCGGCGCCCGTGCCGTCGCTCGTGTTGAGGTGGAGCCTCAGGCCCGGCCGGGCGAGCTTGTCCACGTCGGCGTCCCGTTTCCCGCCCTTGACCGTGAAGACGTCCCCGTCGTGGCAGGACGTCAGCCGGGCCACCTCACGCAGGGAGGCGCAGGTGCCGACGGTGAGGCTCAGCGTGTTCTCCGGCCCGTGGTCGGGGGTCCAGCGCCGGTCGCCCAGTTCGGTGCTGCCGAGCGCGGTGGCCTTGCGCACCCCCTTCGTCGAGGCGAACTTCCCGGCGGCCGGCACGAAGGGCAGCCCCCGTGGCAGGTTGACCTGCATCTGGATGCGGTCGGTGTCCCGCGCGGTGGACTTCGTGTAGTCGCCCTGGACGCCCGCGAACAGCATCTGCAGCGCGATCGCCCCGGCCACCGCGACCGCGATGCCGTTGACCATGCGGGCCGCCGAACCGCTGCTCAACTGCAGCCGCCGAACGGCCAGTTGCCAGGCCACCCCGCCCAGGCCCAGCCGGGCCACCACCGCCTCCACGACCCAGGGCAGCAGCGCGGTGACGCCGACCAGCAGCAGCAGGACGCCGCCGATCACCAGGTACTCGTTGAAGGTGCCGTTGCTCCGGCCCTGGCCGATCATCGGCGCGAGGCAGGCCAGTCCGCCCAGCGGCAGCAGCAGCCGCCACCACAGCCGGCGGCGGGCGGGCTTGGCCGTACGGACCACGCCCAGCGGTTCGATGACCACCCCGCGCAGCGCGAACAGCGTGACCAGGACCGCCGCCGCCGGAACGGCGACCGCGACCAGGGCGGCCAGCGCCGGGGAGGGGTTGAGATAGCTGGGGAACACGCTGACGCCCATGATCTCGACCGAGGCCGCCAGCTGCCGGCCGAGCAGGAAGAAGCCGGTGCCGAAGACCAGCCCGACCAGCGATCCGGCGAGCGCCTCGCCCGCCGCGATCCGCCGGGTCATCCGGCTGTCGGAGCCCACCAGCCGCAGCGCGGCCAGCCTGCGGTCGCGCCGCTCGCCGCCGAACCGCACGGCCGTGGCGATGAACACCGCGACCGGCATCAGCAGCACCACGAAGACCACCAGCACCAGCAGGATCAGCACCGGGTCCAGCCCCTCCTGCTGGGACGACCGCGAAGGCCCGAAGTGGGTGATCCGGGCCGTCTGCCAGCCGTTGATGCGCGGGGCCAGGTCCTTCGCACCGGCGTAGTAGGCGAGTTCGTGGGAGCCGATGAGCCCGGGCTCGCCGATCGTCCCGACGATCCGGTACGGCAGCCGCTCACGCAGCAGCTTGCCGTCGGCGGAGCCGAGCAGCGTCTTCAGCGCGGGGGAGACCACCATGTCGCCCGGTGCCGGGTACTTCGCCAGGCCCGGCGCGATCGGCGCCCGGGGCCCCTCCGGCTCCACCAGCCGGCCGCGGACGTCCGAGCCGCGGTACGTCGTGTCGGCGTCGGAGATCACCAGGGTGTTCGCGGCCTTCGGCAGGTGCGGGCCGTAGGTGTAGTCGTTGCGGTCCTCGTTGCGCTGGTCCCGTACCGCCAGCGCGTTCGGGATCGCGGTCGTCAGCAGCAGCAGCGCCACGCCGAGGCCGACACCGACCGCGGTCAGCAGCATCCGGACCCAGCCCTCGCGCCCACCGGTGAAGGCGAACCGGACCCCCATGCCGAGATCCCGGGACCACTTGGGATTGAAAGGGGTGGCGCGAAGCGCCTCCGATGGGGTGGTGGTGGGTGACGGGCGGGCGTTCATACGGCCCGCTCCATGTCCCGGGACTTCCCGTCGCGTACGACGATCTCGCGGTCGGAGTAGGCCGCCACCCGGGGCTCGTGCGTGACCAGGACGACGGCCGCGTTGGTGGTGCGGGCCGCGTCGGTCAGCAGCTCCATCACGCGCTCGCCGTTCAGCGAGTCGAGCGCGCCGGTCGGCTCGTCGGCGAACACCACCCGGGGCCCGGTGACCAGCGCCCGCGCCACCGCGACGCGCTGCCCCTGGCCGCCGGAGACCTCGCCGGGCCGCTTGCCCCCGAGGTCGTCCACCTCCAGGCGTTCCATCCAGGCGAGCGCGGCCTTCTCGGCCTGCTTGCGGGAGGTGCCGTTCAGCCTGAGCGGCAGCGCCACGTTCTCCACGCAGGTCAACTCGGGCACCAGCTGGCCGAACTGGAAGACGAACCCGAACTCGGAGCGGCGCAGCGCGCTGCGTTCGGTGTCGCTCATGCCGGCCAGTTCGCGGCCGTTGTAGACGATGGACCCGGAGTCGGGCGGCACGATGCCGGCGAGGCAGTGCAGCAGGGTCGACTTGCCGGAGCCGGAGGGGCCCATGACGGCGACGACCTCGCCGGGGTGGATGGAGAACTCGGCACCGTCGAGCGCGACCGTGGGGCCGTAGGCCTTGCGCAGGTTCTCGGCGGTGAGCAGGGAGCCGGCGGGAGGAGTCACTCGGCCACCGCCGCACGGAGCTTGTCGAGGCGCGCTGCGGTCAGTTCCAGCCAGCGCAGATCCGCCTCCAGGTGGAACAGCGCGTGGTCGCAGATCAGCTGGTCCGCGAGGTCGCCCTTGCGCTTGCGGTCGGTCAGGATCCGCATGCTGCGCAGGTGCTCGGCGCGCTGGGTGTCGAGGATGACGGCGGCGTCGCGGTGGGTGAGGAGGGCGAGGACGACCTTGGTGTACAGGGTCGACTGCAGGTACTCCTCGGGCTTCTCCGGGGTGCCGAGCCAGCGCTCGACGTCCGTGACGCCGGCGTCGGTGATGGCGTACCGCTTGCGCTCGGGGCCGCCGCCGGCCTCGATCCCGTCGACTTCCACAAGGCCGTGCTTCAGCAGCCGCGACATCGTGGAGTAGACCTGGCCGTAGTGCAGCGGCCGGTCGTGACCGAACTTCTCGTCGAAGGCCCGCTTCAGGTCGTAGCCGTGCCGCGGGCCGGACTCCAGGAGTCCCAGGAGGGTGTGACCGATGGACATGCGCAGCACTGTACACACGGTGTATACGCCGTATGTATACGCGGAGTGTGGAGATGATGGCGGGCTGTACGGCGGTCCAGGTGGGAGCCGATTGTCACGGTTCCGAAACAGGCGGCCTGCCCCTGCGCGGCAGAGGCCCGGCGTCCTTCGGCAGCCGGCCCGCCTCCGCGAGCGCCTTGCGCAGCACGAACTCGATCCGCGCGTTGGCCGACCGCAGCTCGTCCCCGGCCCAGCGCGCCAGTGCCTCGTACACCGACGGGTCCAGCCGCAGCAGCACCTGCTTGCGCGGCCGCGGCCGTCGCTTCGAAGTCTCCGCGTCCGTCACCGGTAGAGCGTCCCGGTGCCGAGGACCGGCTGCGGGGCCCGGCCGCCGCACAGCACCACCATCGGGTCGGACACCATCGCCACCTTGCGCTCCTCGTCCAGTTCCACGATGTCCTCCCTCACTGCCTCAAGGGCGTGGGAGGTATCCCCATCCACGATCCGGCCGAGCGCCGCCTCGACCATGGCGACCGCGCCGTCCACGATCCGCCGCCGCGCGGCCACGACCGCACCGGCCCGCTGCCGCCGGAGCATCGCCGAGGCGATCCCGGGAGCGTACGCGGGAGGCGTGAAGCGCGACTCCACGACCCGCACCCCGGCCGCCTCCGCCCGCGCCCGCAGCTCGACCGCCGCCCGGGTGGAGATCCGGGTCCGGTCCGCTGCCTGTCGTTGATCTAACCAAGCGATATCACTTTTGTGGGTGGAAGCAACCCGGTGACCTCCAGAACCGTCGGTTCCCTTGGAAACAGGTGCTGATTGTCACGTCCGTAAAAGAGCGGATCGGACGACCTTTGTCATATAGACGGGTGTTAGCTTTCGGAGTTGACCCCGAGACGGAAGCGGAGCGAAGGAACCCATGGGACGAGCGGAAGAGAGACGAGCGCGACAGCGCGGTGGCCACCGCGCGGCCCCCAGGCGCCGCCGCTCCGCCCCCACGGCGGGTGCACCGGCGGGCGGCAAGCCCGCGAAGAGCTTCATACGCCGGCTGTTCACCTGGAAGAAGATCCTCGGGACGTTCTTCGGGCTGTGCCTGCTCGGCATCGGCGGCTTCATCGCCCTCTACATGATCGTGGACATCCCCCAGGGCAACGCCCTCGCCAAGCAGCAGAGCAACATCTACAAGTACAGCGACGGCACGATCATGGCCCGGGTCGGCAAGACCAACCGCGAGAGCGTGGACCTGGCCAACGTGCCCAAGGACGTCCAGCACACCTTCGTCGCCGCCGAGAACAAGACCTTCTACACGGACTCCGGCATCGACCTCAAAGGCCTGGCCCGCGGTCTGTACAACACGGCGATGGGCCGCGGAGCCCAGGGCGGCTCCACGATCACCCAGCAGTACGTCAAGAACTACTACCTCACCCAGAACCAGACCGTCAGCCGCAAGCTCAAGGAGATGGTCATCTCCTTGAAGGTCGACCAGAAGCTGTCCAAGGACCAGATCCTCGCCGGCTACATCAACACCAGCTACTACGGCCGCGGCGCCTACGGCATCCAGGCCGCCGCCCAGGCCTACTACCACACCGACGCCGAGAAGCTGACGGTCCAGCAGGGCGCCTACCTCGCCGCGCTCCTCCAGGCGCCGAGCCAGTACGACTGGGCCGTCGCGACGCCCACGGGCAAGAAGCTGGTGCAGGCCCGCTGGAACTACGTCCTGGACAACATGGTCAAACAGCACTGGCTGGACCCGGCCAAGCGGCAGGACATGAGGTTCCCCTACCCCAAGGAGCCCAAGGCGGCGCCGGGCCAGGAGGGCCAGAAGGGCTACCTGATCGAGCTCGCCAACCAGCAGCTCGAACAGCGCCTGATGGAGGAGGAGAACATCAGCCGCTCCCAGGCGGAGGCCGAGGTGGTCGACCGCGGCTGGACCATCACGCTGAACATCGACAAGAAGAAGCAGACCAAGCTGGAGCAGGCGGTCAAGTCCCAGCTGACCGCCAAACTGGACGCCAAGAAGCGCAAGGCGGACAGCGCCGTCCAGGCCGGCGCGGTCTCGGTGGACCCGAAGACCGGCAGTATCGTCGCCCTGTACGGCGGCACCAACTACTTCGAGCACTACATCAACAACGCCACCCGCCGGGACTACCAGCCCGCCTCGACGTTCAAGCCGGTCATCCTCGCCGCCGCCCTCGAGAACAGCGCCACCACGCAGGACGGCAAGCCCATCACCGCGAACACGGTCTACGACGGCACCAGCGGCCGTCAGGTCGTGGACCACGGCAGCAAGGTCGGCTTCGGCCCGCCGAACGAGGACGACCACGACTACGGCCCCATCACCGTCCAGCAGGCGATGAACAACTCCGTCAACTCCGTCTTCGCGCAGATGGGCATGGACGTGGGCATGGGCAAGGTGATGAGCACGGCCAAGCAGCTCGGCATGGACACCACGGGCATGCAGGCGGTGCCCGCCCAGACCCTCGGCTCCATGGGCGCCAGCCCGCTGGAGATGGCCGGGATCTACGCCACGCTCGACAACCACGGCAACAAGGTGACGCCGAGCATCCTCAAGTCGGCCGAGCAGAGCGGCCGTAAGGCGCACATTCCCAGCCCGATCGGCGGCTCGGTGATCACCCGGACCGCCGCCGACTCCGTGACCTCGGTGCTGACCGGCGTGGTCGACGACGGTACGGCGAAGACGCACGTGGCGGACAACCCGCTGCGCGACGGCCAGCAGGTGGCCGGCAAGACCGGTACCTCCGACGAGGACAAGTCCGCCTGGTTCACCGGCTACACGCCCGACCTGGTCACCTCCGTCGGTCTCTTCGGCGAGGACGCCAAGACCAAGGCCCACGTCTCCCTGACGGGCGCCACCGGTCTGATCCCGCCCCGCGTCAACGGCGGCGGCCTCCCAGCGCAGATCTGGGCGGCGTACACCTTCGGCGTGACGGACAAGGCCGAGTTCGATCTGGACACCACCCAGGGCGCGGCGGTCCAGCCGACGGACACCCCGACCTACAGCCAGACCCCGTCGCAGACGCCGTCGCACACGCCGACCAGCAAGGCGCCGACCAGCTCCGCGCCGCCGTCCCGGACGCCGTCTCAGACGCCGTCCCGGACGCCCACGCAGACGCCGACGCAGACCCCGAGCCAGACGCCGACGCAGTCGCCGACGGACGAGATCACGCAGAACCCGCTCGATCCGGGCGGCAACCGGAACGTCGGCCAGTAGGCCGGTAGGCCGGTTGGAGCGCGCACGCGAAAGGGCGCCTGGGGAGTCCCCGGGCGCCCTTTCGCGTGGGCCGGGCCGCCTCAGCCCCGGTTCAGCTCGAACCACACCACCTTGCCGGTGCTCAGCCGGGTCGCGCCCCAGCGCCGGGCCAGCCTGTTGACCAGGTACAGGCCGCGCCCGCCTTCGTCCGTGGCCCGGGCCTGCCGAAGGCGCGGCAGCTGCGGCACGTCGTCGCCGACCTCGCAGCGCAGCACGTCCGTGCGCAGCAGACGCAGCGTCACCGGCCGGGACGCGTACCGTACGGCGTTCGTCACGACCTCGCTGACCAGCAGCTCCACCGCGTCCGACAGGTCCTCCAGGTCCCAGCGGGCGAGCGCGCGCCGGGCCAGCCGGCGGGCCTGGCCGGGGGCCGTCTCCTCCGGATCCAGCTGCCAGTACGCCACATCGCTCGGCGCGATCCCGTCGAAACGGGCCGCAAGCAGCGCGATGTCGTCGTCCCGGTCGCCGGGCCCGAGCATGTCCAGCACCTCGTCGCACAGGGCTTCCAGGGGCGGCGGATGGTCGGGACCGGTCAACTGGGCGGTCGCGGCGAGCTTTTCGCGCAGCTGCTCTATGCCGGTCCACACGTCCCGCAGCCGGGACTCCACCAGCCCGTCGGTGTAGAGGAGCAGCGTGGCCCCGGCGGGCGCGTCCAGCTCGACGGCCTCGAAGTCGACCCCGCCGACCCCGATGGGCGCGCCCGGCGGCACCCGCAGCACCTCGGCCCGGCCGCCCAGGTGCAGCAGCACGGGCGGCGGATGGCCGGCGTTGGCGATGGTGATGCGGTGCGTCACCGGGTCGTAGACGGCGTACAGGCAGGTCGCCATGCGGTCCGTGCCGAGCCGCTGCGCCTGCTCGTCCAGGTGGTGCAGCACCTCCTGCGGCGGCAGATCGAGCCCGGCCAGGGTCTGCGCGGTGGTGCGCAGCTGGCCCATGATCGCCGCCGAGGTCATGGAGTGCCCCATGACGTCACCGACGACCAGCGCGACCCGGCTGCCGGGCAGCGGGATCGCGTCGTACCAGTCGCCGCCCACCCGCGCGGTCTCCGCCGCCGGCAGGTACCGGGAGGCGAGCCGCACACCGGTCGGGCGGGGCAGGGTCTCGGGCAGCATGGTGCGCTGCAGCTCGTCGGCGATGTACGCCTCACGGCCGTACAGCACCGCCTTGTCGATGCCGAGCGCGCTGTGCGTGGCCAGCTGGGCCGCCACCAGCAGGTCGTCGGCCTCGAACGCCAGCCGCTCCGGGCGGCGCAGGAACAGGGCCGCGCCGATCACCCGGCGCCGGCCGCGCAGCGGCGCGAGGATCGCGTGCTGCCCGGACGGTACGACCGTCTCGGCGCACTCGCCGAGCAGCTCGGGCAGCGCGGCCCGGGCGGCGGGCGACTCGGCGAACACCGGCCGCACCCCGCGCAGCACCTCGTTCAGCGCGCCGCCCGGGCGCACCTCGCACAGCTCGGTGGTGAGCGACGACAGCTCGGCCAGCGCGCTCGGCTCCGGCTCGGGGTCGAACGCGGGCGGCAGCAGCACACCGTCGGTGTCCCGGTCCTCCGGTATCCGGTCGGTACGGCGCAGCCGCAGCACCACCGGTCCGGTGGGCCGCTCGTCGCCGACCGGCAGCGGGTCGCGCAGATAGACCAGGATCGCGTCCGAGAAGGTCGGCACGGTCGCCCGGCACAGCCCCATCACGATCTCGTCCAGGTCCAGTCCGCGCGCGATCCGCCGGGTGGCCGCGCCCACGAATCTCAGCCGGTCGCCGTCGCGCCGCATCGGCATCGGCCGGCCCGGCGGCAGGCCGCGCCCGGTACGGCGCTCCTGACCGCCCGGCGCCCGCTCCTGCTCGGCGCCGGGCTGCGGCGGGATGACCTCCGGCGCGGGGCGCGACGGGGTGGCCTCCGGCGCGGGGCGCGGGCGGTGCGCACCGGGTTCGGTGGTGGCGGGCTGGGAGTGCTCGGGGCCGTTGACTGGGGGCTCCTTCCCCTTGCCGACCGGGGGATGAATCCCCTTGCCGTCCTTTCCCTGGCCACAGGGCCTGGCTGTGCCCGGTCCGGAGGACGCGCCCTCCGCCCGGGCCGCCTGCACCGGTAGGGCCGCGGTGGCGGCAGGCTCCGGGGCACGCAGGAGCGCCCCGCGGCCCTCCGCGGGGTCGGCGCCCTGGCGGCGCTCGAAGGAGGTGGGCTGCTCCGTCACGCGTGTCGCATCCATCCGTACGTCACTGCGCGTCGGGCGCGCAGTTGCTCCCGCAGAAGTCCCGATACCCGCAATACGTGTCCCAGGAACGGAATTCCCGCGTGGTCAGAGGTGGTTCCTGTGCCCTGGTGCCCCTCGCTCACGTGCTGCCGCCCCTCGGTGACGATCGGTCAAGCCCGGCACATGCTCCGGGAGTTGCACTTGTGCGCCCTTGCGGAGGACGATCCTACGTTTCTTGCCCGGGGGCGCATCAAGGGTCTCATGAGGACACGTGCGCGGGCGTACGGTCCCAGTCATCGGGGAGAGAAGGTACCGCCCAGGACGGGTCCGGGCGCCAGTGCTGCCAGCCGTCCGAGAACGGCGCCCCCCAGGCCTCGATCACCTCGACCGCGTCCCGCCCGGCCGCCCGCACCCGCTCGGCGGTGGCCGCGTCCATCAGCCCGTCCCGCTGGGCCTGCGCGAACTCGTCCTCGTCGCGCCAGTGCCAGCTGCGGTCGGGGTGCACGGAGATGTCCAGGAAGTAGTCTTCGGAGTCCACCCCGCCCGCCCAACGGCACAGGGGCTGCTCCAGATTGACGTACCAGTTCTTGAACCGCCAGCCCGGCTCCCAGAACAGCCACACCGACCAGGGCCGGCCGGGCTGGGCCAGCTTCAGCACCCCGGTGCCGAACCAGCGGTCCCGCTGCACCGAGCGCGGCTTGGTGTAGCGGGACTGGAGCGGCTCCAGATGCACGGGCGTGCCGTCGGCGAGGACCGGCTTCACACACTCGGTGCCGGGGGCCATCCACACGGCGAGCAGTTCGGCGTCGTCACGGACGACGGTGACAGGCCGGGCGATGTGGATGCGCCGGCCGGCGTTCTGCCGGTAGCGCCACAGGATCTGGGTCCCCGGGGTCCAGCCGGCCGCAGGTCCGGTGCCTCCCGTGCCCGCCGCGTCCACGCGTGTCATCGCTCCGTCGTCCGTCATGGACAGATTTTAGGTGCCGTAGGCATACGACGCTGCGGTGCACGTCACGGTTCCGGCCGGTCCGGTGATGGCTGGCCGGAAGTGTTCGCTCGTGGTTACGGATGCGTCATCCGCAGGACGTCCAGGGCCTCGTCGAGCTGTTCCAGGGTCAGGTCGCCGCGCTCGACGTACCCGCCCTCCAGCACGACCTCCCGGATCGTCTTCCGCTCGGCGAGGGACTTCTTGGCGACCTTCGCGGCCTCCTCGTAGCCGATGTACTTGTTCAGCGGGGTGACGACGGAAGGGGACGACTCCGCGTACTCGCGGGTCCGTTCGCGGTCGGCGGTGATGCCGTCGACCGTCCGGTCGGCCAGCAGCCGGGAGACGTTGCCGAGCAGCCGGATCGACTCCAGCACGTTCTTGGCGATGACCGGCAGCATGACGTTCAGCTCGAAGTTCCCGGCGGCGCCGGCGGTGGCGATCGTGGCGTCGTTGCCGATGACCTGGGCGGCGACCATCAACACGGCCTCCGGGACCACCGGATTGACCTTGCCCGGCATGATGGACGACCCCGGCTGGAGGTCGGGCAGGCGGATTTCGGCGAGCCCGGTGCGCGGTCCGGAGGACATCCAGCGCAGATCGTTGGCGATCTTCGTCAGCCCGACGGCGATGGTCCTGAGCTGCCCGCTGGTCTCCACGATCCCGTCCCGGGCACCCTGCGCCTCGAAGTGGTCCCGGGCCTCGGTCAGCGGCAGCCCGGTGACCTGTGCGACCTCCTGGATGACGGCGGCGGAGAAGCCGGGCGGGGTGTTGATGCCGGTGCCGACGGCGGTGCCGCCGAGGGGGAGTTCGGCGAGCCGGGGGAGGGAGGCCTTCAGCCGCTCGACACCGTAACGGATCTGGGCCGCGTATCCGCCGAACTCCTGACCGAGCGTCACGGGGGTGGCGTCCATGAGGTGAGTCCGCCCGGACTTCACGACGTCGGCGAACTCCTCGGACTTGCGGGTCAGGGAGGCGGCGAGGTGGTCGAGGGCGGGGATCAGCTGGTGGGTGACGGCGGCGGTGGCGGCGATGTGGATGGAGGAGGGGAAGACGTCGTTGGAGGACTGGGAGGCGTTGACGTGGTCGTTCGGATGCACGTCACGGCCGAGCCGCTCGGTGGCCAGGGTGGCGATGACCTCGTTGGTGTTCATGTTGGACGAGGTGCCGGAGCCGGTCTGGAAGACGTCGATGGGGAAGTGCTCGTCCCACTTCCCCTCGGCGACCTCGGCCGCCGCCTCCTGGATCGCCTCGGCGATCTCCTTGTCGAGCACACCGAGCCGGGCGTTCACCTTGGCGGCGGCGCCCTTGATGCGCGCGAGGGCTTCGATGTGGGCGCGTTCGATGCGCTGTCCGGAGATGGGGAAGTTCTCGACGGCGCGTTGCGTCTGGGCCCGCCACTTCGCGCCGGCGGGGACGCGGACCTCGCCCATGGAGTCGTGCTCGATGCGGTAGTTGCTGTCGCTCATGGCGGTAATAGCGATCGGGCACGCCGGGTTGTTCCGTTCGTCACGCTGAGTGAGGTATCGGACGCAGGGAGCCGCACGGGAGCGGGGGCGCAGCGCCCCCGCCGGGTCGGTCCGGCAGCCGGAGATTGGCAGATTTGTTCCAGGTGCGTCTCGGCAAGGCGCAGTTCAGGGGCGTGATCGGGCTGGGTGGATGGCACAAATCTGCCAATCATCCAGGGGCGGCCACACCGAGCGGCAACCGGTGAGCCGTTTTTGGGGGCGGGCGGGATGGGGCCGCCTCCCCGCGGGCGGCCCCATCAGATGCTTGGGGCCGCCGGGGGATGGGGGCGGGGCTTACGCCAGCCCGGGGCCCCGGACCGGGATCGAGGTGAACGTCGGCTGGGGGGCAGGGTCGGTGAAGAAGTCGTTGCCCTTGTCGTCCACGACGATGAACGCCGGGAAGTCCTCGACCTCGATCTTCCAGACCGCCTCCATGCCCAGCTCCTCGTACTCCAGGACCTCGACCTTCTTGATGCAGTCCTGGGCGAGGCGGGCGGCCGGGCCGCCGATGGAGCCGAGGTAGAAGCCGCCGTGCGCGTTGCACGCGTCGGTGACCTGCTTCGACCGGTTGCCCTTGGCGAGCATCACCTTGGAGCCGCCCGCCGCCTGGAACTGCTCCACGTAGGAGTCCATGCGGCCGGCCGTCGTCGGGCCGAAGGAACCGGAGGCGTAGCCCTCGGGGGTCTTCGCCGGGCCCGCGTAGTACACCGGGTGGTCCTTCAGGTACTGCGGCATCTCCTCGCCCGCGTCCAGCCGCTCCTTGATCTTGGCGTGCGCGATGTCACGGGCGACGACCAGCGGGCCGGTGAGGGACAGGCGGGTCTTGACCGGGTACTTCGTCAGCTCGGCGAGGATCGTGTCCATCGGCTGGTTCAGGTCGATCTTGACGACGTCGCCGTCCGACTCGAGGTGCTCGTCCGTCGTCTCCGGCAGGAAGCGCGCCGGGTCGGTCTCCAGCTGCTCCAGGAAGACGCCCTCGGCGGTGATCTTCGCGACGGCCTGGCGGTCGGCCGAGCAGGAGACGGCGATGGCGACCGGGCAGGACGCGCCGTGGCGGGGGAGACGGACGACCCGGACGTCGTGGCAGAAGTACTTGCCGCCGAACTGCGCGCCGATGCCGATCTTCTGCGTCAGCTCGAAGACCTTCTGCTCGAGGTCCTTGTCGCGGAAGCCGTGTCCGAGCTCCGAGCCCTCCGCCGGGATCTCGTCCAGGTAGTGCGCGGAGGCGTACTTCGCGGTCTTCAGCGCGTACTCGGCGCTGGTGCCGCCGACGACGATCGCCAGGTGGTACGGCGGGCAGGCGGCCGTACCGAGCGAACGGATCTTCTCCTCCAGGAACTTCATCATGGAGGCCTCGTTCAGGACGGCCTTCGTCTCCTGGTAGAGGAAGGACTTGTTGGCGCTGCCGCCGCCCTTCGCCATGAACAGGAACTTGTAGGCGCCGCCGTCCGTCGCGTACAGCTCGATCTGGGCCGGCAGGTTGGAGCCGGTGTTCTTCTCCTCCCACATGGTGAGCGGAGCCATCTGCGAGTAGCGCAGGTTGAGCTTGGTGTAGGCGTCGTAGATGCCGCGGCTCAGCGCCTCCTCGTCGCCGCCCTCCGTCAGCACGTTCTGCCCGCGCTTGCCCATGACGATCGCCGTGCCGGTGTCCTGGCACATCGGGAGCACGCCGGCCGCCGCGATGTTCGCGTTCTTCAGCAGGTCCAGGGCGACGAACTTGTCGTTCGAGCTCGCCTCCGGGTCGTCGATGATGCGGCGGAGCTGGGCGAGGTGGGCGGGGCGCAGGTAGTGCTGGATGTCGTGGATGGCCTCCTCGGCCAGCTTGCGCAGTGCCTCCGGCTCCACCTTGAGGAACGTCCGCCCGTCCGGGCCCTCGACGGTGGAGACGCCCTCGGACGTCACCAGCCGGTACGGGGTGGTGTCCTCTCCCTGGGGGAGCAGATCGGTGTACGCGAACTCAGGCATCTCAGCCCATTCCTCACTCTGACGGACGGCGCCCGCCGACGCTGGCGGGCCTCACCAGCGTAGAACCTGCCGCCGACACGGAACCTGTGAGGTAAGGCTCAGTTCGACACGCCGGGGTTTTCCACAGCCCCTAGTCGCGATCTATCGCGTTTCGGTACGCTGCTTCCGTGGACCTTCAGAAGCACACCGAAGCACCTGTCGCCGAGCTGCGTGCCTCGGACGCCGACCGTGATCGCATCGCCGAGATTCTCCGCGAGGCCTTGGCCGAGGGACGGCTGACCGCCGACGAACATGCCGAGCGGATCGAGGGCGTCCTCGCCGCCAAGACGGTGGGCGAGCTGGACGTCTTCATCCGGGACCTGCCCGCCGCCCACCAGCGTTCCGCCGCCCCCGCCTACACTCCCGTGCCGCCCCGCCCCACCCCGGGTGCGGTACCGCACGAGGCGGACGCCAACGTTGTCGCCGTCCTCAGCAGCGCCGTGCGCCGGGGCCGCTGGCGCGCCGGCCGCCGGATCCACGCGTTCTCGGTCTTCGGCAGCGTCGAGATCGACCTCAGCGAGGCGATCTTCGAGTACCAGCAGGTCGTCATCAAGGCCGTCTCCGTCTTCGGCGACATCCAGATTTGCGTCCCGGAGAACGTGTCGCTGCGCGGCACCGGAGGCGGCGTCCTCGGCAACTTCGAGGTGGACACGCTGGACTCGGTCGAGTCCGACGCCCCGGTCGTCTACGTCGACGGCTGGGCCGTATTCGGCAATGTCGAGGCACACCCCAAGCGCGGCAAGCGCGTGGCCGACATCCTGGACCGGGTGCAGAGCAAGGTCGACCGGAAGCTGGAGCGGGTCCAGGACAAGGTCGACCGGAAGCTGCGCAAACACCTGGGGCGTTGACGGTCGCGAATCCGCCGGTGATCGAAAGGTTCCGCTTCCGACGTGCCGCCACGACGGGGGCGTGAACGAGCCGCCGGCGCGCCCGCGGCTGGGGACGCTGTGCATAGGCGCGCGCACAGCGGGTAGGCCTTGCTGCATCGTCTCTCGCTCGCGAAGCCGTCGTCAGGAGTAGACCGTGCTGCAACCGCCGCATTCGTCCCTGCAGGTAGCTGCTCTTCCGGCGCCGCGGGTGCCAGCGCGAGACAGGGACCAAGACGCACCCTGGCACACCGAGGCCGTGTGCCGGCGCGACGAGGCCGGCCTGTTCTTCGCTCCGTCGAAGGAGCCGACCGCCGCCCGGCTGTCCCGCGAGGAGGCGGCCAAGCGCGTCTGCGCCCGCTGCCCGGTGATGGTCGAATGCCGTGAGCACGCCCTCCTCCAGCCCGAGCCGTACGGCGTCTGGGGCGGTCTCACGGCTGCGGAGCGCCGCGTGGTCCTGGCGAGGCGCCGCCGCAGGGAGATGGAGCTGAAGAAGGCGGCGAGGGCGACGGCGGCCAACCGCATAGCGGGTTAGACACGCAGGAGGGAGCGCCCCCGCCGCACCGGGGGCGCTTGTTCCCTCAGGGGCGCGGGGACCTGTGTGAGCGACCACGGACAACCCGCGCTCGCCGGAACCCCACGCGCCCCCTCGGATCAGGCGCTACTTGGCCCGGTCGAAGTCGATCGCGCTGTAGGCCCGCAGCTTGCTGAGCCGGTGCTCGGAATAGATCCTCCGCACCGTCCCGGACTTCGACCGCATCACGATCGACTCGGTCAGCGCGGTCTCCGACCGGTACTGCACACCCCGCAGCAGCTCACCGTCGGTGATGCCGGTGGCCACGAAGAACACGTTCTCACCGGAGACCAGGTCGTCCGTCGTGAGCACACGGTCGAGGTCGTGCCCGGCGTCGATGGCCCGCTGCCGCTCCTCGTCGTCCTTGGGCCACAGCTTGCCCTGGATCGTGCCGCCCAGGCACTTCACGGCGCAGGCCGAGATGATGCCCTCGGGCGTACCGCCGATGCCGAGCAGCAGGTCGACGCCCGTGCCCTCGCGCAGCGCGTAGATCGAGCCCGCCACGTCACCGTCGGAGATCAGCTTGATGCGCGCGCCGGCCTCCCGGACCTCCCTGATCAGACCCTCGTGCCGCGGCCGGTCCAGGATGACGACCGTGACGTCCTCCGGCGTGGCCTTCTTCGCCTTGGCGATCCGCTTGATGTTCACGGCCACGGGCGCGTCGATGTCGACGAACTCGGCGGCCTCCGGGCCGGTGACCAGCTTGTCCATGTAGAACACGGCGGACGGGTCGAACATGGCGCCCCGCTCGGCCGCGGCGAGGACGGCGATCGCGTTCGGCATGCCCTTGGCCGTCAGCGTGGTGCCGTCGATCGGGTCGACCGCGATGTCGACCTCGGGACCGGTGCCGTCGCCCACGCGCTCCCCGTTGAAGAGCATCGGGGCCTCGTCCTTCTCGCCCTCGCCGATGACGACCACGCCGTTCATCGACACGGTGGAGACGAGGGTCCGCATGGCGCGCACCGCGGCACCGTCGGCGCCGTTCTTGTCGCCGCGCCCCACCCAGCGGCCGGCGGCCATGGCGGCGGCTTCGGTCACCCGGACGAGTTCCAGGGCGAGGTTGCGGTCGGGAGCCTCGGAGGGAACATCGAGCTCGGACGGCAGGTGATGATTTTCGGTCATCGGAGCGCACCTTTCTGATACGACGACGGCCGGATGAGGGTGTTGGCCTCGACTCTATCGTTAGGCAGACAAAATGAGCAGGGGACCCCACGGATGAGCGCTTGGGGTACCTGCGACGATAGAGGGCGTGGCAGGTTCGAACGGCAAGCAGAAGACGGCCAGGGACATGATCCTCTCCCTGGCCCTGATCGGCATCGCGGCGGCGGTCGTCTACTTCCTCACCATCCCGCACGACGATCACGCTCCCGACCTCAAACGGGTCGACTACCGGGTCGAACTGCTCACGGCCCGTCGCGCGGCGAGTTACCCGGTGGCCGCGCCCGAGGGCCTGCCGAGTACCTGGAAGGCGACGTCCGTACGCTTCCAGGGCGAGAACGGCGACCGCTGGCACCTGGGCTTCCAGACCCCGGACAGCCAGTACGTGCAGATCGAGCAGTCCACGCAGAAGCCAGCCGACTTCATCGACGAGGCCAGCCAGGGCGGGTCGGCGACGAAGCACACCGAGACGATCGACGGCCGCACCTGGACGCGCTACACCGGCGGCCGCTACGACGCCCTCGTGCTGAACGGCACGCCCGGCTCCACCACGGTCGTGGCCGGCACGGCGCCCTTCGCGGAGCTGACGAAGTTCGTGGCGGCGCTGAAGCTGCAGTGAGCCACGCAGGACATGGGAAAGAGGCCCCCGGCGGTGCCGGGGGCCTCTTCATGTGTCCGGTGGGGCTCAGACGGTCGTGACGACGTCCTCGTACGCCAGGCGCGGCGAGCGCGGGAACCAGGCGTCCGGGCCCGGATTGCCGATGTTGACCACCATCAGCGGGGTGTGGTCGTCGTCCAGGAACTCCTTGCGGACGCCCTCGAAGTCGAGGCCGGTCATCGGGCCGGCGGCGAGGCCCGCGGCGCGGACGCCGATGATGAAGTAGGCGGCCTGCAGGGCGGCGTTCAGGCCGGCGGCGCCCTCACGGGCCGGACGCTCGCTGAAGAAGACGTCCTTGGCCTGCGGGAAGTGCGGGAAGAGGGTCGGCAGCTCCTCGTGGAACTCGTTGTCCGCGGAGAGGATCGCGACCAGCGGGGCGGTCGCGGTCTTCGGCTGGTTGCCCTCGGCCATGTGCTGCACCAGGCGCTCACGGGCCTCCGGGGAGCGGACCAGGGTGATGCGCAGCGGGGACTGGTTGAAGGCGGTGGGACCGTACTTGACCAGGTCGTAGATCGCCTGGACCTGTTCGTCGGTCACCGGCTCGTCGGTGAAGGTGTTCGCGGTGCGGGCCTCGCGGAACAGCAGGTCCTGGGCGGCGGGGTCAAGAACGAGAGACATGCGTGAACTTCCTAGGTGACGCCTTGGTCCGACGTACCGGACCACGGTCCGGATCGGCTGACAGAGGTGACCCTACGACAATGAAGTTCAAGCTTCAACAATAGTCGGGGTGCGGTGACCCGCTTCACAAGGCGCGACGGGCTGACGCCTACTCGGCGTCCGCCTCCTCTTCGGCCTCCTCCTCGGCGAGTGCCGCGTCCAGCCGCGCCCGCGCCCCCTCCAGCCAGCGCCGGCACACCTTGGCCAGCTCCTCGCCGCGCTCCCACAGCGCCAGGGACTCCTCGAGCGTCGTACCGCCCGCCTCCAGGCGCCGTACGACCTCGATCAACTCGTCGCGCGCCTGCTCGTACGAGAGCGCCTCGTCCACCTTGCCGGTCATTCGCCTACCTTCACTGTGAATTCGCCGTCGGCGACGCGGGCCCGGAGCGCCTCGCCCTCCGTCACCTCGTCCGGACCGCGTACCACGTGCCCGTCCGTCTTCTGCAGCACCGCGTAGCCGCGCTTGAGGGTCGCCGCGGGGGAGAGGGCCACCACGCGCGCGTGGGTGTGCGTCAGCTCCGAGTCCGCGCGGTCCAGGAGATGGCCGAGGGTCCGCCGGCCGCGCTCGGCGAGAGAGGCCACCTGGTCGGCACGCTCGTCGATCATCCGGTGCGGATCCTCTATCGAGGGGCGGGCCAGCGCGTGCGCCAGCCCGCGCTCCTCCCGCTCCACGTACGCGTTCACGCAGCGCCGGGCCCGGTCCCGCAGCATCCGCACCCGCTCGAACTCCTCACCCACGTCCGGCACGACCTTCTTGGCCGCGTCGGTGGGCGTGGAGGCGCGCAGGTCGGCGACGTGATCCAGCAGCGGGTTGTCGGGCTCGTGCCCGATGGCGGACACGACGGGCGTACGGCACTCGGCCACGGCCCGAACGAGCTGCTCGTCGGAGAAGGGCAGCAGATCCTCCACGCTGCCGCCGCCCCGCGCGACGATGATCACGTCGACGTCCTCGATCTCGTCCAGCTCCTTGACGGCCTGCACGACCTGCGGGACCGCGTGCACGCCCTGCACCGGGACGTTGCGCACCTCGAAGCGGACGGCGGGCCAGCGGTGGCGGGCGTTCTCCAGCACGTCGCGCTCCGCGGCGGAGGCGCGACCGCAGACGAGGCCGATCAGCTGCGGCAGAAAGGGCAGCGGCTTCTTCCGCTCCGGCGCGAACAGCCCCTCGGCCGCGAGCGCCTTCTTCAGCTGCTCCAGCCGGGCCAGCAGCTCACCGACGCCGACAGGCCTTATCTCGGCGGCGCGCAGGGACAGCTGCCCGCGCGGGGCGTACCACTCCGGCTTCGCCAGTACGACGACCCGGGCGCCCTC
This sequence comes from Streptomyces sp. NPDC050743, assembly GCF_044456925.1. Taxonomy (NCBI): domain Bacteria; kingdom Bacillati; phylum Actinomycetota; class Actinomycetes; order Kitasatosporales; family Streptomycetaceae; genus Streptomyces; species Streptomyces sp. NPDC050743. Next base: position 132,699 of record NZ_JBITGJ010000007.1, read on the forward strand.
CCCGACGACATCGGCGACCGCGTCGAACACCTGCCGGTAGCAGGTCACGCTCACGGAGATGTCGTACGACGGATCCCGCAGCGTCAGGAACACGACGCCGGCGCCGGGCCGCCGCGACAGCTGCGTGATCTGCCCCTCGACCCACACCGCACCGAGCCGATCGATCCATCCCCCGATCAGCCGGGAGACCTCGCCCACGGGCAGGGGGGCTTCGGGGGTGGTTTTCGCAGCCATGCGGTTGAGGGTAACGGGGGGTACCGACAGTGCGGGGACGCGCCGCTGGGCCTGCGGTCGTATGCCGGGTGCGGCGGGTCGGACATGGCGAAAAGTGTTCCCCGCGCGGCAGCGGGCACGCGATCTCGGCGCCGCCGAACGCACCCTTACGATGGGACGCATGACCGCTTCGTCTGGCCGCCGTGTCCTGCTCGCCGCCCCCCGGGGCTACTGCGCCGGTGTGGACCGCGCCGTGATCGCCGTCGAGAAGGCCCTGGAGCAGTACGGGGCCCCGATCTACGTCCGGCACGAGATCGTCCACAACAAGTACGTCGTGCAGACCCTGGAGAAGAAGGGCGCCGTCTTCGTCGAGCGGACCGAGGAGGTGCCGCCCGGCAACATCGTGATGTTCTCGGCGCACGGCGTCGCCCCGGTCGTGCACGAGGAGGCCGAGCGGGGCCGCCTCGCCACCATCGACGCCACCTGCCCCCTGGTCACCAAGGTCCACAAGGAAGCCGTCCGCTACGCCAAGGAGGACTACGACATCCTCCTGATCGGCCACGAGGGCCACGAGGAGGTCATCGGCACCTCCGGCGAGGCCCCCGACCACATCCAGCTCGTCGACGGTCCCGGTGACGTCGACAAGGTCGAGGTCCGCGACCCGTCGAAGGTCGTCTGGCTGTCCCAGACCACCCTGTCCGTCGACGAGACCATGGAGACCGTCGACGCCCTGAAGACGAAGTTCCCGGGGCTCGTCTCCCCGCCCAGCGACGACATCTGCTACGCCACGCAGAACCGCCAGCTCGCCGTGAAGCAGATGGGCGCCGAGGCCGAGCTGGTCATCGTCGTCGGCTCGCGCAACTCCTCCAACTCCAAGCGGCTGGTCGAGGTCGCCAAGCTCGCCGGCGCCCGCGAGGCCTACCTCGTGGACTTCGCCGACGAGATCGACGAGGCCTGGCTGGAGGGCGTGACGACCGTCGGCGTCACCTCCGGCGCCTCCGTGCCCGAGGTGCTGGTCGAGCAGGTGCTGGAATGGCTCGGCGAGCGCGGCTACGGCGACGTGGAGATCGTCAAGGCGGCCGAGGAGTCCATCACGTTCTCCCTGCCCAAGGAGCTCCGCCGCGACCTTCGCGAGGAGGCCGCCACCCTGGTCGCCGAACGCGGCGGCAGTGGCGCTTCCGAGGAGTGACTGTCAGTCGTCCGCGTAACGTGGTGCCATGCAGATCTTCGGCGTGGACATCGGCGGCTCCGGCATCAAGGGCGCCCCTGTGGACCTGGACAGGGGCGACCTCGCCCAGGAGCGCTGCAAGGTGCTCACCCCGCACCCGGCGACGCCGGCCGGCGTGGCCGACGGGGTCAAGCAGGTCATCGACCACTTCGGCTGGGCCGGCCCCGTCGGACTGACCTTCCCCGGAGTGGTCACCGGCGGCGCCATGGTCCGTACGGCGGCGAACGTCGACCGGAGCTGGGTCGACACCGACGCGCGCGCGTTGTTCGGCGGCAAGCTGGGCGGCCTGCCGGTGACGGTCGTCAACGACGCGGACGCGGCGGGCGTCGCCGAGATGCAGTTCGGCGCCGGCCGGAACCGCAGGGGCACGGTCATCCTGCTCACCTTCGGCACCGGCATCGGCAGCGCCGTCTTCGTGGACGGCATCCTCGTCCCGAACACGGAACTGGGTCACCTGGAGCTCGACGGCCACGACGCCGAGCGGCGAGCCTCCAGCAAGGCCAAGGAGGACCACGAGCTGACCTGGGAGCACTGGGCGCGCCGCGTCCAGAAGTACCTGGCGCATGTGGAGATGCTGTTCACGCCCGAGCTGTTCATCATCGGCGGCGGAGTCAGCCGCAAGGCCGACAAGTTCCTCCACTTCATCGACGGCATCAAGGCCGAGATCGTCCCCGCACAGCTGCAGAACAACGCGGGGATCGTGGGAGCGGCGATGAGGGCGGCCCAGGAGAGATGACCGGGGGGCGGCCGGGGCGTCGCCTCAGGCCCGCCGCCGACGCTGTCGCACCCACCGCACCCGGCGTACGAGCACGATCACCCCGGTGACCAGCGTCCCCCCGTACAGCCAGCCGGCCTGCGTGGCGAGCCCGGTGAACAGGCCCATCAGCCGGCCGAGCAGCCCCCCGCCGCCGTCGGCGACGGGGAACAGCCCCGCGGCGAACGCGATCGGTACGACCACGGGGGCGGTCAGTACGTCCCCGGCCCGCACCCACAGCGCGGTCAGGACGCACACCGGCAGGAACAGCACGCCGTACACAGTCATGACCCCGCCGAACAGCAGCGCGTCCAGGCAGCCGAGCAGAAACATCGCCAGGACGCAGAACAGTCCGCTGCCGAGCCCGGTGAGCCGCGGCCCCGGCGGCAGCGTCCGGGCGGTGGCCCCTGCCTGCCGCCCCGGCCGCCGCGTCCCCTGCCCCTCGCCCGGCCTGCGCTCGCCGCCGGCGCCGCGCCGGGCCTGCGGGGGCAGGCGCGCGGGCTGGTGCGGCGTGCCGCGTCGCGGTCCGTCGTTCGGGGGGCGCGTCCTGTGTTGCTCCACTGGACCAACTTAGGTCTGTTTATGTGCCGAATAGCCCATCAGACACGCCGGTGGGAAGAGCTTGGGCAGCCGTTCGAAGCTCCCTCGAGCCGCCCGCCGCGGACGCCGTAGACTGGTAGATCGGCCAGTGTCGGTCTCTGGCCCCTGGCAGCCTCTGGCCCACTCATCTACGGGAAGTCGCAACGTGTCGCTCACGATCGGAATCGTCGGCCTGCCCAATGTCGGCAAGTCGACCCTTTTCAACGCCCTGACCAAGAACGACGTGCTGGCGGCCAACTACCCGTTCGCCACGATCGAGCCCAACGTCGGCGTGGTCGGCGTCCCCGACGGCCGGCTGGCCAAGCTGGCCTCGATCTTCGGCTCGGAGCGCATCCTCCCGGCCACGGTCGACTTCGTCGACATCGCCGGCATCGTGCGCGGCGCCTCCGAGGGCGAGGGTCTCGGCAACAAGTTCCTCGCGAACATCCGTGAGTCCGACGCGATCTGCCAGGTCATCCGCGCCTTCAAGGACGAGAACGTCGTGCACGTCGACGGCAAGGTCTCGCCCAAGGACGACATCGAGACGATCAACACCGAGCTGATCCTCGCCGACCTCCAGACCATCGAGAAGGTCCTGCCGCGCCTCCAGAAGGAGTCCCGGATCAAGAAGGACGTGGCTCCCAAGGTCAAGGCCGTCGAGGAGGCCAAGGAGATCCTGGAGAAGGGCGACACGCTCTTCGCGCACGGCATCGTCCAGGGCACCGAGCGCAACGAACTCCTCCACGACCTGCACCTGCTCACCACCAAGCCCTTCCTCTACGTCTTCAACGTCGACGAGGACGAACTGATCGACGAGGACTTCAAGAACGAGCAGCGCGCCCTGGTCGCCCCCGCCGAGGCGATCTTCCTCAACGCCAAGCTGGAGGCGGACCTCGCCGAGCTGGACGAGGAGGAGGCCCTGGAGCTGCTGGAGTCCGTCGGCCAGCACGAGCCCGGCCTCGCCACCCTCGCCCGCGTCGGCTTCGCCACCCTCGGCCTGCAGACCTACCTCACGGCCGGCCCCAAGGAGTCCCGCGCCTGGACGATCAAGAAGGGCGCCACGGCCCCCGAGGCGGCCGGCGTGATCCACACCGACTTCCAGAAGGGCTTTATCAAGGCCGAGGTCATCTCCTTCGACGACCTGGTCGAGACCGGCTCGGTCGCCGAGGCCCGCGCCAAGGGCAAGGCCCGCATGGAGGGCAAGGACTACGTCATGCAGGACGGGGACGTGGTGGAGTTCCGCTTCAACGTGTGATCGGTGCGTTACCGAACGCCAGGCCGTTCGGCAAGCGCCCGTGTGGGAAGGGGCCGGACTCTGGTGAGCCCGGCCCCTTCCGCGTTCCGGTGCCGACATGGTGCTGACTCTTCAGCTGCTTCGGTGCGGTAGCAGCTTGTCGAGATCCAGGCTGATCTCGAAGGGCACCGGGCGCCGCAGGGTGCCCCGGAAGATGCCGGCGGGCGCGTAGGCGCCGGTGGGTTCGTCGCGTTCGTAGACGTGGACGACGGGTGCCCCATCCTCGTTCTCGATGCACCAGTAATGGGGGATGCCGGCCTCTGCGTACTTGCGGAGCTTCACCGTGCGGTCGCGGTGGGCGGACTCGGGGGATACGGCCTCCACGACGAGCTTCACGTGTTCCGGGGCGTACCAGGTGCGGTCGGGTTCGTAGGGCAGGTCCGTCAGAAGGAGATCCGGCTCGGGGCGATTGCGGTCATCGAGGCGGATCGTCATCTCCCGCTCGACCTCGAAGCCGGCCGGCGCCTGCGCCATGAGCGTGGTGGTCAGGGCGGTGACGAGGCGGCCGTGCCACGACCGCTGCGGCGACATCATGAAGACGAGGGCTCCGTCGATGAGCTCGGTGTGGCGGGGCGCCTCGGGGAGGCGGTCCAGGTCCTCCGCGAACCAGCCTTCCTCGCGCGGCGGGCGCATCCAGTCGGGCAGTGCGGTCATGGCTCAACCGTAGCGATTCGGCGAGGTCCGGGCCACGAGATCATCACTGGGAGAGCGCTGATATCGGCGTTCCGCTTCAACGTGTGAGTGGTCCGTCTCTCAAGCAAGGGGTCGGCTCCTTGGGGAGTTGACCCCTGCGTGCTGAAGCAATGCACTACTAGAACCCCATCGGATCCCGGTGCGGAGTTGCCGACGGGTCGCTCGACCACACCAGGCCCAACTCGACGCTCACATCCCCGTCACCCGGGCCACCGTGAACGGCGTGGCCGGCGTCCCCGGGCCCATCGGGCCGCCCTTGTCGAACTGGGAGCGGACGACGAGGAGGGCGCCGGACGCCTGGGCCAGGGTGGTGGGGATCTGGAAGGCGGGGGTGGTGAGGGTGCGGGTCAGGCGGGCCTCGGTGCCGTCGGGCGAGAGGTGCCAGCGGGTGAGGGTGCCGGTCTTGTCGTGGGCGCCCACAGCGTGCGGTGGGACAGCTCCAGGCCGTCGCCGTTCACCAAGTCGCCTCCGTGCAGGGTGACTTGGCGGACCGAACCGTCGGTCACGTCGACCCGGTACAGGCCGCCGCCGGTCATGTCGACCACGAACAGCAGGCGTCCGGCGGAGTCGGCGACGATGCCGTTCAGGACGTAGTCGGTCGGTGAGTGCGGGGGATCGCCCCGCTCAGGTCGACGTGTGCGGCCAGCGGCGCGCTGCCGCCGCGCGCCACCTCGGCGGGGGTGACCCGGTAGATCACCGGACGCACACTGTCGGTGGCGTACGCCGTGCCGTCCGCGGTGACGGCGAGGTCGTTGACGAAGCGCCGATCGCCCTCCGGTACCTCGAAGCGGGCCAGCAGGGTGCGCTCGCGCAGGTCGTAGACGTCGATTCCGGTAGTGTGGTTGGTGACCCACAGGCGGCCCGCCCGGTCGGCCTTCAGCCCGTTGGCGGTCGTACGGCCGTCCGCGCCGGCCGGCAGGAAGACGGCGGCGGTGCGGCTGCCGGCGGCGGCCCGGTAGATCGCGCCGGTCGTGAAGGAGCCCACGTACGCGTCGCCCGTGCGCGGGTCGAGGGCGATGCCCTCGGGATAGGACCGGTCGTCCGGGAGGGTGAAGGCGGTCGAGACGCGGGGACGACCGGTGGCCGCGGCCGCCCGGGGCGCGGCGAGGGCCACGGCCGCTGCGGTGGCGCCGGTCAGGAAGGTACGGCGGTGGAACGAACGGGACACGACAGTGCCTCTCGTTTCGGCTGCTCACTCCAGGACGACCGAGCGGCTCGGCTCCCACCTCAAGCGGGCCGAGCAGGCCCTCAACGCAACGAAGACCGCGGTCCTCAAGCCCGCGGGCCCGACCGTCGCCCAGTACGCCGCGCTGCTCCACCTCTCCGACAACCCCGGCATCTCCGCCGCGGCGCTGGCCCGGCTGTGCGGGGTCACCCCGCCGACCATGAACACGGTCCTGAAGAACCTCCAGGACCGCGCTCTGATCACCCGCAGCCCGCACGAGTGGCACAAGAACGTCCTGGAGACCCGCCTCACGGACGAGGGCCGCGCCGTCATGGCCGAGGCCGACACGGCCGCCGTACGCGTCGAACGAGCCCTCGCCGCCGAGTTCACCGACGCCGAGCGCGAGGCTCTGACCGGGCTGCTCGCCCGGTGTGTCAGAGCCCTGGGGGAACAGCGCCCGGGAAGTTCATGACGGGCTCCGGCGCCGGATCCGTCACCCAGCCCGCCACCAGCACCAGCCGGGACTCGCGGTCGACGGCGAGGAAGCCGAAGGGGCGGTCGAAGACGGCCCGGACGACCGTGGTCTCGTAGCGGTATTGGAGCGGGGCGCTGCCCGGCGCCGCCATCACCGCCGTCACGGCGGCCGCCCGGAAGCCCAGCGGACCGAACTGCGCCAGCGCCGACTGGCGGGCCGCGCCGATGGCGAGCGGGTGGTCGCTGATCCCCGGGAAGTGACCGACCCGGGCATCCCTCGCCGCCGTCAGTCCGAACAGCCCCGCCAGGGCGAGCAGATCGTGGTCGGCGCGCACCTCGTACGCCACCGTCCGCACATCCAGCGTCAGCGGCGCCGGCTCGACGGCCGGCTGCTGCTCCACGTGCAGGCCCGGGCCCACGTGTCCGTGCGGCAGCGAGCCGCCCCCGGTCAGCGGCAGCGCCCGCTCCACGATCCCCACCCCGGCCGTCAGCACCTGCCCCGGGGTCATGCGCTCCTCGCCGAGCACCAGATGGACGTCGATGCCGTTGTCGCCGGGCACCGTCAGCGCCGTGACGAAGCCGTCCGGGGTGCCCGCCACCCCCACCCGGTCCGGACGGACGCTACGCCGGTACAGCCCGCGCAGCGTACGGCCCTGCCAGGGGCCGGAGCCGGGCCGCAGCGGCAGTTCGGTGAACGGCTGCCGCCAGGTCGTGCGCAGCGCCAGGGCGCCGGCCAGCACCATCCGCGCGTCCCGGGTCAGCGTCACCGGCATGCGCTCCACCAGCCCGCCGGTCCGCTCGGCCGCCCAGGCGTCCAACCGCTCCTGCGCGGTGACGAGGTCGTCCCCGAACACCCCGTACGTCCCGGCCGGCAGCCCGGCACGCCACTCCTCCCGCAGAGTGAGCGCCTGGTGCGTCCACAGGCCGAGCGCCGCGTCCAGCCCGGACACCGACCGCAGAGCCGCCAGCAACTCCCGTGCGGCACCGGCGACCTGATCCGCCGGCAGACCGAGGGCCTCGCTCAGCTCCGTCCGCGCCGGGCCCGCGGCGCCGTCGGCCAGGAAGCCCAGCAGGGGCCAGACACCGGCCGCGGAGAAGACCGTGCCCTCGGGCAGGGCGTGCGACCAGCGGGCGGTCAGGCCGTTCACCCGGCGGACCGTCTCGGCGGTCACCTTGCTCACTGGTCGTTCTCCCACGTGTCGTTCGGGTACGCCTCGTCCGGGTGGTCGGGGTACGGCAGCGGATCCGTCACCCACCCCGCCGCCAGCACCAGCCGCGAGTGCCGGTGCAGTGCGAGGAAGCCGAAGGGACGGTCGAAGGCGGCTTCCACCTTCCGCGTCACGTACCGCAGAAGGGGCATCCCGCCGGCCGCCCAGAGCATCGTGACCGCCGCCGCGCGGAAGCCCAGCGCCCCGAACCGCGCCAACGCGCTCTGTGCGGCCGAGCCGATGGCGAGCGGGAACCGGCTGACGCCCGGGAAGTGCCCCTGCCCGGCGTTCCGTGCCGTCGTCAGCCCGAACAGCTCGTGCCGCTCGAGCAGGTCGTGGTCCGCGCTCACGTCGTACGCGGCCGTCAGGACGTCGAGGACCGGCGGGCCGGGCTCCGAGCAGCGCTCCTTGACCACCCGCAGCCCCGGCCCCACCTCCCCGTACGGCAGCCGGGAGCCCGGTACGACCGTGCGCGGCCGGTGCAGCAGGTCCACGCCCGCGCCGAGCACCCGGCCCGGCGCCATCCCCTCCTCGCCCAGCAGCAGATGCACGTCCAGCGCGTCCGTGCCGAGGACCTTCAGTTCGGTGACCCAGCCGTGCGGGGTGTCGGCGACACCGACCTGGTCCAGCACGGCGCTCCTGCGCCGCAGTCCCAACCGCTCGGTGGCGGCCCAGGGTTCGTACGCCGTCTCCAGCGGCACCTCGTCGAAGGGCCGGAGCCAGCGGGTCCGCATCGTCAGCGCCCCGGCCAGCACCAGCTCGGTGTCCTCGCTCAGCGGCGCCGGCATCCGGCCGATCAGCCCGCCGGTACGGTCCGCCGCCCAGGCGTCCAGCGCCCGCCGGTCCGCGTCGAGGTCCCCGGTGAGCACGCCGTGCGCCTCGGCGGGCAGCCCGGCCTCCCACTCCGGGACGAGCTCCACCGTCCGCTTCGTCCACAGGCCGACGGCGGAGTCCACACCGGGCAGAGCGGCCAGCGCGCCGAGCAACTGCCGTGCGGCAGCGGCCGCCTGATCCGCCGGCAGACCGAGCGCCTCGCTCAGCTCGGCCCGCGCCGGGCCGGTCGCGCCGTCCGCCAGGAAGGCCAGCAGCGGCCACACCCCGGCCGCCGAGAAGACCGTGCCGTCCTGTGCCGTCGCCGCCCATCGCGTGGTGAGCCCGTTCACCGCTCGGACGACCTCGCCGCCCACCCGGCTCCCGGTCTGGGTGTCCACCCTCATTCCGCCCCCGTTCGCGCCCCGACTACCATCCGCCCCGTCGTACGTCAGCCCGCACACCGGCTGTTCACCGGTCCCGCGCTGCCACCGCCCGACACAGGAGCACGCTACCGGTGTCCATACCCCCGCCTCCCGGCCCCCACCAGCCAGAAGACCCGTATCAGCCATCCCGGCCGTACCCGCAGGGACTGCCGCCGTACCGGCCGTGGGCGCAGGGCTACAGCCCCTTCAACCGCCCGGCGCCCGTCAACGGCCTCGCCATCGCCTCCCTCGTGCTCGGCGTGCTGTGCTTCCTGCCGGGCGTGGGTCTGGTGCTCGGGCTGGTCGCGCTGCGGCAGATCCGCCGGCGCGGCGAGCGCGGCACCGGGCTCGCCGTCGGCGGCGCGGTGCTGTCCGGTGTCGGACTGGTGCTGTGGGCGCTGCTCCTCCTCTCGGGTGGCGCGTCGGATTTCTGGCAGGGGTTCAAGGACGGCGCACACGGCGGCGCGAGCATCTCGCCGGCCAAGGGTGAGTGCTTCGACGCGCCCGGCGGCTCGCTGAGCGGCGAGACCGCCGACCTCGACGAGGTGCCGTGCGCCGGCGCGCACGACGGCGAGGTGTTCGCGTCCTTCCGGCTCGCCGGCCGTGGCTATCCCGGTGACGTGAGGATCACCGACATCGCCGACGAGCGCTGCTGGGGCCTGCGGGACGGCTACGCGATGGACGGCTGGGCGGTGCCGGACGACGTCGACGTGTACTACCTGACGCCGACCGAGGACGGCTGGGCCGCCGGGGACCGCGAGGTCACCTGCGTGTTCGGCAGCACCGACGAGGGCGGCCGACTGACCGGCTCGCTGCGCAACGACGAGACCGTCCTCGACGCCGACCAGGTGGCCTACCTGAAGGCCGCGCACGTCCTCAACGTCGCGCTGGCGAGCGCCCCCGACGCGGAGCACGTGGAGGACGACCTGCCCGGCCACCGGCGCTGGGCGGGCAGGGTCGCGTCCGCACTGGGCGAGCAGGCCCGGATGCTGCGGGCGCACGACTGGCCCGCCGGCTCCCGGCGCCAGGTCGTCGCCCTGGCCGCCGACCTCGACACGGCGCGGGCGGAGTGGACGAAGGTGGCCGGGGCGACGGACGCGGACGCCTACTTCGACCACTACGGGACCGCACTCGGCCTGATCGACCCGCACCGGTCGGTCACCGTGCGGAAGGCTCTGGGGCTGGCCACGGTCCCGCCGCAGGGCGACGACGGTGCCGACACCGGCGTCCAGGTGTGAGCAGGGCTGGGCGAGCGCATGTATAGGGAGAAAGTGCCTGCGTAAAGCCCTCCCGTGCGCCGAGTCATCACATCGGGTGATTCTCTGGCCTTCGCTTGCACGGCACAACCCAGGGTTGCCACGCTGTTGCTGTCTGTACAACCTGATGGGAGCGGCCAGTGACTTTCGGTGAGCAGCCGGCGTACCTGCGTGTCGCGGGTGATCTCCGCAAGAAGATCGTCGACGGATCGCTGCCACCCCACACCCGCCTGCCCTCCCAGGCCCGCATCCGCGAGGAGTACGGCGTCTCGGACACCGTCGCGCTGGAGGCCCGCAAGGTGCTGATGGCCGAGGGCCTGGTCGAGGGCCGCTCCGGTTCGGGGACGTACGTCCGTGAGCGCCCGGTGCCGCGCCGCGTGGCCCGCTCCGGATACCGTCCGTCCGGCGGCGCCACGCCCTTCCGGCAGGAACAGGCCGACGCCTCGGTGCGCGGCACCTGGGAGTCCAGCAGCGAACAGACCGAGGCCGGGTCCGCCATCGCCGAGCGGCTGGGCCTCGAGGTCGGGGACCGGGTCATGCGCACCAAGTACCTGTTCCGGGAGGCCGGCGAGCCGATGATGCTCTCCACCTCCTGGGAGCCCCTCGCCGTCACCGGCCGCACCCCCGTGATGCTGCCCGAGGAGGGACCGCTCGGCGGCATGGGCGTGGTCGAGCGCATGCGCGCCATCGACGTCGTCGTGGACAACGTCACCGAGGAGGTCGGCGCCCGCCCCGGCCTCGCCGAGGAGCTCCATGTGCTCGGCGGAGTCCCCGGACATGTGGTGATGGTCGTGCAGCGTACGTACTACGCCTCCGGCCGGGCGGTGGAGACGGCGGATGTGGTGATTCCGGCGGACCGGTACCGGGTGGCATATCACTTGCCCGTTCGGTGAGGGACGCGGGCGCGGGTGGTCGCGGGTATGCGGTGATTGGCGGATCTGTTCCGGCCCGGCGAGGGTGGCCGGCCTCCTGACCAGCGGCGTTGCCGAAGCCCCTGGAACAAAGCTGCCAATCCCTCACGAGACCACCGCCGGCATGGTCCGGCGCGTCTGCCCCTAACCGGTGTGCGCCCCGCGCGTGAGGTAGCGCACATCCCCTGCACCTCTCGGCGGCACCGGGCCGGGCGTGTGGCCTCCGGGCGGGGTGACCCGGCGCCGCAATCCGGCCGTTCTCCCAGGTGACCAGGGGTCACACGGATATGCCTCCGACTCGGGACAGGGGCGCTCACGACGGCGCGTTCGCTTCCGTGCGCCCCCTGTGTTCTGGCTGGTTGCATACCTCTTTGTGAAAAGGCGTACTCGCTGCGTGAAGGTTGGGCGTACGCTCGGGCATATGCGTATTGCGGTTTCCTCAGGCGGGGCACGGCGGGCGCCCGGGACAGGAAGCGGAAGCAGGTGGGGCGGTGCGAGAGGGAGCGACTCGGGCGGTGGGGACCATGAGTGAGGGGGCGGTCTCCCTGCCCTGGATCGTGATACGGCAGGACGACAACGGCAATCGTTACCGCGTCGGCCGGTACGCGACCCGCGCCGAGGCCCAGAGGATCGCCGACAGTCTCGACGACCGGGGGCACAAGCAGATCTACTGGGTCGAGCGCATCGGCCAGAACGGCGACGGCACCCGCAACTGACCCCGCGGGCCCTCCCGTAGGCTCCGCCCCATGACGCCCATGACGCCCGGCACACCCATGACGGACCGGATCGTGGTGGTGGGAGCCGCCCTGCTCGACGGCGGCCGGCTGCTCGCCGCGCGCCGCAGCGCACCCGCCGACCTGGCCGGGCGCTGGGAGCTGCCCGGCGGCAAGGTCGAGCCGGGCGAGCGGCCCGAGGACGCCCTGGTGCGTGAACTGCGCGAGGAACTCGGCATCGAGGCCGAGACGGTCGGGCGCGTGCCCGGGCAGTGGCCGCTGCGGGCGCCGTACGTCCTGCAGGTGTGGACCGCCCGCCTGTGCCCCGGCTCGCCCGCGCCGAGGCCCCTCCAGGACCATGACGAGCTGCGCTGGCTGACCCCGGACGGGATCTGGGAGGTGGACTGGCTCGACCAGGACGTCCCGGCGGTCCGCGAGGTGGCTGCCCGATGGGGCGGGCAATCGCGGCCCCGGACGTGGGGGAGCGACCGGCCCTGACGGACCCGCAGTCGCACGGCAGCCGCACCACCCGAGCTCTCAGGCGCGCGACTGTCCGAACGGAGCATCCCCTACGCCGTTCGTGCCACTGTGCGCCCTCCCGCACGGTACTGCCCCCTGGATATCGGGTATGTGCCCATTAACCCCACGAAACCGGACATGGGTGAGGGCTCGCTGGCCTGGGAAGTGATCGGCGTGATCGACACCGAAGGCGACTGCGCCGAGTGGACCTTTCCCGCGGAGCCGGGTGCCGTGCGCACCGCGCGCGCCGCGGTCCGCCGCCAGTTGCACGGCTGGAACCTCGACTGCCTCGCCGATCTGGCCGCTTTGCTGGTCAGCGAGTTGGTCACCAACTCGCTGCGGCATGCCACCGGACCGATCGGCGTACGGCTCGTCCGTCCCGCAGGGCTGGACGACGCGTTGCTGGTGGAGGTGTCCGACCCACTGCCCGAGATGCCGCGCGAACGCGTCGCCCGCGAAGAGGACGAGAGCGGGCGCGGGCTCCAACTGGTCGCCGGCTCCTCGCGCCGCTGGGGCACCCGGCCCGGCGCGAGCGGAAAGACCGTCTGGTTCGAACTGGTGGTGCCTGGGTGAGCCGGAAGCATCCGGGGAGCACGGGGGTGTACGGCCGGCGGGAGCGCGTCCATCGTGCGCCGGGGGTGCGCGGCCGGCTCCGGAGTGCGTGATTCGAGGGCGTGTTCCCTGGTTAGAAGAGTGGAAGTGTTGTCACGGACCGGTCCGAAAAACATCTGGACCGAGCTGTGATCGTGAACACCGTGTCGTGCGGCGCCGTAGTGCTGGATACTGCGGGCAGCCGCTGTCGGTGACCGGTGCCGGGCGCGGTGAGCTGGAGGGGACGGTTCGCGTGAGCGAGATACCAGCGAAGGCCACGGAGTCCGAGGACCCGTCGGACGGCGCGATGAACCAGGCCGCGGAAGCCGCCGCTGCCGGCGACGCCATGTGGCAGAGCAGTCCGCCCGGTTCCATCTACGACTACATCAGGGTCGCCTCCTTTTCCATCAGTCCCGGCGGGCTGGTCGACCAGTGGAGCCTGCGCGCCGAGCAGCTCTTCGGCATCCCCGCCGCACGCGCCGTCGGCATGGACCCCATAGAGGCTTTCATCGACCCCGACCTGCGCGAGCGCGGCCAGCGCAAGATGGCCGAAATCCTCGACGGGCGGGAGTGGACCGGAGTTGTGCCCTTCCGGATGCCGGACAAGGCGGACGGCGGACGCGGCGATGAGGGCCTGGCCGAGGTCTACGTCATGCCCACCCGGACCGCCGAGGGCGACAAGGCCGCCGTGTGCATCGTCGTGGACGTCCGCACCCTGCGCAGCATCGAGACCGATCTGGCCGCCTCGCAGGCCATTTTCGGTCAATCACCGTTCGGATTCCTGCTGATCGACACCGATCTGAGGGTCCGTCGGGTCAACGAGCGGTTCGCCTCCATCTTCGGCGGAACCCCGGACGACCACCGGGGCAAGGGAGTTCACGACTATCTGCCGCGCGGTGAGGCCGAGCGGGTTGCGGCCACCCTGCGGCGGGTGCTGGAGACCGGCCAGTCCATCACCGACATGCATGTCACCGGCCACGTCCCCGGCTCCGAGGAACGCCGGCACTGGTCCGTCAACCTCTACCGCGTGCACAGCGGCAGCGGCCGGCCCATCGGCATCGCCTGGCTCGGCACCGACATCACCTCCCGGCGGGCCGCCGCCCGCGAGGCCGCCGCCGCCCGGCGCAACCTCGCCCTGCTCAACGAGGCCGGCGCCCGCATAGGGAACTCCCTCGACCTGGAGACCACGGCCCGCGAACTCCTCGACGTCGTCGTCCCCGGCTTCTGCGACCTCGCCACCGTCGACCTCTACCAGGGCCTGCTCACCGGCGACGAGACCCCGCCCGGACTCACCGACGGCAGCGCCGAACTGCGCCGCGTCGCCTTCGCGAGCGCCGTCTCCGGCGCCCCCTTCGCCGGCTCCGGCGAGCCCGTCGAGGTCGGCGCGGTCCACCACTTCCCCTTCAACTCGCGCTGCGCGGACGCCCTGCGCACCGCCCGGCCGCAGGCCGTTCCCCCCGAGGAGGGCGGCCTCGTGCAGTCCACGCTCGCCGTGCCGATGGTCGCGCACGACACGGTGGTCGGCCTCGCCCAGTTCGCCCGCGCCAAGGGCAGTGAGCCGTTCGGCGACCGGGACCGGGACCTCGCGGTGGAGCTGGCCGCGCGCGCCGCGGTCTGCATCGACAACGCGCGCCTGTACCGCCGCGAGCACGAGCGGGCGCTGATACTGCAACGCTCGCTGCTGCCGCCGGGCGACCCGGAGGCCTCCGGACTGGACATCGCCTGCCGCTATCTGCCCGGCAACGCGGCGACCGAGGTGGGTGGCGACTGGTTCGACGTGATCGAACTGCCGGGCCACCGTACGGCGTTGGTGGTGGGCGACGTGATGGGGCGCGGGCTTCGGGCGGCTGTCGCGATGGGTGAACTGCGGACCGCCGTACGGACGTTGGCGCTGCTGGATCTCGAACCGGCCGAGGTGCTGTCCGCGCTGGACGAGATCGCGCGGGGCCTGGGGACTCCGGGGGGCGTGCAGCAGGCGACCCGTACGGCCCGTCAGCCGCGCGACGCCGACCTCTCCGAGGTCTACCTCGCGACCTGCGTCTACGCCGTGTACGACTCCGTCACCAGACGCTGTACGTTCGCCAACGCCGGCCATCTGCCGCCGGTGCTGGTCGAGCCCGGTGAGCCGGCCCTGATGCTGGACGTGCCGCCCGGCATGCCGCTCGGGGTGGGCGGCGAGCCGTTCGAGGAGGTCGAGGTCGAGCTGCCGGAGGGCGCGCTGCTGGCGCTCTACACGGACGGCCTGGTCGAGTCCCGGGACCATCCGCTGGACGAGGGCCTGCAGGCGTTCGTCGGCGCGCTCACGGATCCCTCCCGCCCGCTGGAGGACGTCTGCGACCACGTCCTCAACACCCTCGACACCCACCACGGCGAGGACGACATCGCGCTGCTGATGGCCCGGGTGCAGGGGCTGCCGGCCGAGTCCGTCGGCGACTGGACGCTGCCGCGCGAGCCGCGGAGCGTGGGGCGGGCGCGGGAGTACGCCCGGGGACAGCTGGTCAGCTGGGACCTGGAACCGCTCGTCGACACGACCGAACTGCTCGTCAGCGAGCTGGTCACCAACGCGCTGCGGTACGGCGAGGGGGAGATACGGCTGCGACTGCTGCTGGACCGCACGCTGGTGTGCGAGGTGTGGGACTCCGGGTTGGTCCAGCCCCGTCGGCGGCGGGCCCGGGACACCGACGAGGGAGGCCGGGGGCTGCAGCTGGTGGGGTTGCTGAGCGCGGCCTGGGGCTCGCGGCGGACGCCCCGCGGCAAGACGGTGTGGTTCGAGTTGCCGTTGCCCGGGGGAGAGGCAGGCCTGACCGACCCGGCGGAGGCCTTGCTGAGCCTCTTCTGACCCCGCCCACCGTCGGCTAGGCCGGTGCCGACAAGCGGTGGCGGCCCCGCGTCCGATGTCCCCCGTAGCTCGCCGGTGGCCCGCCGTCCGGGTCCTCCGCCAGGAGCACTCCGCCGAGGACCGCGGCGGCCAAGCCCGGTGCGTCCCCGTCGGCGCTCGTGTGCGGGTTGCCGTGCGCCCGTACGTTCCGTTCGGCCAACTCCCGGGCCTCCCGGGCCAGAGTGTCGGCCTGACCGGCGTGGCCCGCGTCCAGTTCGCGCACCGCCTCCGCCAGACGTACCCGCGCTTCCGGGCCCACCGCGCCCCGGTGCACCGTGACGAAGTCCTCCGTCCCGGCGACGGAACTCCTCGCCACGAGCAGCGCCGCGGCGGACGGCGCACCGGCGTGGCCCGTCTCCAGCCGCTCCACCGCCCGCGCGATCCGGCGCAGGGCGTCCAGCGGATCGTACGAGCCCGCCGTCAGCTCCTGGCGCACGGCGGCCAGCACGGCGTCCGCGTGGGCCAGCCGGGCGTGCAGCTCACCGCTGGTCAGATGACCGGGCACACCCCCTTTCCGGGCCGCCGCCATCTCCGCCTCCGCGCCGGTCAGCGCGGCCGGCACCAGCTCCGCCGCCTCCCGTAGCTCCGCGGCGAGCCGTTCCACCCCGGTGACCAGGACATCGGCCTGGGCCACCGCGCCCTCGGCGGCGCGCAGCCGTCCGGCGGCCCGCGCGCCGCGGCCCGCGTCGGCCTCCCGGCGGGCCTCGTTGAGCCGCGTGGTGGCGAACACCAGCCGGTCCTTGGCCTGTTCCAGGTAGCCGGTGACGGGCGCGACGGCCGCCGGCGTGCAGCGGTCGTGCAGGGCGGTCAGGGTGTCCCCGGCGGTCAGCGTCCGTCCCGTCAGCTCCCGGAACCGCCCCTCGGCGACCGCGAGCGCCCCGGCCAGTCCCGGCCCCTCCAGCTCCCGCAGCCCGTCCAGCGCGGGGGTCTGCGCGTCCAGCCGGCGTCCCGCCTCCGCGCACCGGCCGACCACGCCGACCAGCGCCTGCCGCCGGGCCACGGCGTCCCCCGGCACCCCCTGCTCGTACCGCCGCCAGATCGCGCACGCGGCCGCCAGCTCGGTCTCGGCGGCCCGCAGCGCATGGACGAAGGGCTCGGTCTCGCTCTCCGCGAAGCGCGCCTGGACGAAGGAGAGTTCCTCCCGGCTCGTGCGCACACAGTCGTCGGCCAGGACCAGCGCGGCGCGCGCCTGACGCTCGGTGTCGGCCGGCGTGGGCGCGGGCGGGGCGGCGGAGACGATCCCGGGAGTCGTACGGGTACGGGCGCGGCGGGTGCGGCGCAGATAGCCGTATCCGGCCAGCCCCACAGCGGCGACCACCGCGATCAGGGGCAGCACGAGGTCGGTGGTGGACGTCTCGTCCTGATCCGGCGCGGCGGCGCTCGCCGCGGTGCCGGCGGGCGCCACGGGAACCGGATCTTGCGCACCGACCGTCATCACCGGCAACACCAGCCACCCGGCCCCGACCACGACACCGAGCAGGGCATGCGCCACCCGCACCCATATGTGGGCCTTGGCGCGCCGAGGCCGGCCACGTATCAGGGAGGACGTCACATTTCGGAGCGTATGGGCAGGTAGACGCCTTCGCGAGCGGGATGGATACGGGTGGGGGACGGGATGGGCAGGGGGTCAGGAATGGACGCCGGAGGAAGCGACCGCGCGATGACGGACGGGGCCATGGCGGACGGGGAGGGAATGGGCGGGGAAGCGGGCGAGCTCACACCACGACGGCCTGAGGCCCCCGACCCCGACAACGCCCCACCGAACCCACCCGCACCCGACGACGAAAGCCGCCCCGCCGATCCGAGCCGGAACCGCACATGGCCCCGCACCCTGAGGCGCACCGCGCTCGCCCTCGTCCTCCTCCTGCTCCTGCCCACCCTCGCCGCGGAGACCGCGCTCCGCCTCGACTACACCGGCACCCCCGAGCGCGGCACGTACACGCGGAACCGCGACGCCATCTGGCTCGGCCACGCCTGGATCGACGGACGCAAGACAGACGCCGACGTCACCGCCCTGGTCAGCCGTCTGCGTGCCACCGGCATCCGCGACCTGTACGTCCACGCGGGCCCACTGGAACACGACGGCACGCTCCCGGAGTCGGCGTACCCCAAGGCGCGTCGGCTCATCAGGACCCTGCACGGCAAAGCGCCGCGCATCCGCGTCCAGGCCTGGCTCGGCGACGAGGTCGCCCCCGAGAAACCGTACGCCATGCACCTGGAGCGCCCCGCGACCCGCTCGGCCGTCGTGGAGTCCACCCGGCACGTCCTGGACGCCGGCTTCCAGGGCGCCCACTTCGACCTGGAGCCCCTGCACTCCGGCGACCGGAACTACCTGGCCCTGCTGGACGCCCTGCACCGCGTCACCCGCGCCCGCCACGCCGTGCTCTCCGTCGCCGCCCACCAGATCGATCCGCTCCCGGCCCTGCACTCCGTGTGGGGTACGGTCACCGGCCACCCCAAGTGGTGGTCCCAGGCGTACTTCGGGCAGGTCGCGCGCCGCGTCGACCAGATCGCGGTGATGTCGTACGACACCATGCAGCCGTTGCCGAGCCTGTACGGCGGCTACGTCGCCCAGCAGACCTCGCTGGCCCTGGAGGTCACTCCGAAGTCCACCGACCTCCTCATGGGCCTGCCCTTCTACCACGAGAACCGCTTCGGCCACTGGGCCCACGCCGAGACCGTCCCGGCCGCCGTACGCGGGGTGCGCCTCGGTCTGTCCCGCACTGACAAGGCCCGGGCCCGCTTCGGCGTCGCCCTCTACGTCGACTTCGCGGCCACCGAGGCGGACTGGACGGCCTACCGGGAAGGCTGGGTCCGGTGAATCGGGAGGACCGGCGGCGGTGAATTCGGCAGACTGGGGCCGGTGACCGGAACACGACAGCACAGGACCGTCGCCGACCTCGCCCCGCTCGCCCGTGCCGCCTTCGGCCGGCAGCGCGTTCTCACGGCCGTCACCCGGCTGCGCGGCGGCTCCAAGAAGGGCGTCTACCGGCTCCGCCTCGACGACGGCCGCACCGCGATCGCCTACGTCTGGTCGCCGGACGAGGACTACTGGGACCAGCCCGAGGCCGATCCCCGCGACCCCTTCTCGCACGCCTCCGGACTCGATCTGTTCACCGCCTCCCACGACCGTCTCACGGCCGCCGGCGTCCGCACCCCGCGCCTGCTCCACGTGGACTCGGAAGCGACCGCGGCCGTGGTCGAGGACCTGCCCGGCGGCAGCCTGGAGGAGGCCCTGCGCCGGGACCCGGACGCCGCGGGCCCGGCGCTGCGGGAGCTCGCCGAGACCCTGCGGAGCCTGCGCGGCTGCCGCTCCGCCGGGTACGGGAAGGTCGCGCTGGTCGACGGTGGCGGCACCTCGTACGGCGGCTCCTGCGCCCGGCTCGTCACCGACCGCGCCCTGTCCGACATCGCCGAGACCGCCGTACGCGACCCGCGGGCCGCCGCCGCCCGGGAGCGGCTGGAGGACGCCGTGCGCCGCCTCGCCGGGGAGGTCCGCCCGCGTACTGCCGGTCACAGCCTCGTCCACGGGGAACTCGGTCCGGATCACGTCCTGTTGGACGCCGGCGGCCGTCCCGCCCTGATCGACGTCGAGGGGCTGATGTACTTCGACGCCGAGTGGGAGCACGTCTTCCTGCGGCTTCGCTTCGGGCCGCACTACGGCGCCCTGCGCGACGGCGGCCTGGACGAGGACCGGATGCGGCTGTACCGGCTGGCGATGCACCTGAACCTCGTCGCAGGTCCGCTGCGGCTGCTCGACGGGGACTTTCCCTTTGCGGAATCCATGCGCGCGATCGCGGAGTACAACCTGGCCGAAGCCCTGGCTCTGGTGGGAGCCTGATCGGCATGCACATGGTCTTGGTGGTGGCCGCCGCGCTGGTGGTGGCGCTCATGGTGGCGTTCGGCGTCGCGGGCATCACGACCGGCTGGGTGATCCCGCTCGGCCGGCATCGGATCCTGCGGCCGAAACTGTGGGGCTTCGGGCAGCTGCTCGGCGCGGTCGGGCTGTCCCTCTGGATGTTCCTCGGGATCCTCCCCGAGAGGTTCGATCTGCTCCCCCTCATCGGCTGGTTCGTGTTCATGGGGGCGCTGGGCCTGCAGATGCTGGCCCAGCGCCCCGGCCGCACGCCGCGGGACGGCGCTACGAAGACCGTCTCCTGATCTTCGAGCCGAGCCACACCAGCGGGTCGTACTTGCGGTCGACCGCGCGCTCCTTCAGGGGGATCAGGGCGTTGTCGGTGATCTTGATGCCCTCGGGGCAGACCTCGGTGCAGCACTTGGTGATGTTGCAGTAGCCGAGGCCGTGGTCGTCCTGGGCGGCGCGCTTGCGGTCCAGGCCGGTCTCGGCGGCCGCGTCCAGCGGGTGCATGTCGAGTTCGGCGATCCGCATCAGGAAACGCGGGCCCGCGAACGCCGTCTTGTTCTCCTCGTGGTCACGGACGACATGGCAGGTGTCCTGGCACAGGAAGCACTCGATGCACTTGCGGAACTCCTGCGAGCGGTCCACGTCCTCCTGCATCATCCGGTACTCGCCGGCGCCCAGACCGGCGGGCGGGACGAAGGCGGGGACCTCCCGGGCCTTCTGGTAGTTGAAGCCGACGTCCGTCACCAGGTCCCGGACCACCGGGAATCCCCGCATCGGCGTCACCGTGATGGTCTCCGCCCGGTCGAAGACCGACATGCGGGTCATGCACATCAGCCGGGGACGGCCGTTGATCTCCGCCGAGCACGAACCGCACTTGCCGGCCTTGCAGTTCCAGCGCACGGCCAGATCGGGCGCCTGGGTGGCCTGGAGGCGGTGGATGATGTCCAGGACCACCTCACCGTCGTTCACCTCGACGGTGAAGTCCTCCAGGCCGCCGCCCTCGACGTCACCCCGCCACACCTTGAAGCGGGCCTCGTAGCTGCTCACTCGTACAGCTCCTCTTCGGCGAGGTACTTGACCAGCTCCTCCTTCTCGAAGAGAGCGAGCAGGTCCGGGCGGATGGGGGCCGTGGTCTCACGGCTGAGGCGGATCTGGCCGCGGCCGGGATCGGTCGCCGCGAGGCCGCCGGTGGGGTCGGCGAGGGTGCACAGCAGGTTCACGTTGCGCCACTTGCGGTCCATCGTGGGGTGGTCCTCGCGGGTGTGGCCGCCGCGCGACTCGGTGCGCTCCAGGGCCGCACGGGCCACGCACTCGCTGACCAGCAGCATGTTCCGCAGGTCCAGCGCCAGATGCCAGCCGGGGTTGAACTGGCGGTGGCCCTCGACCCCGGCGCGGCGGGCGCGTACCCGCAGCTCGGCGAGCTTGTGCAGGGCCTGCTCCATCTCGCCCTCGCGGCGGATGATGCCGACCAGGTCGTTCATGGTCTGCTGGAGTTCCTGGTGCAGGGTGTAGGGGTTCTCCGGCGGGCCCGCCTCACCCTCCCGGTCCGCCTCCGCGGAGAACGGGCGCAGGGCCTCCGCCGCGGCCGTGTTGACCTGGGCGTCGTCCACCGGCGGGCGCTGGTACGCCACCCCTTGCGCGTACTCCGCCGCGTGCCAGCCCGCGCGGCGCCCGAAGACCAGCAGGTCGGAGAGCGAGTTGCCGCCGAGGCGGTTGGAGCCGTGCATACCGCCGGCCACCTCACCGGCCGCGAACAGGCCCGGCACCCCGCGCGCCGCCGCCGTGTCGGAGTCGACCGCGATGCCGCCCATCACGTAGTGACAGGTCGGGCCGACCTCCATGGCCTCCGCCGTGATGTCGACGTCCGCCAGCTCCTTGAACTGGTGGTACATGGAGGGAAGCCGGCGCCGGATCACCTCGGCGGGCATCCGCGTGGACACGTCCAGGAAGACCCCGCCGTGCGGCGAGCCCCGGCCCGCCTTGACCTCGGCGTTGATGGCGCGGGCCACCTCGTCGCGGGGGAGGAGTTCCGGTGGGCGCCGGTTGTTGTCCGGGTCCTCGTACCACCGGTCGGCCTCCTCCTCCGACTCGGCGTACTTCTCCTTGAAGACGTCCGGGATGTAGTCGAACATGAACCGCTTGCCCTCGGAGTTCCGCAGGACCCCGCCGTCGCCGCGCACCGACTCGGTGACGAGGATGCCCTTCACCGACGGCGGCCAGACCATGCCCGTCGGGTGGAACTGCACGAACTCCATGTTCAGCAGGGGCGCGCCCGCGAGCAGGGCGAGGGCGTGCCCGTCACCGGTGTACTCCCACGAGTTCGAGGTGACCTTGAAGGACTTGCCGATGCCGCCGGTCGCGACCACGACCGCGGGGGCCTCGAGGACGAAGAAACGGCCGGTCTCGCGGTCGTAGGCGAAGACACCGGAGACGCGGTCGCCGTCCTTGAGGACCCGGGTGACCGTGCACTCCTGGAAGACCTTCAGCCGGGACTCGTAGTCCCCGGTCTCCTTGAAGTCCTCCTGCTGCAGGGCGACGATCTTCTGCTGGAGCGTGCGGATCAGCTCGAGGCCCGTACGGTCGCCGACGTGCGCGAGCCGCGGGTACTCGTGGCCGCCGAAGTTGCGCTGGGAGATCCGGCCGTCCTTCGTGCGGTCGAACAGCGCGCCCCAGGTCTCCAGCTCCCACACCCGGTCCGGGGCCTCCTGCGCGTGCAGCTCGGCCATTCGCCACTGGTTGAGGAACTTGCCGCCGCGCATGGTGTCGCGGAAGTGCACCTGCCAGTTGTCGTGCTCATTGGCGTTGGCCATGGCCGCCGCGATGCCGCCCTCGGCCATCACCGTGTGCGCCTTGCCGAACAGGGACTTGCAGATCACCGCCGTACGGGCACCCCGCTCGCGCGCCTCGATCGCGGCCCGCAGCCCGGCGCCGCCGGCACCGACCACGACGACGTCCCACTCCTGGCGGTCCACCACGGACATAAGACGGCTCACCTGTTCCTAGAAGAAGCGCGGGTCGGCGAAGACCCCGGACGCGACGAGATAGACGTAGAAGTCGGCGAGCGCCACGCTCACCAGCGACGCCCAGGCCAGCTGCATGTGCCGGGCGTTGAGCCTGCCGACGAACTGCCACGCCTTGTAGCGCACGGGGTGTCTGGAGAAGTGCTTGAGCTTGCCGCCGACGATGTGCCGGCAGGAGTGACAGGAGATGGTGTACGCCCAGATCAGCACGATGTTGGCCAGGAACACCAGGGTGCCGAGCCCCATGTGGCCCCAGCGGTAGTGGGTGTCCCGGAAGGACAGCACGGTGTCGTAGGTGAGCACGCCGGCGACCAGCAGGGCCGCGTAGAAGAAGTACCGGTGGACGTTCTGCAGGATCAGCGGGAAGCGGGTCTCGCCGGTGTACGTCCGGTGCGGCTCGGCCACCGCGCAGGCGGGCGGGGACGCCCAGAAGCTGCGGTAGTACGCCTTGCGGTAGTAGTAGCAGGTCAGCCGGAAGCCGAGCGGGAAGATCAGGATGATGATCGCGGGGGAGATGCCCCACCAGCTCCCGAAGAGATCGGCGTTCGGGCCCGCGTGCATGGTCTTGCAGCTGCTCGCCAGGCACGGTGAGTAGAACGGCGAGACGTACGGCGCCGCGTAGTAGTCGGCGTTGGCGAAGGCCCGCCAGGTCGAGTAGACGACGAAGGCCAGCAGACCGGCCGCGGTGACGGCGGGCGCCAGCCACCAGCGGTCGGTCCGCAGATGCGGGGCGGTGAGCGCGGCGCGCGCACCGGTTCGTACACCGCCGCTGTTCTGTTGGGGTTCCGTACCAGTGGCCAAGGGATGACTCCGGTCGGTTCGGGTCGGTTCAGGGGGCGTGCCGGTCGCGGGCGCCCAGGCCCTCGTCGTCCGAGCCCACCCACAGGCTGGTGTCGTACGGCGTGTCGGAGATGGTGACGAGGTCGGGGCGGCGCGGGGCTTCCCCGGTGGTGGCGGCCTCACGCAGCAGCGCCACGCTCTCGCGCAGGTGGTCGGCGTCCAACCGGACCCGGCGCATCTCCAGGCCGCCGCTGCCGAGCTGGTTTTCCAGGCGTCCCAGCGACCGGTTCAGGTCGTCGAGGGAGCGCTGGACCGAGGTGATGTCGTCGTGCACGGACATGACTTGCCCTCACTTCCGCGGGTCCGGCGGACCCTGGGCGGCAACGTTCATGCGCCTTGGAGTGTCGCGCGTCACGCCTGCCGATGTGAAGGCGTGTGCAGCGATTGGCGGAGGCGCACTGGTGCATCTCGGGTGGTGTTTGCGCCGCACGGGTGGGGTTACCGCCCGTCGTCGCCGTGTCGCCCGGTGTCGCCGGATCCTTTCCTCTTCAGTGGGCCGCATAGATCTGATCAGCTCCAAATATCGCCAAAGGTGATCAGCTCCATATACCGACAAATGTGAGCATAAACCCGCGGCTTCCCGGAGGTAGCAGAGATGTCCCACGACGGCGTCGGACTGCGTGCGGTGATGCGCTCGGTTTCCTTCCTGACCGCGGGCGCGCTCGCGGTGCCGTTCCTTGCCGGGTGCAGCTCCGAGGAAAAGGTCAGCAAGCCGCTCGCCGGGCAGGACATCGCTCCGGTCGCCCGTAACCTGGTCGCCGACGGCGGCACGCTGAAGTGGGCCGTGGACGCCCTGCCCGAGACCCTGAACACCTTCCAGGCCGACGCCGACGCCGGCACCAGCCGCGTCGCCCAGGCCGTCCTGCCGTCGATGTTCCGGCTGGACGCCAGCGGTCGGCCGGTGCCCAACCCGGCCTACCTGGAGTCGGCCAAGGTCATCGAGACCGAGCCGCGCCAGGTCGTGCTGTACAAGCTGAACCAGCGGGCCGTCTGGAGCGACGGCCGGGAGATCGGCGCCGCCGACTTCCTTGCCCAGTGGCGCGCCCTGGCCGGGAAGAACAGCGCCTACTGGACCGCCCGCAACGCCGGCTACGACCGCATCGAGAAGATCGAGCGCGGCGCCGACGACCTCCAGGTCCGGGTCACCTTCTCCCGCCCCTACGCCGACTGGAAGTCGCTGTTCTCCCCGCTGTACCCGAAGGACGTCATGGGCACCCCGGACGCCTTCAACGACGGGGCCCGCCGCAAGCTGAAGGTCACCGCCGGGCCCTTCAAGGTGGACAAGGTCGACACCGCCAAGAAGGACGTCGTCCTCACCCGCAACCCGCGCTGGTGGGGCAAGCCCGCCAAGCTGGACGAGATCGTGCTGCACGCCGTACCCCGCGACAAGCGGGCCGCCGCGCTCGCCGACGGCAGCGTGGACCTCGCCGACGTCGACCCCGCGGACGCCCAGCGGATCGGGTTCGCCGCCCGCCGCTCCGCGAACCCGTTGCAGGGCTCCGGCAAGACCTCGGTGAGGAGGCTGCGCGACTGGGCGCGCGCGCACGACCTCGACTCCGACGACGTCAAGGCCGGCCGGAAGAAGCTGCGCAAGGCCATCTCCGAGTACCTGGACGACCAGCAGGCGCTGCGCGGCATCGAGGTCCGCAAGTCGCTGGAGCCCGCCTACACCCAGCTCGCCCTGAACGGCTCCACGGGCCCCCTCGCCGACGAACGCGTCCGCAGGGCCGTCGCCCGCGCCCTGGACCGCCGGGAACTGGCCAGGCTGGTGCTCACCCCGCTGGGCCTGCCCGCCGTCCCGGTCGGCAGCCATCTCGCCCTGTCCGGGCAGCCCGCGTACGCCGACAACAGCGGCGCGATCGGCGACCTGGACACCAAGGAGGCGCAGGCGCTGCTCGGCGACGCCGGCTGGGTGCCGGGCGGCCCGGTCAAGGAGCAGAAGAAGACCCAGAAGGCGGCCGGCCCCGAGCACGACAAGAGCATGCACGAGAAGAAGTCCGACGGCGGCAAGGACGGCGACCACATCGTCGGCGAGGACGGCAAGAGCGGCGGACGGGGCGACGGCGGCGACCGGCACCTGGCCCGAGAGGGCAAGCAGGGCGGCGCACAGGGGGCGTACGCCCCGCAGGGCACGGCCGCGCCGGCCGCCGCGGCCGTACAGCCGCTGGCCAAGGACGGTAAACCGCTCCTGCTCCGCTTCGTGCTCCCGACCGGCGCCGGCTCCCAGACGCTGACCTCGGTCGCCGAGCGGATCTCGGCCATGCTGGAGCGGGTCGGCATCCGCACGACGATCAGCAAGGTCCCCGACACGAGCTACTTCAAGGACCACATCGCCTCCGGCGACTACGACCTCGCGCTGTACTCCTGGCCGTCCTCCGCGTTCCCGGCGACGGACGACCGGCCGGTGTACGCGAAGCCGGTGCCGGCGGCGGACGGCTCGGTGAACGTCGAGCAGAACTACACACGGGTCGGCACGGACCAGGTGGACCAGCTGTTCGATGAGGCCTTGGCCACGTTGGACGAGGGCGACGAGGTATCACTGATCCGCAAGGCGGACTCGCGGATCTGGGCCGCGGCGGGGTCGATCCCGCTGTACCAGCGGCCTCAGCTGGTGGCCGTACGAAAGAACCTGGTCAACGCGGGGGCGTTCGGATTCCAGACACCGGTCTACGAGGACATGGGCTACCTGAAGAAGGGCGCGAAGCTCCCGGCCGGTCCCGCCGGCTCACCTTCACCCAGCTGACCTCCATGGAGATCATCACACGGCCCTGAGGAAGCCGCCTCCCTCGGGGCCACGTACCATGGGGTGAGGCCGTGGCGTGTCCAGCCCGGCAGGGCCCGCGTGACACACAGGTACGCGCAGGGTGATCCTCACACTCCGGGAGTTCGTCGCACTATGGCCACGCGCCACGACATCCGCAACGTCGCCATCGTCGCTCACGTCGACCACGGCAAGACCACCATCGTCGACGGCATGCTGAAGCAGGCCGGCGCCTTCGCCGCCCACCAGCTCGAAGGCGTCGACGACCGCATGATGGACTCGAACGACCTGGAGCGTGAGAAGGGCATCACGATCCTCGCCAAGAACACGGCGGTCAAGTACCACCCGAAGGACGGCGGGGACCCGATCACCATCAACATCATCGACACCCCCGGCCACGCCGACTTCGGCGGCGAGGTCGAGCGCGGTCTGTCGATGGTCGACGGTGTCGTCCTCCTCGTGGACGCCTCCGAGGGCCCGCTGCCGCAGACCCGGTTCGTGCTGCGCAAGGCGCTGCAGGCCCGCCTCCCCGTCATCCTGTGCATCAACAAGACGGACCGCCCGGACGCCCGGATCGACGAGGTCGTCAACGAGACCTACGACCTCTTCCTGGACCTGGACGCGGACGAGGAGCAGATCGAGTTCCCGATCGTCTACGCCTGCGGCCGTGACGGCATCGCCTCGCTGACCAAGCCGGACAACGGCACGGTCCCGGCCGACAGCGACAGCCTGGAGCCGTTCTTCTCCACGATCCTGGAGCACATCCCCGCGCCGACGTACGAGGAGGACGCGCCGCTCCAGGCCCACGTCACCAACCTCGACGCCGACAACTTCCTCGGCCGTATCGCGCTGCTCCGCGTCGAGCAGGGCGAGCTGCGCAAGGGCCAGACGGTCGCGTGGATCAAGCGCGACGGCACCATCAGCAACGTCCGCATCTCCGAGCTGATGATGACCGAGGCGCTCACCCGCAAGCCGGCGGAGAAGGCCGGCCCCGGTGACATCTGCGCGGTCGCCGGCATCCCGGACATCATGATCGGCGAGACCCTCGCCGACACCGAGAACCCGATCCCGCTGCCGCTGATCACGGTCGACGAGCCGGCGATCTCCATGGTCATCGGCACGAACACCTCGCCGCTGGTCGGCCGCGGCGGCACCGGCAAGGGCGCCGACGCGAAGGCGGCCGTGAAGGACCGCAAGGTCACCGCCCGCCAGGTCAAGGACCGCCTCGACCGCGAGCTGATCGGCAACGTCTCGCTGCGCGTGCTGGACACCGAGCGTCCGGACGCCTGGGAGGTGCAGGGCCGTGGTGAGCTGGCGCTCGCCATCCTGGTCGAGACCATGCGCCGGGAGGGCTACGAGCTCACCGTCGGCAAGCCGCAGGTCGTCACCAAGGACGTCGACGGCAAGGTCTACGAGCCCGTCGAGCGCATGACGATCGACGTGCCCGAGGAGCACATGGGCGCCGTCACGCAGCTGATGGGTGTCCGCAAGGGCCGCATGGACAACATGTCCAACCACGGTTCCGGCTGGGTGCGTATGGAGTTCGTCGTGCCCTCGCGCGGACTCATCGG
Organism: Streptomyces sp. NPDC050743; assembly: GCF_044456925.1. Taxonomy (NCBI): domain Bacteria; kingdom Bacillati; phylum Actinomycetota; class Actinomycetes; order Kitasatosporales; family Streptomycetaceae; genus Streptomyces; species Streptomyces sp. NPDC050743. Next base: position 160,467 of record NZ_JBITGJ010000007.1, read on the forward strand.
TTTCCGGACCGAGTTCCTGACCCAGACCCGCGGCACCGGCATCGGGCACTCCATCCACGAGGGCCACGAGCCCTGGTTCGGTGCGCTGCAGACCCGCAACAACGGCTCGCTGGTGGCCGACCGCTCTGGCGCGGTCACCGCGTTCGCGATGACGAATCTTCAGGAGCGCGGCGTGCTCTTCGTGGAGCCGGGCACCGAGGTGTACGAGGGCATGATCGTCGGTGAGAACTCCCGCTCCGACGACATGGACGTCAACATCACCAAGGAGAAGAAGCTCACCAACATGCGGTCCTCGACGGCCGACGTGGCCGAGTCGATCGTGCCGCCGCGCAAGCTGTCGCTGGAGCAGTCCCTGGAGTTCTGCCGTGACGACGAGTGCGTCGAGGTGACCCCGGAGGCCGTTCGCATTCGCAAGGTCGTGCTCGACCAGCGGGAGCGGGCGCGCGCCGCGAGCCGCGCCAAGCACGGCTGATCCCGGAGCAGTTGAGGCCGGCAAATGAGCCCGGGTGCCCCCAGAATGGGGGCACCCGGGCTTTTTGCAACCCGTTTTCGGGGGCTCATGTCCGACATGCGGAGATCCCTGACCGATAGCCAAGTAACAAGTCCGTTTCGCGCCTTCTTCCGTCGAACAGTTTGTCCAGATTTTGGAAGGTCTAGGCGTCAGCCGTGACTGAATTGAGATCTACGGGCAGTGGTCGGTGCTCGACCCATGGCAGATAGTTAGCCGCGTAGCGCTCGGGTCAATGGGTCTCGCACTGTGGGGACAGTGCGTCGACTCACGAGCACCAGGGGGTGTCTGGCCCTCCGTCAGGGGTGTCGGAGGGTAGACGGAGACCCTCTCCTGTTGGTGAACATGTGGAGTCATGAGGAGGAACCCCCATGCGCGGTGTCACAAACACCAGGTGGGTCTGTTCGTCGCTTCCAGCGGTGTGATTCGGCTGTAGAACTACGCGCGTCCGCCTCGCGGTTCCGCGCGTTCTCGGAGTACCCGAGCACCTCTCACACTCATACCTGTGAAACGGACGAACCGTGACAAGTCCTATCGACATTGAGGGCGACGGAACCTCGGTCGTCGTCGACGGCGAACCAGGGCCGGAGGCGAAGAGCGAAGCCGTCAAGCTCGAAGGCCGGTCCCCCGGCCAGCTGATGTGGATGCGCTTCAAGCGCGACCGCACCGGCGTGATCTCGGCCTACGTCGTGGGCTTCTTCTTCTTGGTCGGGCTGCTCGCCCCGCTGATCGCCAAGCTGTACGGGAAGGACCCGTACACGGTGTACGCGGACGAGCGCCCGGAACTCTTCGACAGCGCCGGCGTGCCGGTGCATCCCAACGGCGGTATCAGCAGCGAGTTCTGGTTCGGTCTCGAACCCGGAAACGGCTACGACGTCTTCACCAAGCTGATCTACGGCATCCGCACCTCGCTGATGATCTCGGTCGCCGTCACCGTCGCCGTCGTGGTGACCGGCATCCTGCTCGGTGTCGCGGCCGGCTATCTCGGCGGCAGGACCGACTACTTCATCGGCCGGGTCATCGACTTCCTGCTCGCCTTCCCGGCGCAGCTGTTCTTCATCGCGAGCATGCCGGTCGTGGTGTCCCTGTTCGTCAGTCCCCGCGACGAGACGCCGACCTACGTCCGGGTGGTGGCCCTGATCATCGTCCAGTGGTTCCTGGGCTGGATGGGTCTCGGGCGTATCCTGCGCGGCACCGCACTCGCGCTGCGGGAACGGGAGTTCATCGAGGCGGCCAAGGTCAGCGGTGCCTCGTCGTGGCGGATCATCAGCAAGGAGATCCTGCCGAACGTCGTCACCCCGCTGCTGGTGCAGGCGACGTACCTGCTGCCCGGTTTCGTGACGGCCGAGGCCGGTCTGTCCTTCCTGGGCGTCGGCATCGTCGAACCGACGCCGGACTGGGGGCAGATGTTCTCCAAGGCGTCCACCGAACTGGTGATGCAGAACGACATCACCTACATGTTCTTCCCCGGCATATCGATGATCATCTTCGTCGTCGCGTTCAACCTGCTCGGGGACTCGGTCAGAGACGCCTTCGATCCCAAGACCGCGCGCTGACCTTTCACTGCACCAACTCCACTGCACCACAGCGCACTTCCAGTAGTCCTTTTCGCACTGGTGAGACACAGAATGCACTGGTGACACACAGAATGGGTGGGAATCTTCGTGATGAGTAAGGGCGGACGCCACGTCTACAGCGCGCTCTCCGTGCTCGCGGCCGGAGCTCTTGTGCTCACCGGTTGCAGCAAGGGCGGCAGCGACACCGGCTCCAACAACAAGAAGGACCAGCAGGACGCCAAGCGGCAGCAGGCGTCGATCAAGTTCGGCGGCACGGCGGACTCCACCGGCCCCGCGGCCGACGTGCCCGGTGCCAAGTCCGGCGGCACCATGGAGGTGCTGCAGCGGGACTCGTACGCGCACCTCGACCCGGGCCAGATCTACGTCTCCGACGAGATGTCGCTCGCGCAGCTGCTGCACAGAGGCCTGACGGGCTACAAGTCCACCAGCAACGACGGCAAGCAGCACGAGGTGGTCGGCGACCTCGCCACCGACTCCGGCACCACCACCGACGGCGGCAAGACCTGGAAGTACACGCTGAAGGACGGCATCAAGTTCCAGGACGGCACGCCGATCACGTCCAAGGACATCCGCTGGAGCCTCGAGCGGCTCTTCGCGCCGTTCATCAACCAGGGCCCCACCTACGTCCAGCAGTGGCTGGCCGACACCTCGGGCGCCGACTACCGCAAGCTGCTCAAGGACGGTCCGTACAAGGGCAAGCACCTGCCCAGCTCCATCCTGGAGACCCCGGACGACAAGACCATCGTCTTCCACTTCAAGAAGTCGCACCCCGACCTGCCCTACGCGCTGGCCATGGCCGGCTACGCAGTCGTCTCGCAGAAGGGCGACACCAAGGAGCGGTACGACAAGAACCCGGTGGTGTCCGGCCCGTACAAGGTCCAGTCGTTCAAGTCCGGCAAGTCGATGGTGCTGGTCAAGAACACGAACTGGGACCCGAAGACGGACCCGATCCGGCACCAGTACGTGGACCAGTTCAACATCTCGTTCAACCAGCAGTTCGAGAACTCCACCAAGGCCCTGCTCGCCGACAGCGGCGCCGACCAGAGCGGCATCAGCTTTAACAACCAGGTCGACGCGGGCAACCTCTCCCAGGTGCTGCGCGACCCGAAGATGAAGTCGCGCACGGTCTCCGGCTACCAGCCGTACGTCGGCCAGATGAACATCAACATGAGCCACCCGGCCATGAAGGACAAGACGATCCGCGAGGCCATCGCCTACGCCCTGCCGATCACCCCGTTCGTGCGCGCCTTCGGCGGCAACGACGCCATGGAGGTCGCGGGCGGTCTGATCTCCCCGACCGTCTCCGGCTACGACGCCTCCTTCGACCCGTGGGGCAAGAAGAAGAACCCCGGCGGTGACCCGGCCAAGGCCAAGGAGCTGCTGAAGAAGGCCGGCAAGCTCAACATGAAGCTGACCTTCGGCTACATCAACACCCCCGAGGGCCAGCAGTACTCCACGGCCATGGCGGCGGGCCTGAAGAAGGCCGGCTTCGACGTCCAGCGCCAGGAGATCCCGGCCGAGACCTACTACGACCAGGTCTCCAAGCTGAACAACAACTACGACATCTTCCACACCGCGTGGGGCGCCGACTGGCCGTCCGCCTCGACCGTGATCCCGCCGCTGTACGACGGCCGCGTGATCGCCGACGGTGCGCAGAACTACTCGCAGGTCAACGACCCGAAGATCAACAGCGAGATCGACCGGATCAACCAGATCACCGACCCGGTCAAGGCCGCGGCCGAGTGGGAGAAGCTCGACCAGTACATCGTCAAGGACAGCATCAACGTCGTCCCGACCGCGTACTACAAGCAGACCCAGATCGCCGGCTCCAAGGTCGGCGGCCTCGTCTACGACGACGTGATCGGCGGGGTCGACCCGCGTCGCCTCTTCATCAAGTAACCGTCCCCGTCCGGTACCCGGCGCGCTCCCGAGCAGGGGGCGCGCCGGGCACCGCCAAGGCCGCCGACGTCTGAGAGCTGCCCTGTCATGCTGCGCTTCCTCGTCCGCCGGATCATCGGTGCCGTCGTCATTCTGTTCCTGCTGAGCATCGTCACGTTCGTGCTGTTCTTCGGGGTGCCCCGGGACCCCGCGCTGATGATGTGCGGCAAGACCTGCAACCCGGACAGCATCGCGAACATCCACCATGTGCTCGGCCTGGACAAATCCATCACCGAGCAGTACTGGATCTTTCTGCACAACCTCGTCATGGGCAGCGACCAGTTCGCCCAGGGTCCGTGCCCGGCCCCCTGCTTCGGCTACTCGTACCACACCAACGAGCAGGTCTGGGCCACCCTGATGGACCGGCTGCCCACCACCGTCTCGCTCACCCTGGGCGCGGCCGTGTGCTTCCTGATCGTCGGCCTCGGCACCGGGCTGCTCGCCGCCTGGCGGCGCGGCACGCTGATCGACAAGACGGCCACCGCGGGCGCCATGGTCATCAGCTCACTGCAGATCTACTTCCTCGGCCCGCTCGCCCTGGCGATCCTCGTCTACCAGACCCACTGGTTCGACAAGCCCTCCTACAACGAGTTCACCCACGACCCGGCCTCCTGGTTCACCGGCCTGATCATCCCCTGGGTGATCCTCTCCACGATCTTCGCGGCGCAGTACACCCGTATGGCGCGCTCCTCGATGATCGAACAGCTCCAGGAGGAACACGTCCGCACCGCCCGCGCGAAGGGCATGTCCCGCGGTTACGTCTTCTTCCGCTACGCCTGGCGGGGTTCGCTGATCCCGATCGTCACCATCTTCGGTATCGACCTCGGCTCACTGTTCGGCGGCGCCATCATCACCGAGTACACCTTCAGCCTGCCCGGTCTCGGCAACCTCGCCGTCCAGTCCGTCTTCTTCAGCGACCTGCCACTGCTGCTCGGCGTGATGCTCTTCTCCGCCAGCATGATCCTGCTGTTCAACATCATCGTCGACGCCGCCTACGCCTTCATCGACCCGCGCGTGCGGCTGTCCTAGGAGCACTGTCGTGACCACTCTGACCAAGGAGGCCGGTGCTCCGACCCCGGCCGGCACCGGTCCCCTGCTCTCGGTACGGGACCTGCACGTCAGCTTCAAGACCGAGGACGGCGTCGTACGGGCCGTGGACGGACTCTCCTTCGACCTGGAGCGCGGCAGGACGCTCGGCATCGTGGGCGAGTCCGGCTCGGGCAAGTCGGTGACCAACCTGACCATCCTCGGTCTGCACAACCCCATGTTCACCACGGTCGAGGGCGAGATCCTGCTCGACGGGCGGGAGTTGACCACGGCCCGCGAGTCGGAGCTGGAGAAGCTGCGCGGCAACAAGGCCGCCATGATCTTCCAGGACCCGCTCACCGCGCTCTCCCCCTACTACACCGTCGGCCGGCAGATCGCCGAGCCGTACATGAAGCACACCGGCGCCTCCAAGAAGCAGGCCTGGGAACGGGCCGTGGAGATGCTCGGCAAGGTCGGCATCCCCAACCCGAAGGAGCGGGCGAAGGACTACCCGCACCAGTTCTCCGGCGGTATGCGCCAGCGCGCGATGATCGCCATGGCGCTGGTCTGCGACCCCGACCTGCTGATCGCCGACGAGCCGACGACCGCCCTGGACGTGACGGTCCAGGCGCAGATCCTCGACCTGCTCAAGGACCTGCAGCAGGAGTTCGGATCCGGCATCATCTTCATCACCCATGACCTGGGGGTGATCGCCGACATGGCCGACGACATCATGGTGATGTACGCGGGCGGCGCGGTGGAGCGCGGCACGGTCGACGAGGTGCTCAGGTCCCCGCGTCATCCCTACACCTGGGGCCTGCTGAACTCGATGCCGCGCCTGGACTCCGACCTCGGCGCCCAGCTCTCCCCGATTCCCGGGGCCCCGCCGTCGCTGCTCAACCCGCCGTCCGGCTGCCGTTTCCACCCCCGCTGCGCCTATCCGGAGCGGGTGGAGGGCACGGGCCGCTGCATGCGCGAGCGCCCGCTGCTCGCCCCGGACCGGGCCTCCGCGTGCCATCTCACGGAGGAACAGAAGCGGACCATCTTCATCGAAGAGATCAAGCCCCGTCTGGGGTAGTCGTCAGTTGTCCTAGGAGGACATCGTCATGACCGAGGACATGGTCCTCCCAGCCCCGCGCGAGAAGAGCGCCGGCGCGGACGGGGAGCCGCTGCTGCGGGTCTCCGGACTGACCAAGCACTTCCCCGTCAAGGGCGGCTTCCCGATCCGCCGGACGATCGGCGCTGTGCAGGCCGTGGACGGCGTCGACCTCACGGTGCACGCCGGGGAGAGCTTCGGCCTGGTCGGAGAGTCGGGCTGCGGCAAGTCGACCACCGGCCGGCTGATCACGCGGCTGCTGGAGCCGACGGGCGGCACGATCACCTACCGCGGGCAGGACATCAGCCACGCCACGCGCAAGCAGCTCGCCCCCATCCGCTCCGAGATCCAGATGATCTTCCAGGACCCGTACTCGTCGCTGAACCCGCGGCAGACGGTCGGCAAGATCATCTCGGGTCCGATGGAGATCAACGGGATCGAGCCCGAGGGCGGCCGCGAGAAGCGGGTCCGCGAACTCCTGGAGATCGTCGGCCTCAACCCCGAGCACTACAACCGCTTCCCGCACGAGTTCTCCGGCGGTCAGCGCCAGCGCATCGGCGTGGCCCGCGCGCTCGCCCTGGAGCCGAAGCTGATCGTCGCCGACGAGCCGGTCTCCGCGCTGGACGTCTCCATCCAGGCGCAGGTGGTGAATCTGCTCCAGGAGGTCCAGAAGGAACTGGGCATCGCGTTCGTCTTCATCGCCCACGACCTGGCCGTCGTCCGCCACTTCTCGCAGCGGGTGGCGGTCATGTACCTGGGCAAGATCATCGAGGTGGGCGACCGCGACTCCATCTACACCCGCCCGCGCCACCCGTACACGCACGCCCTGCTGTCCGCCGTGCCCGAGGTGAACCTGTCGGACGAGGACTCCGGCGGGCGCGAGCGCATCCGCCTGGCCGGCGACGTGCCGTCCCCCATCTCCCCGCCCTCGGGCTGCCGCTTCCGCACGCGCTGCTGGAAGGCGCAGGACAAGTGCGCGACCGAGGAGCCGCCGCTGGTCCAGATCTCCGGCAACCACAGCGGTCATCTGACGGCCTGCCACTTCCCGGAGGAGCCGACGACCGAAGCCCGGGACGAGGACATCGTGCTGGACCCGGCACTGGCGGCACTGGAGGAGAACGCCGACTGATCAGGCGGGCCGGGCCACCGTGATGATCTCGGGGCTGGCGGGGGTGACCGGCCCCCGCCCCCAGTCGCCGTACTGCTCGACGACCGTCAGCCCGGCCTCGGCCAGAAAGCCCTCCAGGGACTCCCGGTCCAGGAACCGCAGCACGCCGGGACACACCTGGGGGGCCTTCCACGCGTCGCCGTCGTAGGTCTCGGTGAACCGCACCCGGCCCCCGCTGAGCCCGCCGCCGTGCACGTCGTACCACACCCGCACCGGTGTCCCGTCCCCGGCGGGGATCTCGTACACCCGGTCCGGGGTCCAGCGCTCCCAGGCGCGGGCGGACGGGTTGCGGGTCTCGAACACGAACCGCCCGCCGTCGCCGAGGGCCGCCCGGGCCCCGCGCAGACAGTGCCGGATCTCCTCGTCCCCGACCAGCTCCTGGAAGGCGTGGCCGGTCATGACGGCGAGGTCGAACTCCCCGTTCCACAGCCGGGTGCGCATGTCCCCGAGCACCCACTCGACGTCCGGCCGGGCCCGCCTGGCCTGTACGAGCATGGCGGGGGCCGGATCGAGCCCCATCAGCCGGCCGCCGTGCCCCTCGGCCCGCGCCCGCCGCAGCAACTGCCCGGTACCGCACCCGATGTCCAGCACCGAGCGTGCCTCCCGCACCAGGCCGAGGTAGAAGTCGTCACCCGGTCCCCAGGGATTGAGGCGGTCGTAGAGCGCGGCGAGCGTGAGATCGGTGAAGACGTGATCTACCACCGCGGCAGTGTGACACACGATGTTGAACGGCGCGTCAGGTTCCGGTGCACTTCTCGCGCGACTTTCAACTCCGCGCCGGCGCCGATCCCTTGTACGACGAAGGCCCGCGTCTGGGGAGGCGCGGGCCTTCGTTCCCTGGAAGCGGACGTTCAGGGCTCGGGTCAATGGGCCGGTGAAGTCCCTTCCGCAAGGGGACGGCTGACGAAAAGGGGTGTGTCAGGCCGCCGCCTCGGGGTCCTTGGAGAGACGGTCCTGGGAGGCACGCGGGGCGGGGATCGTCTCCTGCGTCTCAGGATAGTGGCACGCCGTGAGGTGACCCGGCTTGTTGCCCTCCACCTGCACCAGCGGCGGGGCCTCCGACGCGCACTTCTCCGTCGCCTTCCAGCAGCGGGTGCGGAAGCGGCAGCCGGAGGGCGGGTTGATGGGGGAGGGCACGTCGCCGACCAGGCGGATGCGCTCGCGCGGCTCCGCGTCCACCGTCGCCTCGGGCACGGCGGAGAGCAGCGCCCGGGTGTAGGGGTGGCGCGGGTTGCCGTACAGGTCGTCGCGGTCGGCGATCTCGACGATCTTGCCGAGGTACATCACCGCGACGCGCTGCGAGAAGTGCCGGACGATCGCGAGGTCGTGGGCGATGAAGACGAACGCGATGCCCAGTTCCCGCTGCACCTTCTGCAGCAGGTTCACGACCTGGGCCTGGATGGAGACGTCCAGGGCCGAGACCGGCTCGTCCGCCACGATCAGCTTCGGCTCCAGGGCGAGCGCGCGGGCCACGCCGATGCGCTGGCGCTGACCGCCGGAGAACTCGTGCGGGAAGCGGTTGAAGTGCTCGGGGTTGAGGCCGACGATCTCCAGCAGCTCACGGACGCGCTTCTCGCGGCCGCCGGCCGGGTTGATGTCGTTGATCTCCATCGGCCCGGAGATGATCTTGCCGACCGTCTGCCGCGGGTTCAGCGAGGCGTACGGGTCCTGGAAGATCATCTGGATCTCGGAGCGGATCGGCGCCAGACCCCTGCGGCCCGCGTGCGTGATGTCCTGCCCGCGGTAGGTGATCGTGCCGCCCGTCGGCTCCAGCAGCCGCGTGATCAGCCGGCCCGTGGTCGACTTGCCGCAGCCCGACTCGCCGACGAGGCCCAGGCTCTCGCCCTCGCCGACCTGGAAGTCCAGCCCGTCCACGGCCTGCACCGCGCCCACGGCCCGGCGGATCGGGAAGCCGCCCTTGATCGGGAAGTGCTTGGTGAGCCCGGAGACGTCCAGGAGGGGGTTCGTGTTGCTCATGATCGTGAAGTCCCGTCTGCTGTCCGTCAGTTGTGCCGGGTTGTGGCGAAGTCGGCGAACAATTCCTGCTTCTGTTCGGCGGTGAGGTGGCAGGCCGAGCCGCGACCCTCGGTGATCTCCAGCACCGGCCGGTCACTGGAGCACTTCCCGCCCGCCACCTTCTCCGCGAAGGCGCAGCGCGGGTGGAAGCGGCAGCCGGACGGCGGGTTGAGCAGCGAGGGCGGCGAACCCGGGATCGGCGTCAGCGGCACGTCCACCGGGCCGTTCAGGTTCGGCATCGAGTTCAGCAGGCCCAGGGTGTAGGGGTGGTCCGGGGTGCTCAGCACCTGCTTCTTGGTGCCGCGCTCCACGCACCGGCCGCCGTACATCACCAGCACGTCGTCCGCGATGTCGGCGATCACGCCGAGGTCGTGGGTGATGAAGATGATCGCGGTGCCGAACTCCTGCTGGAGGTCCTTCAGCAGGTCCATGATCTGGGCCTGGACCGTCACGTCGAGGGCCGTGGTCGGCTCGTCGGCGATCAGCAGCTCGGGGTCGCAGACCAGCGCCATGGCGATCATCGCGCGCTGGCGCATGCCGCCGGAGAACTGGTGGGGGTAGTCGTCGACCCGCATGTCCGGCTGCGGGATGCCCACCCGGCGGAGCATCTCGATGGCCCGCGCCCGGGCCTCCGCCTTGGAGGCGCCGGTGTGCTTGCGGTACGTCTCGCCGATCTGTTTGCCGACGGTGTGGTACGGCGACAGGGAGGCCAGCGCGTCCTGGAAGATCATGGACATCTTGTTGCCGCGCAGCCGCTCCAGCTCCGACTCCTTGGCGTTGAGCAGCTCCTGGCCGTCGAGCAGGATCTCCCCGTCGATGGCGGTGCGGTCGCGGTCGTGCAGACCCAGGATCGTCAGGTTGGTGACGGACTTGCCGGAACCCGACTCACCCACGATGCCGAGCGTCTTGCCCTTGGCGAGATCGAAGGTGAGCCCGTCGACGGCCTTGACGATGCCGTCCTCGGTGGAGAAATGGACTTTCAGGTCCCTGACGGAGAGGAACGGCTGCTGATCGGTGCTCGTCACGGGGACGCTCCTGAGGGGGTGATGCGGGGTAGGGGCCGGGGATGGAGGTCAGGCGAGCCGGATCCGCGGGTCGATGAAGGCGTAGACGGCGTCGACGATGATGTTGAAGAAGACGATGGCGGCCGCGGCGACCATGGTCACACCGAGCAGCATCGGCAGGTCGTTGGCGTCCACCGCGGTCAGCGCGAGCCGGCCGATGCCCTGGAGGCTGAAGACGGACTCGGTGATGATGGCGCCGCCGATCAGCGTGCCCATGTCGATGCCGAAGATCGTCACGATCGGGCCCATCGCGCCGCGCCAGGCGAAGCGGAAGAACACCGAGCGCCGGGACAGGCCCTTGGCGCGGGCGGTGCGCACGTAGTCCTCGCTGAGCTGCTCCACCAGCTGGGAGCGGGTCATGCGGGTGTAGTTGGCGGTGAAGATGATCGACAGCACCAGCCAGGGCAGCAGCAGGCCAGAGGCCCACTTCGCCGGGTTCTCGGTGAACGGCGTGTACGAGGGCTGGTCCAGGATGCCGAGCTGCTGCACCAGGAAGAACATGGCGATGTAGCCGACGAAGTAGATCTGCAGCGAGGAGCCGATCAGCGAGAACGAGCTGGCGATCTTGTCAGCGGCCTTGCCCTGCTTGACCGCGGCGATCATGCCGGTGCCGACGCCGACGATGAGGAAGAAGAACGAGGCGCCGAGAGCCAGCGAGATGGTCAGCGGCATGCGCTTCATGATGGTGCCGAGGACCGGCTCACGGTTGGTGAAGGAGAAGCCCAGGCAGGGCGCGTTGCAGTTGCCCAGGCCGCCGTAGTCGCGGCCCAGGAAGATGCCCTCCAGCCAGTGCCAGTACTGCACAGGCAGGGGGTCGGACATCCCGAGGTTGTGCCGGACCTGGTTGAGCAGTTCCGGCGTGCAGACCTTGCCGCAGGCCATGCGGGCCGGGTCACGCGGGAGCGCGTAGTACAGCATGAAGGTGACGGCGCTGATGATCAGCAGAATGACAAGTGCGCCGAGCACTCGGCGGACTAGGAAACGGAACATCTCGTGACTTTCCGGACGGGGCGCCGTCGCCGGGGTGTGGGGAAGCGAGTCGGAGGGGATCCGGGGCGGCGGGGTGGCCGCCGCCCCGGAAACTGGATCAGGCCTTGGCGAAGACCTTGCCCAGAGCGATGCAGGTGTTGCCGGAGTCGTAGATCACGCCGCCGACCTTGGAGCCGTAGAAGTAGTTGCGGATCGGGTTGTAGTCCGGAACCACCGCGGCCAGACGCATGATCTGCTCGTCGATGTCGCCCCACATCTTGTTGGCCTTGTCCGGGTCGGTCTCGGCCGTGGCGGCGGCGATCGCCTTGTTCACGCTCGTGTCGTTCAGCTGCGGCCAGTTGACGCCACCGTCGGCGATCTGGCTGCCGTCGAAGCAGGGCTGGATGACGGCGTAACCGGCAGGCCAGTCCGGGCCCCAGCCCGCGGCGAACATGTCGTACTCGTTGTCCAGCTGACCGATCTGGCTGTAGAAGGACGTCTTGTCGACCTGCTTGAGGACCGGGACGAAGCCGGCCTTGGTCAGCGCGGTCTTGATGGCGACGGCCTGCTTGACGGAGTTGTCGGACTGCTGCATCGCGACGACGATGCGCTGCCCCTCCTTGCCGGCCTCCTTCAGCAGGGCCTTGGCCTTGTCCGGGTCACCCATCGGCTTGGTCTTCTTGCCGTACAGGTCGAAGTCCTTGTGACCCGGGGTGAGGGGGCTGATGATCGTGGTCGCGGTCGCGGTGGACAGCGAACCGCCGCGGATCTGCTTCAGCTGCTGCGACGGCCACGCGTAGTTGAGCGCCTGGCGGACCTTGACGTCCTTCACGCGCGTGGTGTTGATCGCGAAGTAGTAGCAGGTGGTGTCGACCTGAGTCAGCACGCGGCTCTTCAGCGCCGGCTTCGTCATCACGTTCTGGAGGCGCTCGGGGGCGACCTCGTTGAGCATCGACAGCGTGTGCTGGTCGTTACCCTGGTCGGCGATGTAGCGGTCGGTGGAGGCCAGCGACTGGAAGCCGAACTGGAACTCGAACTTGTCCGGGTAGGCGTTGCGGATCGGGTCCGTCTCGGCGACCCAGTGCGTGTTGCGGACCAGCGACGCCGACTTGCCGATGTCGCGATTGGCGATCTTGTACGGGCCGCAGGAGAACGGACGCTTGTCGTACTTCTCCTTGGTGTCGTGCTTCTTGGGCACGATGGAGAAGCCGCGCATGGCAAGCATGAAGTTGAAGTCGGCGTGCGCCTCCTTCAGCTTGAAGGTGACGGTCTTGCCGGCCACCTCGATCGAGTCGAGGTGCTTGCCCTCGTAGGGGCCCTTGTACTTGTCGCCGCCGAGCAGCCAGCTCTGCGGGTAACGCGGGCCCTGGGTGACGAACTTGGCGAAGAGGCGCTCGAAGGTCCAGCGGACGTCCTCGATGGTGACGTCGGCGCCGTCCTCCCACTTCACGTTGTCCTTCAGAGTGAAGGACCAGGTCTTGCCGCCGTCCTTGGTGGTGCCCGCATCGGTGGCGAGGTCGCCGACGAGGGTGGTGTTGCCCTTGGAGTCGACCTTGTAGCCGGTCAGACCGCGGAGGAACAGCACCGAGCAGGCGCCCTCGTAGGAGGAGTAGAGCTGGGCCGGGTCAAGGTGGTCCCAGTCGATCTGGTCGAGCGTGTAGATCGTGCCGCCCTTGACGGCGCCCGGGACCTCGGGGGCCGGGCCGGTGGAGTCGGCCTTGGTGCCGACGGCGATGGTCGCGGCCTTGGCCTTGTCCACGGAGGGGGCCTTGCTCGTGCCCGCGCCGCCCGCGTTGCCGCTGCTGCAGGCGCTCAGAACGGTGCTCGCACCGGCCGCCACACCCGTGGCTATGAGGAAGTTTCTGCGGGAGAAGGACATGGCTTACCTGCCTAGTGATCGATGGATGAGAGACGTGCAGACCAGCCGGACGGCGGTGACCGGACAGGAACGGGGCTCAGCGCTTGGACTTCGGGTCGAGCGCGTCGCGCACCGAGTCGCCGAGGAGGTTGAAGGCGAGGACGAAGAGGATCATCGACACGCCTGGGAAGATCATGAAGGTGATGTCGTCCGAGTAGAACTGCGCGCCGCGCCCGATCATCACGCCCCAGTCCGGGGTCGGGTCGATCATGCCGACACCCAGGAACGCGAGGCCCGCCTCGGCCGTGACATAGGCCGGAAGCATCAGGGTCGACTGGATGAGGATCGGCGTCCACAGGTTGGGCAGGAGTTCCTTGAAGATGATGCGGCGCGGGGAGGCGCCCGTCACCTTGGCCGCCTCGACGAACTCCCGTTCGCGGAGTCCGAGGACCTGGCCGCGCAGCAGTCGCGCGATGGAGGCCCAGCCGAAGGCGGAGAGGACGAGGATCAGGCAAGTGGCCCGCAGCCAGGCCGGGACATCCTCGTCGAAGGGGACGAATATGCCGTAGACGACCGGCATGAAGGCTATGAAGAACAGCGTCGACGGGAACGACAGCAGGATGTCGATGACCCGGCCGATGAGGTAGTCGGTCTTCCCGCCGAGGTAGCCGGCGGTGGTGCCGATCACCACGCCGAGCACCGTGGTCAGCAGCGTGGCGGCGGTGGCGATCAGCAGCGAGGTCCGGATGCCGTAGATCAGGAACGTGAAGACGTCCCGGCCCAGCTGGGGCTCGATACCGAACCAGAAGTCGCCGGAGATGCCGCCGTTGGGCTTGACCGGGTAGGCGAAGTCGTTGAGCAGCCCCGGAGTCTCCTGGCCGTACTGCTCGTACGGATTCTTGCCGTAGAGCTTGGCGATCAGCGGAGCGCAGATCGCGACCACGAAGAAGAAGATCACGACGTAGGCGGATATGACGCCCGTGCGGTCGCGCTTGAAGCGGTTCCAGGCGAGTCGGCCCGGGGAGCGGCTCTCGCTGCCCTTAGGGGTGGAGGGCGAGGGTGACTTGTCGACGCTGTCGTCGGTCACCTCAAGCGGGGCAGCCGCGGATGGGGATGGGGGGGTCATGGTGCTCCTGGCCCAAGGGAGGGTCTTGATGACTCCGCAGGGCGCTCCCCTACGGGCTACGCCGGACTTTTTCAACGCAATTCATGCAGGGTCAATAAATTCTCGGTCGCCTTGGTTGCGTCTTTACCTTCTTTACCCGCACTTGATCATTCCGTAGCTACGCGTGTAGCGTGCCGTGATCGATCCGTGCTTCACATCGGACTAATCCGACCAATCGGGCGATGAGTTCGATATGCGGACGTCGACGTGTCGAAATGCGTACATCGACACGTCGTAATCCAACGTTTCGGCATCGTTGTACGAAGATCTATTGCGCTCCCCGCCCAAGATCGTCCGGGCGCCTCGGGGACCCTGCCTGCTTTCGGCTGACGTGTCCCGCCGGCGGTCTCTCAATCCGGCAGTCGGGCTATGGTATGTGGTCGTATGAACCGATATTGACCGGTATCGGATCTGTGCTCGCGGAGGAGGCGGCCATGCGGGGTATCGGGCACGCCCGATGGGCCGCCTGTGTGATCGCCGCCGGGCTGCTGGTCACCGCGTGCGGAGACAGCGGCGGCTTCGGCGGCGCCGGGGTGCTGACCTCCTCCTGGGGCGACCCGCAGAACCCGCTGGAGCCCGCCAACACCAACGAGGTGCAGGGCGGCAAGGTCCTCGACATGATCTTCCGGGGCCTGAAGAAGTACGACCCGAGGACCGGCAAGGCCCAGAACTGGCTCGCCGCCTCCATCGACACCAGCGACTCGCGGAACTTCACGATCAAGGTGAAGGACGGCTGGACCTTCTCCGACGGCGAGAAGGTGACCGCCCGCTCCTTCGTGGACGCCTGGAACTACGGGGCGAGCCTGAAGAACAACCAGAAGAACGCCTACTTCTTCGCCTACATCGACGGCTACGACAAGGTCCACCCCGACAGCGGCGCGCAGACCGCCGACACCCTGTCCGGACTCAAGGTCACCGGCCCGATGACCTTCACCGTCCGGCTCAACCAGAAGTTCTCCAGCTTCCCCGACACCCTCGGCTACGCGGCCTTCGCCCCGCTGCCCCGCACCTTCTTCACCGACCACGCCGCCTGGGTGAAGAAGCCGGTCGGCAACGGGCCCTACCGGATCGAGTCCTACACCAGGGGCTCGGCGATGAACCTGAGGAAGTGGGACGGCTACCCCGGGCCCGACAGGGCGCGGAACGCCGGGGTGACCCTGCTGGTGTACACCGACAGCAACACCGCCTACACCGACGTGCTGGCCGGCAACCTCGACCTGGTCGACGACGTGCCCTCCACCCAGCTCAAGAACGTCGAGACAGATCTGAACGGCCGCTACATCAACACCCCGGCCGGCATCCTGCAGACCCTCGCCTTCCCGTACTACGACCCGAAGTGGGACACCCCCGGCGCGC
This sequence comes from Streptomyces sp. NPDC050743, assembly GCF_044456925.1. Lineage (NCBI taxonomy): Bacteria > Bacillati > Actinomycetota > Actinomycetes > Kitasatosporales > Streptomycetaceae > Streptomyces > Streptomyces sp. NPDC050743. The sequence goes on from NZ_JBITGJ010000007.1 coordinate 176,208, forward strand.
GGAAGGTCCGCACCGGCCTGTCCATGGCGATCAACCGCAAGCAGATCACCGAGACCATCTTCCGGAACACCCGCACCCCCGCCACCGACTGGACCTCCCCGGTCCTCGGCGCGGCCGGCGGCTACAAGCCCGGGCTGTGCGGCCACGCCTGCGACTACGACCCCGCGCAGGCCAAGAGGCTCATCCAGGAGGGCGGCGGGATCCCCGGCGGGCAGCTGAAGATCACCTACAACGCGGACATGGGCTCGCACAGGCAATGGGTGGACGCCGTGTGCAACTCCATCAACAACGCGCTCGGCAAGGACAAGGCCTGCGTGGGCAACCCGGTCGGCACCTTCGCCGACTTCCGCAACCAGATCGGGCAGCACAAGATGACCGGGCCCTTCCGGGCCGGCTGGCAGATGGACTACCCGTTGATCCAGAACTTCCTGCAGCCGCTGTACTACACGGGCGCCTCCTCCAACGACGGCAAGTGGTCCAACAGCGACTTCGACCGGCTCGTCGACCGGGCCAACGCCGAGACCGGGCAGGCCAAGGCCGTCGCACTCTTCCAGCAGGCCGAGGAGGTCGTCCGCGACAACATGGCGGCCATCCCGCTGTGGTACCAGAACGGCAGCGCGGGCTACACCGCCCGGCTCTCCCACGTGGCGCTCAACCCGTTCAGCGTGCCGGTCTACAACGAGATCAAGGTCGGCTGATCCCCATGGGGCGCTATGTCACGAAGCGGCTGCTCCAGATGATCCCCGTGTTCATCGGGTCCACCCTGCTGATCTTCCTCATGGTCAACGTGATGGGCGACCCCATCGCCGGCCTGTGCGGCGAGCGGGCCTGCGATCCGGCGACGGCCGCCCAGCTCAAGCGGGAGTTCGGCTTGGACAAGCCGCTCTGGCAGCAGTACCTCACGTACATGGGGAACGTCTTCACCGGAGACTTCGGCACGGCGTTCAACGGCCAGCCGGTCACCGAGCTGATGGGCACGGCGTTCCCCGTCACCATCCGGCTCACGATCGTCGCCATCCTCTTCGAGATCGTCGTCGGCGTGACGCTGGGCGTGCTCACCGGCCTGCGGCGCGGCCGGCCCGTCGACACCGGGGTGCTGCTGTCCACCCTGGTGGTGATCTCCGTACCCACCTTCGTCACCGGTCTGCTGCTCCAACTGCTGCTCGGCATCAAGTGGCAGTGGATCAGTCCGTCCGTGCGCTATGGAAGCTACGACGAGCTGATCGTGCCCGGCCTGGTCCTCGCCTCCGTGTCCCTCGCCTACGTCACCCGGCTGACCCGCACCTCCATCGCGGAGAACAAGCGGGCCGACTACGTCCGTACGGCGATCGCCAAGGGCCTGCCCCGGCACCGGGTCGTCATCCGCCACCTGCTGCGCAACTCGCTGATCCCCGTGGTCACCTTCATCGGCGCCGACATCGGCGCGCTGATGGGCGGTGCGATCGTCACCGAGCGGATCTTCAACATCCATGGCGTCGGCTTCCAGCTCTACCAGGGCATCCTGCGCCAGAACACCCAGACGGTCGTCGGCTTCGTGACGGTCCTCGTCCTGGTCTTCCTCGTCGCCAACCTCCTGGTCGACCTCCTGTACGCCGTACTCGACCCGAGGATCCGCTATGCCTGAGCAGCCGTACGAACCCAAGGGCGCGATCGCCGGGACCGGCATGGGAGGCGCGATGGACCTGGGCGCGAGCGAGGCCGCCACCCTGGAGCGGACCCCGGGCGGCCCCGAGGGCACGGGCCCGGCGGGCAAGCCGCGCTCCCTGTGGTCCGACGCCTGGCGGGACCTGCGCCGCAACCCGGTCTTCCTGGTCTCCGCCGTGGTGATCCTCTTCCTCGTCTTCATCTCCGTCTGGCCCCAGGCGATCGCCACCGGCAGCCCCCTGAAGTGCGACCTCGCCAAGGCCCAGGACGGCCCGGGCCCGGGGGCGCCCTTCGGGTACGACGGCCAGGGCTGCAACGTCTACACGCGCACGGTGTACGGCGCCCGCACGTCCGTCACGGTCGGCGTGCTGGCGACGCTCGGGGTGGGCGTCCTCGGATCGGTCCTGGGGGCCCTGGCCGGCTACTTCGGCGGCGTCTGGGACTCGATCCTGTCCCGGATCACCGACATCTTCTTCGCCATCCCCGTCGTCCTCGGCGGTCTGGTGCTGCTGTCGGTGGTCACCAGCAACACGGTCTGGCCGGTGATCGGCTTCATGGTCCTGCTCGGCTGGCCGCAGATCAGCCGTATCGCCCGCGGCTCGGTCATCACCGCCAAGCAGAACGACTACGTCCAGGCCGCCCGCGCCCTCGGCGCCTCCGACTCGCGCATCCTGCTGCGCCACATCGCCCCGAACGCCGTGGCCCCCGTGATCGTGGTGGCGACCATCGCGCTCGGCACCTACATCGCGCTGGAGGCGACCCTGTCGTACCTCGGTGTGGGGTTGAAACCGCCCAGCGTCTCCTGGGGCATCGACATCTCCGCCGCCTCCCCCTACATCCGCAACGCCCCCCACGCCCTCCTGTGGCCCTCGGGCGCCCTGGCGATCACGGTCCTGGCCTTCATCATGCTCGGCGACGCGGTCCGCGACGCCCTCGATCCGAAGTTGAGGTGACGGTGGCGTGCTGCTCGAAGTGCGGGATCTGCAGGTGGAGTTCCGGACCCGGGACGGGATTGCGCATGCCGTCAACGGGGTGAGTTACGAGGTGGACGCGGGGGAGACCCTGGCCGTGCTCGGCGAGTCGGGGTCGGGCAAGTCCGTGACCGCGCAGGCCGTGATGGGCATCCTCGACACCCCGCCCGGGAAGGTCACGGGCGGCCGGATCCTGTTCCAGGGGCGGGATCTGCTCACACTGAAAGAAGAGGAGCGCAGGAAGGTCCGTGGCGCCGGCATGGCGATGATCTTCCAGGACGCGCTGTCGGCGCTCAACCCGGTGCTCTCCGTGGGGGATCAGCTCGGCGAGATGTTCGTCGTGCATCGCGGGATGTCGAGGAAGGACGCGCGCGGCAAGGCCGTCGAGCTGATGGAACGGGTGCGCATCCCGGCCGCCGCCCAGCGGGTGCGGGACTACCCCCACCAGTTCTCCGGCGGTATGCGCCAGCGCATCATGATCGCCATGGCGCTGGCCCTGGAACCGGCGCTGATCATCGCCGACGAGCCCACCACCGCCCTCGACGTCACCGTGCAGGCCCAGGTCATGGACCTGCTCGCCGAGCTGCAGCGCGAGTACCACATGGGGCTGATCCTCATCACCCATGATCTCGGCGTCGTGGCGGACGTGGCCGACCGGATCGCGGTCATGTACGCCGGCAAGATCGTCGAGTCCGCGCCCGTCCGCGACATCTACAAGGCGCCGGCCCACCCCTACACCCGCGGCCTGCTGGACTCCATCCCGCGCCTGGATCAGAAGGGCCAGCAGCTGTACGCCATCAAGGGCCTGCCGCCGAACCTGATGCACATCCCGCCGGGCTGCTCCTTCCACCCGCGCTGCCCGATGGCGAGAGACGTCTGCCGCACCGACGAACCCCCGCTGTACGAAGTCTCCGGCACCCGCGGCAGCGCCTGCCACTTCTGGAGGGAGTGCCTGGATGGCCGCGAGCACTGAGCCGATCCTCGAAGTGACCGGACTCGTCAAGCACTATCCCCTCACCCGGGGCATCCTGTTCAAGAGGCAGATCGGCGCGGTGAAGGCCGTCGACGGCGTCGACTTCACCCTCGGCAAGGGCGAAACCCTCGGCATCGTCGGCGAGTCGGGCTGCGGCAAGTCGACGGTCGCCAAGATGCTCTGCAATCTGGAGCGGCCGACGGCGGGGTCCATCAGGTTCAGGGGCGAGGAGATCACCAAGCTGTCCGGCAAGGCCCTGAAGGCCGTACGCCGCAACATCCAGATGGTCTTCCAGGACCCGTACACCTCCCTCAACCCCCGTATGACGGTCGGCGACATCATCGGCGAGCCGTACGACATCCACCCCGAGGTCGCGCCGAAGGGCGACCGCCGGCGCAGGGTCCAGGAACTGCTCGACGTGGTCGGTCTCGACCCCGAGTACGTCAACCGCTATCCGCACCAGTTCTCCGGCGGCCAGCGCCAACGCATCGGCATCGCACGGGGGTTGGCGCTGCGCCCGGAGGTGATCGTCGCCGACGAGCCGGTGTCCGCGCTGGACGTCTCGATCCAGGCCCAGGTGATCAACCTCCTGGACCGCCTCCAGTCCGAGTTCGACCTCTCCTACGTCTTCATCGCGCACGACCTGTCCATCGTCCGCCACATCTCCGACCGGGTCGGCGTGATGTACCTCGGGCGGATCGTGGAGATCGGCCGGGACGCCGAGATCTACGACCACCCCACACACCCCTACACCCAGGCCCTGCTCTCGGCGGTCCCGGTGCCGAATCCCGAGGCCCGGGAACAGCGCGAGCGGATCATCCTCAGCGGGGACGTGCCGTCGCCGACGAACATCCCCTCCGGCTGCCGCTTCCGCACCCGCTGCTGGAAGGCCCAGGAGCGCTGCGCCCTGGAGGTGCCGGCCCTCGCGGTCCCGGCCGTCTTCCGCGACACCTCCGGCCCGGCGGCCCACGCCTCGGCTTGCCACTTCGCGGAGGAGAAGCACGTGGTTCCGGCGGAGGACTCGTAGGGGCAGGCGTACGGCAGCGGGCCGGGGCGACATGGCGCACCCCGGCCCGCTCACGGCACCCGCACGGCCGTACGCTGATCAGCCTCCCGCGTCCGTATATCGGTACCGCTTCCGTGAAGTTGCCTGCGTGTTAACGCGGTTCACGGTCATTTTCCCTGGTCGGACAGCGCACGCCGGAGGAAGTCCAGCTGGAGCAGCAGCAGGTTCTCCGCGACCGTCTCCTGCGGGGTCATGTGCGTCACCCCGGACAGCGGCAGCACCTCGTGCGGGCGGCCCGCGGCGAGCAGGGCGGAGGACAGCCGCAGGGAATGGGCGACGACGACGTTGTCGTCCGCAAGCCCGTGAATGATCATCATCGGGCGGTGCGGCTCGGCCGGGCCGACCAGACCCGCGTCGTCGATCACGGAGTTGCGGCGGTAGACCTCCGGCTGCTCGTCCGGCAGGCCCAGGTAGCGCTCCTGGTAGTGGGTGTCGTACAGCCGCAGATCGGTGACCGGGGCGCCGACGACCGCCGCGTGGAAGACGTCCGGGCGGCGCAGCACCGCCAGCGCCGCCAGATAGCCGCCGAACGACCAGCCGCGGATCGCCACCCGGCCCAGGTCCAGCGGGAACTCCCCGGCGAGCGCGTGCAGCGCGTCCACCTGGTCCTGGAGCACGACGGCCGCCAGCTCGTCCCGGACCGCCTTCTCCCAGGCCGGTGAGTGCCCCGGAGTGCCCCGTCCGTCCGCCACGACCACCGCGAAACCCTGGTCGGCGAACCACTGGGAGGTCAGGTGGGCGTTGTGCGCGGCGACCACCCGCTGGCCGTGCGGGCCGCCGTAGGGGTCCATGAGGACGGGCAGGGGAGTGTCACCGTGGTAGTCCCGTGGCATAAGCACGGCGCACGGAATTCGGCGTGCGCCCCCCTGGGTCAGCGTCATGCGGGGGGAGAAACCGGGACTTTCGGCGTACGACCGGACAGTCGCCGCCGGTTTTCCGTCACGCAGCACCTGGACACGGGTGCCCGGAGTGTCCGGTGTCGCGGACACGAGCACGGTCACATGGCCGGCGCGCACCGCCGAGTGCACGCCGGGCTCCTGCGACACGCGCTCCACACCCAGCTCGTTCACCCGGTACACATGGACCTCGCCGGTCTCCGGCGCCTGCGCCTCCGTGCCCGCCGAGGCGGAAACCAGCACGTCGTCGTCGCCCACGTCCAGGACCGCACGGACGTGCAACTGGCCGCTGGTCAAAGGCCGTTCGCCGACCGCCAGCACGCGTGCGCCACCCTCGTCCGCGATCCGGACAAGCTGTCCGGACGGGCTCCAGCAGGGCACTCCAGCGAACAGTTCAAGCCAACTTGGATCTTCGTCCGCGTGCACCATGCGCGTCGCCCCGGTATCCGGGTCCACCGCCAGGAACAGCTGGCTGCGCTGGTCCCGCGCCTGCACCAGCATCAGCGGCGCACCCGCCGCTGACCAGTGCACACGGGCCAGATACGGATACCGGGACCGGTCCCACGCGACCTCCGTGCGCTCCCCGTCGAGCCCCAGCACGAACAGCCGCACGTCCGCGTTCGGCGTGCCCGCGGCCGGGTAGGCGATGTCGATCGGCTCACGTTCCGGGTGGGCCGGGTCCGCGATCCACCACCGCTTCACCGGCGTGTCGTCCGCGCGCGCCACGAGCAGCCGGCGCCCGTCCGGCGCCCACCAGAATCCCCGCGAACGGCCCATCTCCTCGGCCGCGATGAACTCCGCGAGCCCGTACGTGACCCGCCCCGGTCCGTCCGTGGGCTCCGGCTCGGCGAGCGCCCGGTCGCCCTCGCCCTCGGCGCCCACCACCCGCAGCGCGCCCTGCGCGACATACGCGATGTGCCGGCCGTCGGGGGAGGGGCGCGGGTCGATCACCGGTCCGGGGACCCGGAGTTCGCGTGCCGTACCGGCCCGCAACTCGGCCGTGAAAAGCCGCCCTGACAAGGCGAAAGACGCCAATTCCAGGGCGCTGTCGGTGGCATAGCCGACGATGCCGGCACCTCCCTCCCGACTGCGTTCGCGGCGCGCCCGCTCCTCGGCCGAGAGCTCTTCGGAGGCGCCGCCGAGGAGGGCGCCGGGATCGGCCGCGAGGCGCTCTGCGCCCTCCGGAAGATCCATGACCCACAGGGAGTTGGCCCGGTCGGTGCCGGAGCCGGAACGCAGGAACGCGACACGCGCACCGTCGGGCGCCACCGTGAACGCACGCGGCACGCCGAGCGTGAACCGCTGGGTCCGGGCGTGCCGACGGGGGAAGGAGTCAGACTCGGTCGTCATACCCCGACCATATTGGCCATGCGCCCCCTTGTGCGGCCGTGCGCCGCGCGATGCGCGAGTACGGATAGTTATGATCACTACCGCTGTGTGGGTATGAACCTGCTGGCGTCTGCATGGATTTGCTCAACTGATCTAGATCTGACGATCTTTGGAGGTGAGCCGCCGTGGCACTCTCGATTTCGGCGGTGGTGCTGCTGGCGATCATCGTCTTCCTGTTGATCAAGAAGTCGGGGCTGAAGGGCGGCCACGCGGTGGTCTGCGTCCTGCTCGGCTTCTATCTCGCCTCCTCGACCGTCGCCCCCACGATCAGCCAACTGACGACCAACGTCGCGAGCATGATCAGCAGCATCAAGTTCTGACCGGCGACCTCAAGCCCCGAGGTGGACCCCGGCGCCGTCACGGTGTTCCGCTGGGCGCCCGCCGTGTGGTTGCCGTCGGACCGCTCGCTTCTTCCTCAGAGTCGTGCTTCCACGGCCCGCCTCAAGGGCGCTGCGCGTCGCCTTCGGCGATGGCCCTCCGGGCCACCCTTGACCCGGCCCGCTCCAGCACGGGCAAGAAGCGAGCGAGCGGCCGGAAAGACGGTGGCCCTGGCCGGTACCGGCCCCTGGGGCGGTCGGGCGGCCCCGTCGGTTGAGTGGCGCAGGGGTCGGCGGGGGCACGCCGGGCCGTCTCGGCCACTTTCCCTTGCCGTCACAAGGGCATCACTCGTCCCGCTCAGGCGGCGATTGGCAGATTTATTCCAGGGCGCATTTCCAAAGCCGCAGGTCAGGGAGTGGCCTTCTCGGCGGGGGTGGCACAAACCTGCCAATCACCATGCGGTGCACTCCGGGGCACGTGGGGCGGCGCCGCTCCCGGCCAGCCGTCAGCCGTGGAGAGGGCGGGCGGGCCGGCGGTGGCGCAGACGGGCTGCGGCGGGAGTGCCTGCCCCGCGCCCACGCCGCAACCCGGCCTCGCCCAAGCGCCGCGCCCGCTCCGCCAGGTCTCGGCCCGGCCACGCGCCGTGCCACGCCGGCTCCGCGGGGCCCCGCGTCGCCCCCGCTCACACACCGCACCGCAGCGCCAACCCGGTCTCGCGCCCGCCCGCCTGCCGCGCCTGCGTCGCCTGGTCTCGCCCTGCCAACGTGTCGCGCCTGCCGCACGCCTGCGCCGCCCCGTGTCGCCCCCCACCAACCCCCGCCGCACCCGCCTACCCAAGCGCCCCATTCCCACCCATGTGTCCCACCCGCCGCAGCCCGTCCGTACCCCCCACTCACCTCTCCACCACCCCTCGGACCGCAAGCCGCCAACCCCACCCGGCGTGCATGCGAGACGCGACCGCGCCCTCCGCAGTGCAGGGTGCGGGCGCGGCCGAGGCAAGGGGCCGGTGCCGGTAAGGGGCCCACTTTCCCGGGCTGCCCGCTCGCTTCTTCCCCGTGCTGGAGCGAGGTGGGTCAAGGGTGGCCCGGAGGGCCATCGCCGAAGGCGACGCGCAGCGCCCTTGATGCAGCTCGCGGAAGCACGACACTGGTCGGGGTAGCGGGCGGTCCCAGGGGTGCTTGTGGGTGTCGGGTGGGGAGGCTGGCCTGGCTTCCGGATGTCGGTCGGGGTAGCGGGCGGTCCCAGGGGTGCTTGTGGGTGTCGGGTGGGGAGGCTGGCCTGGTTTTCGGGTCTCGGTCGGGGTAGCGGGCGGTCCCAGGGGCACTCGGGGGTGCTGGGTGCGAAGGCCGGGCAAGGCTGCGGGACCCGGGCATGTGCGGTATGGGCGCCGTTGCCTCGTAGGGTGGTCCCATGACGGATCTGCCCGCCCGGCGTCTGCTCCTGGTGCACGCGCACCCGGACGACGAGTCGATCAACAACGGCGCCACCATGGCCAGGTATGCGGCCGAGGGCGCGCACGTGACCCTGGTCACCTGCACCCTCGGGGAGCGGGGCGAGGTCATCCCGCCGGAGCTGCGGCATCTGTCGGGGCCCGCCCTCGGCGCGCACCGGCGTGGGGAGCTGGCCGCCGCCGTGCGCGCGCTGGGCGTGAGCGACGCCCGGCTGCTCGGCGGAGCGGGCCGCTACGGCGACTCCGGGATGATGGGCATCGCGGACAATGACGACCCCGGGTGCTTCTGGCAGGCCGACGTGGACGAGGCCGCCGGGCACCTGGCCGAGGTGATCCTGGAGATCCGCCCCCAGGTCCTCGTGACGTACGACGACAACGGCGGCTACGGCCACCCGGACCACATCCAGGCCCACCGCGTCGCCATGCGCGCCGTCGAGCTCGCGGACGAGCGCGGGCACCGGGTCGCCAAGGTCTACTGGAACCGCGTCCCGTGCTCCGTCGCCGAGGCCGCCTTCGCCCGGCTCCAGGACGAGCTGGCCGTACTGCCCTTCGAGAAGAGCGCCACCGTGGCGGACGTACCCGGCGTGGTCGCCGACGAGCGGGTCACCACCAGCGTCGACGGGAGCGCGTTCGCCATCGCCAAGGCCGCCGCGATGCGCGCCCACGTCACCCAGATCGAGGTGGCCGAGCCCTACTTCGCGCTCTCCAACGAACTGGCCCAGCCGCTGTTCACCACCGAGTACTACGAGTTGGTGCGCGGCGAGGGCGGGCCCGGGGAGACCGACCTGTTCGCGGGCATCGAGGAGGCGGGGGCGTGAGCGACCACGGACAGGGCTCGCTGCTCGCCCAGCCGCTCGGGCGGCCCTCGGCCGGACGGGTCGCGGCCTACCTCGGCCTCTTCCTGCTCGGCGCCGTCATCGGCTTCGCCGGGGCCCTCGTGCAGGCCGCCTGGTTCCCCGGCGGGCTGCTGCTCGCCCTCGCGGGCGCGGCCGGGCTGTTCCTCGGCGGGGCGTACGCCATGGGCGGCCGGGGCGGAGCGGTCGCACCGGTGGTCGGCTGGATCGTCACCGTCATCCTGCTCACCACCTCGCGCCCCGAGGGCGACTTCCTGTTCGGCGCGGGACTCGGCTCCTACCTCTTCCTGCTCGGCGGCATGGCCCTTGCTGTGATCTGCGCCACCCTTGGCGCCGGGCGGCAACCTCGGGGCGGTCCCGCCCGACTTGGCAAGTGACGTACCACTTCGCCGTGCTGCGCAGGTGCGAGTCCGGTGTGGGTTTCCTCTGCGGTCATGGGATACACGCCGGAAGTGGCCAGTATGGTGGTGCGCGCCGCCGAGCCGCCCGAGCTGGTTGAGGTCGTAACGGACGGCGAAGCCAACTGGGAGAACCTGCCTTGAGTCGTGAAACTGACACTCCGTCCTCCGGGCCCAACGGGCGCGGCGGAGCCGCATACCCCTCCGGTACGCCGCCGTACGGGACCCCCATGGCTTCCGACGACGGTACGGACGCCGGTCGTTCGGCCAGGCGTCCGGAGGAGAAGAAGACCGAGACCACGCTGACCACCCGGATCCGGATCAACATCCCCGGATCCCGGCCCATCCCGCCGGTCGTCGTGCGCAAGCCCGTCGGGGACACCGACGTCGCCGGGGACGAGGCGCCCGCCCGCGATCCGCGCCCCGCGGCCGACCAGGCGGCGGCCTCCGCCGCCGAGCCCCCCGCCGAGCCCGCGGCCCAGGCCGAGGAGAAGACCAGCGACTGGTTCGCGCCCCGCAAGTCCTCCGCCGGCAAGGCCGGTCCGGGCGGCGGTGGCACGAACGGGGCCGCAGCGCCCGGCGGTTCCACCACCGCCCCCGGCGCGTCGGGCACCCGTCCGGGAGCATCCGGCGCGTCCGGTACCACCGGCGCGCGCTCCGGTGGCCGCCCCGGCGGTGTGGTCGGCTCCATGAGTGTCCCGGGCCGCTCCGGCACCACCAGCGGCAAGGGCCTGCCCGGCGCCACCGGCGGCCCCGTCGCCCCCGGACATGGCGGCGGCACCGGCTCCTTCGACGTGACCGAGGCGCTGAACGCGGGCCCGCTGGGCAGCGGCTCCCGCCCCGGCGCCGCCGACGGCGAACGCCGCCGCGACGACCTGCCGTACTTCTCGGAGAACGGCGGCCAGGACGACTTCGGCGGCACGGGCCCGGCGGGCTCCGGTACGGCCGGTGCGGGCCGCGACGGCTTCGCCGGCACCCCGGGCGCGAGCGGCCAGAGCGGCTTCCCCGGCACCCCCGGTACGAACGGACACGGCGGCCTGGGCGGCCCCGGCGGACCCAGCGGCTTCAACGGCCCGCACGGCCCCGGCGGTCCCAGCGGCCCGCAGGGCCCGGCCGGCCCCACCAGCGGCCCGGTCACCGGCGACGGCCCCCTCGTCCCGCCGGCGGGCGAACCCTTCGACGGCCTGTCCGGCACGGGCGCACCGCTCGGCACGGGTGGCTACGACGGCCCGGGCGGCCCGGCCGCCCAGCCCCCGCGCAGCGCGCTCGCCGACATCGCCGACCTCGACGGTCCCAAACGCCCCGGCGCTCCGAGTGCCGCCCCCACCGGTCTCGGTCCGGGCGGCGGGCTCAGCGACGACACCGCGATCCTCACCCCGCAGAAGCCGGCCCCCGAGGGCACGCCCGGCTACCGTCCGGCCGACAACGTCTCCGGACACACCGTCACCAGCGGCATCCCGGTGGTCCCCGGCGCCGCCGGCACCTCCCCGTTCGGCGGCCCCTCGTCCGGCGGTACGGGCACGCAGGCCCCGGCCAAGCCGGAGCCGGCGTCCGCGCCCAAGGCGCAGGCCAAGCCGAAGAAGAAGGGCCGCAGCAAACTGGTGCTGCTCGGTGTCGGCGCGGTCGTCGTCGTGGGCGGTGCCTACGGCGCCGGTCTGCTGATGAACCACACCGACGTGCCCAAGGGCACCACGGTCCTCGGCGTGGACATCGGCGGCGGCACCCGTGACGACGCCGTCAAGAAGCTCGACGACGCCTTCGGTAGCCGGGTGAACAAGCCGCTGAAGCTCTCCGTCGGCGGTCGGACGGTCGCCCTCACGCCGGAGAACGCCGGTCTCCAGTTCGACTTCCAGGCCACCGTGAGCAAGGCCGCGACCAGCGACTACAACCCGGTCCACGTCATCGGCTCGCTCTTCGGGCAGAATCGGGTGATCGACGCCGAGATGCCGGTGGACGAGGAGAAGCTCCAGGCCGCCCTCCAGCAGGCCGGGGGCGGCTCGGGCTCGGTCGTCGAGGGCGGCATCGACTTCAAGCCGGGCCGGGCGGTCGCCGTCTACGGCAAGGGGGGCAAGGCCATCGACGCGGCGCAGTCGACCCAGGCGGTCGAACAGGCCTACCGGACGCTGGTGGAGACGGGCACGGCGACCCCGGTCACCGTCCCGACGACGACCAAGCAGCCGACGGTGCCGAACGCCGAGGTCGACCGCGAGATGAAGGAGTTCGCCGAGCCGGCGATGTCGGGCAACGTCACCGTGAAGACGGACGCCGCCCACTTCATCGCGTTCAGCCCGGGGAACTCCCTGTGGAAGTTCCTCAAGGTGAAGGCCGTGGACGGCAAGCTCGTCGACAGCCCCGACCTGAACGCGCTCAAGGGGCTCTACGGCAAGACCTTCGACGGCGTGCTCATCACCCGCGCCACCGGCAAGAAGACGCCGGTCACCCCGCAGGACGTCTATGGCGCCCTGCGCCAGGCGCTGATCAGCAAGACGAACCGGGTCGCGGTCATCCAGACCAACCCGAACTGACCGGGACACGGCCCGACAAAGGGGGCGTCCGCCGTCGAGCGGGCGCCCCCTTCGGCAGGTCCGTCACCCGATCCGCATGACATCTGTCATCCGGCACCCAGGACCCCCGACACTGCCCCGCACCCGGCCGCCGCCGCGAGCATGGACGCCATGACGACAACTGCGGCACCGGCCACCACCACCCCGGTGGTCGGCTTCGACCAGGTGAGCAAGACGTACGGGAGCGTGAGGGCCGTCGACGGGCTCTCGCTCCGGCTGTACCCGGGCGAGACCGTCGCCCTCCTCGGTCCGAACGGGGCCGGCAAGTCCACCACCCTCGACCTGCTCCTCGGCCTCAAGCAGCCCGACGGCGGCACCGTGAGCCTCTTCGGCGGCACCCCGCGCGAGGCGATCGTCGCCGGGCGGGTCGGGGCCATGCTGCAGAGCGGCGGCCTGATGGACGAGGTCACCGTCCAGGAACTGGTCAAGCTCAGCTGCTCGCTGCACCCGAAGCCGTACAAGGCCGCAGACGTCATGGCCCGCGCCGGCATCACGCAGATCGCCGACCGCAAGGTCAACAAGCTCTCCGGCGGCCAGGCCCAGCGCGTCCGCTTCGCCCTCGCCACCGCCGGCGACAGCGACCTGATCATCCTGGACGAGCCGACCACCGGCATGGACGTCTCCGCCCGCCAGGCCTTCTGGGCCACCATGCGCGAGCAGGCCGACCAGGGCCGCACCGTCCTCTTCGCCACCCACTACCTCGAAGAGGCGGACGCCATCGCGGACCGCGTGCTCGTGCTGCACCGCGGCCGGCTGCTCGCCGACGGCACCGCCGCCGAGATCAAGGCCAAGGCGGGCGCCCGCCGGGTCTCCTTCGACCTGGAGGGCGAGATCGACGAGGCGGCCCTGCGCGGCCTGCCGTTCCTCACCTCGATCGACGTGTCCGGGCAGACCGTCCGCATCCAGTCGTCCGACGCCGACGCCACCGTGCACGCCCTGTACGGCCTCGGTGTCTACCCCCGCAACCTCGAAGTCGCCGGTCTCGGTCTGGAGCAGGCCTTCGTCGCCATCACGGAGGCCGAGGAGGCCAAGCAGTCATGAACGCCCTGATCAAGCTCGAACTGACCCGTGCCCTGCGCAACAAGAAGTTCCTGTTCTTCTCGGTGCTCTACCCCTCGATCCTCTTCCTGATCTTCTCCAGCAGCTCCGGCTCGAACGAGAAGGTCGACGGCACCGGCCTGACCGTCGCCACGTATCTGATGGTCTCCATGGCCTCCTTCGGCGCGCTGACCGCCGTCCTGATGGGCAACAGCGAGCGCATCGCCAAGGAGCGCGAGAACGGCTGGGTACGGCAGCTGCGGCTGACCCCGCTGCCCGGGCGCGGCTATGTCCTCGCCAAGACCGCCAGCGCCGCCGTGGTGAGCCTGCCGTCGATCATCGTGGTGTTCGCCGCCGCCGCCGCGATCAAGCACGTCCACCTGGACGCCTGGCAGTGGCTCGCCCTCACCGGGGTCATCTGGGCCGGCAGTCTCGTCTTCGCCGCGCTCGGCGTCGCCATCGGCTATGTCGCCTCCGGTGACGCGGTCCGCCCGATCACGATGATCATCTACTTCGGTCTGTCGATCCTCGGCGGCCTGTGGATGCCGTCCACCACCTTCCCGAAGGTTCTGCAGGACATCGCGAAGTGGCTGCCCACGCACGCGTACGCTGCACTGGGGCGGTCGATCGAACAGAGCCAGGCCCCGCACGCGACGGACATCGCCATCCTCGCCGTCTACTTCGTCCTCTTCGCGGGCGGCGCGGCCTGGCTGTACCGGAAGGACACGCTGAAGGCGTGAGCACGATGACGGAAGACCCGCAGGCCCGCGAACAGCGGCCCGATCACCAGGTGCGGATCGGCCAGGGGCCGCGCAACCGGCGCGAGCTGATGGTCAAGCTGCTGTGGATCGGGGTCTGGCTGATCTTCCTCAGCTACCCGATCCACGACCTGACCGGCGGCCGGCACACCACGGGCGGCACGGTGGCCGGCGCGCTCGGCCTCACCGCCTTCGTGGTCACCTACCTGTCGCTGGTCTTCCGGCACATGGGGCGGCCCTTCTCGCCGAGGGTCGTCGTCTCGATGCTCGCGGTGCTCGCCGTCCTCGCCCCCCTCCTGGCCTACACCCTCGGCCCCGCCTGGCTCGGCCTGTTCGTCTACCTCTCGGTCGCCTGCGGGGCCACCCTGCCGGTCCGGGCCGCGTACTGGGCGATCCCGTCGACGGGCGTGGTGATGTACCTCGTCGGACGGCACTGGGACCAGAAGCCGGACGACAGCCTGGTCCTCGTCGTGCTCATCGGCTTCGCGATGGTCGGCGTCGGCCAACTCGTCCGCACGACCGTCGAGTTGCGCAAGGCCCGGGCCACGGTCGCCCAGCTCGCCGCCAACGAGGAGCGGCTGCGGCTCGCCCGTGACCTGCACGACCTGCTCGGCCACTCGCTCTCCCTGATCACGCTGAAGAGCGAGCTGGCCGGCCGGATGCTGCCCGCCCACCCCGACAAGGCGGCCCAGCAGGTCGCCGACATCGAGCACGTCAGCCGGCAGGCGCTGGTCGACGTCCGGGAGGCCGTCACCGGCTACCGGCGCCCCCGGCTCGCCGCCGAGCTCGCCGGCGCCCAGGTCGCCCTGACCGCCGCCGGTGTCATCGCCGAGGTGCCGGCCGAGCCCGACCTCGAAGGCGTCCCCGAGGAGTCCGAGTCCGCGCTCGCCTGGGCGCTGCGCGAGGCGATCACCAACGTGGTCCGGCACAGCGGCGCCGACAAGTGCCTCGTCCAGCTCACCCACCGCCAGACCCTGGACGGCGCGATGCTCGAACTCTCCGTCGAGGACAACGGCTCCGGCGGCGACGGCGGCGGACCCGGCAACGGTCTGATCGGCCTCACCGAGCGGCTGGAGAAGGCCGGCGGCACCCTTGAGGCGGCCCGGATCAAGCACGGGTTCCGGCTGGTCGCCCGCGTCCCCTCGGCCCCCGGGAGGGACGTAGGATCCGGGGCATGACGAGCACGATCAAGGTCCTTCTCGCCGAGGACCAGTCGATGGTCCGCGAGGCCCTGGCCGCGCTGCTCGGCCTGGAGGAGGACATCGAGGTCGTCGCCCAGGTCGCGCGCGGTGACCAGGTGCTGGCGGCCGTCGGCGCGCACGGCGTGGACGTGGCGCTGCTCGACATCGAGATGCCCGGCTGCACCGGCATCGAGGCGGCCGCGCAGGTCCACCGGGAGTTTCCGCAGGTCAAGCTGGTCGTCCTCACGACCTTCGGGCGCCCCGGCTATCTGCGCAGCGCCATGGAGGCCGGCGCCGACGCCTTCCTCGTCAAGGACGCCCCGGCCGCCCAGCTCGCCGAGGCGATCCGCAAGGTGCTCTCCGGTGAGCGGGTCATCGACCCCACGCTCGCCGCCGCCGCGCTCGCCGAGGGCGCCAACCCGCTCACCGAGCGCGAACGCGAGGTGCTCCGCGCGGCCGCCGACGGCTCCACCAACGCCGAACTGGCCAAGACCCTCCATCTCTCCCAGGGCACGGTCCGCAACTACCTCTCCACGGCCATCCAGAAGCTGGCGGTGCGCAACAGGGCGGAGGCGGTGCGGATAGCGCGGGAGAAGGGCTGGCTCTGAGGGGTCAGTTGAGCATCGCGCGGGCGGTGTGCGCCTGTTGCCGTACCTTCTGCGCGGCCGACTCGTCCACCACCTCGATCAACTCGGCGTAGTACTCCAGCTCTTCCGCCCCCGACGCGAACTCCCCCCGCTGCACGAGGAGTTGCCCGCGCTCGTAGCGCAGCCGAGCGGGGTGCGCGGGCACCAGCAGTGCCAGCTCCACGGCCCACATCGCCACGTCCGACCGCTCGGGCCGGGCCGAGGCCCAGGCGCGGATGTTGTTCAGGATCCGCTGGACGACCTCCAGCGGCGTCGCGGGCTCCAGCATGGAGGGCTCCAGCGGCGCCCCCGTGGCCCCCACCACGAGCATCTCCGCGTCGGTCCCGGTCAGCATCCGCCCGCCGTCGAACGGATCGGCCAGCACCTGCTCCTCGGCCGGGCCGAAGCCCACCACGAAGTGCCCCGGCAGCGCGACCCCGTACACCGGGGCGCCCGCCCGCCGCGCGACCTCCAGCCACACCACCGACAGCAGGATCGGCAGCCCGCGCCGCCGCCGCAGCACCTCGTGCAGCAGGGAGGACTCCAGCCGCTGGTAGTCGCCGGGCGTCCCGCGGAAGTCGTAGCCCGCGCCGAGCAGCCGCTGTACGGCCTCCGCCCACGCGTGCGGCCCACCGGGCCGGTACGGCAGCTCGCCCGCGAGCCGGTCCAGCTCCAGCTGGGCGGCGTCGATCCCGGCCTCGTCCAGCGTGCCGTCCCCCTCGGCGCCGATCAGCAGGCACAGCGCCGACAGATCAGGCCGCTCGGACCGTGCCTCCTCGGCGAACCTGCGGCGCAACTCCGCCGACCGCTCCGGCGGGGGCGGGTACGGCGGTGGCAGATACGGGTGGCGCATGCCAGGCTCATGCCCTTCCACGGCGGGTTCTACGACCCGGCCGGGCCGGAATCCTCCGGCGCGCGACCTCCAGCCTCGCCGACGGCCGGGCCCCGCCGCCCGACGGTCCCACCGGCACGACTCCGCCGCCCCGGCATCCCCGCGTCCCGACCACCGACGGCGCCCCGACCGTCCACCGCGTCCGCGTCCCGACCGTCCACCGCGTCCGCGTCGCGACCACCGACCGCATCCACCGCCCGGCCCCGGTCCGTGGGTGTGCTCGCCTGGTGGTCCCGATCGTCAGACTCTGCCGCCTGGTCCTGGCCTGTGGGCGCGCCCGTCTGATGGTCTTGATCGGTCGACTCTGCCGTGTCCGATGCCAGGCCCCGGTCCGTGGGTGCGCTCGTCGGGTGGTCTTGATCGTCGAGCTCTGCCGTGTGCAGTGCCCGGTCCTCGCCCGTGGGTGCGCTCGTCTCGTGGTCCTGATCGTTCGACTCTGCCGCGTCCGGTGCCCGGTAATGGTGGTAGGCGTGGTGCGGGGTGAAGCCCAGTGCCGCGTACAGCGCTCGGGCGCCCTCGTTGTTCGTCTCGACCTGAAGCCAGGCCGCCGACGCGCCCTCGTCCAGCGCCCGCCGGGCCAGCGCGGCCATCACCTCGGTGGCAAGCCCCTGCCGGCGCCGCCCGGGATCCACCTCGACCGCCGCGAACCCGGCCCACCGCCCGTCCACGACACACCGCCCGATCGCCGCCGGGGGCTCGCCCTCGGCACCCGGCACGGTCGCGAACCACACCGACGGACCCCCGCCGAGCACCCGCAGGGCCACCTCGCTCACCCCCTTGCGCTGGTACCGGGCGAGCCACGCCTCGTCCGCCCGCCGGGACAGCACCACGCCGGTGCCCTCCGCCCGGTCCGCGACCGGCGCCAGGGCACCGGTCCACACCTCGGCGGTCACCTCCCGCACCCAGCCGCGCCGCTCCAGCTCCGCGCACAGCAATTCCTGCGTGCCCTCGGCGCCGGTGGCCGTCTGGACGTAGGCGGGCAGGCCACGCTCGCCGTACCAGCGTCGTACGGCGGCGAGGGCGGCGTCGAGGGGCAGGCCGGGGTCGCCGAGTGGCAGCACGCTGTTGGCCCGCCGGGTGAACCCGCCGGACGCCCGCAACTCCCACTCGCCGAGCCGCTCGGTCTCCAGCGGCCGCCAGCCGCGCGAGCAGACCCGCGCGAGCTCCTCGTACGAGGCGGCGGGCCCCCGGCGGCGCGCTGGGGCGGCCGGCACCACCTTGCCCGCGACCAGCGCGGACTCGGCGATCCGGACGCTCCGCCCGTCCCGCCGTGTGATCATGAGCACGCCACTGTCCCATGATGTGAGAACACCGACCGTGTCGGTGAACTTCTCCTGCGCCGCGCCGGGTTCGCTCAACCGCCGTACAGAGACGCGTTTTCCCACGTCAGCAGGGGTGATGCGGACTTCCAGACGTCCTGCAGCCGAGATTTCCACTGGTCAGTTCACCCCTCCTGTTCGGATCATGCTCCGGAACGGAGATACTAGGGGCGGGCATCGACGACGCCGCGCTCCCGCGCGCCAGGCGGCGGAGCCTGAGGAGGCCCGCCAGCGCCCTATCGAGGAGGAACGACAGCGTGACCTACGTCATCGCGCAGCCTTGTGTCGACGTCAAGGACAAGGCGTGCATCGAGGAGTGCCCGGTCGACTGCATCTACGAGGGCCAGCGGTCCTTGTACATCCACCCGGACGAATGCGTCGACTGTGGTGCCTGTGAGCCGGTCTGCCCGGTCGAGGCGATCTTCTACGAGGACGACACTCCGGAGGAGTGGAAGGACTACTACAAGGCGAACGTCGAGTTCTTCGACGAACTCGGCTCTCCCGGCGGTGCCAGCAAGCTGGGGCTGATCGAGCGCGACCACCCCTTCATCGCCGCGCTGCCGCCGCAGGGCGAGTGACCGTCTAAGCGCCAAGCGGCCCGCACCGACCGCGCCGCCTCGGTCCCGTACGGCCCGATCGCCCAGATCGCGGCCGTACGGGACCGCGGCGTTTGCCGCACCGTACGAAAGAGAGCCTGATGCCCGTGTCCGCAGTCTCCGACCGGCTCCCCACCTTCCCCTGGGACAAGCTGGAGCCGTACAAGAAGACGGCCGCCGCGCACCCCGACGGGATCGTCGACCTCTCCGTGGGCACCCCGGTCGACCCGGTGCCCGAGCTGATCCAGAAGGCCCTGATCGACGCGGCCGACTCCCCGGGCTATCCGACCGTCTGGGGCACCCCGGCGCTGCGCGACGCGATCACCGGCTGGCTGGAGCGCCGCCTGGGCGCCCGCGGGGTCACCCACCGCCATGTGCTGCCGGTCGTGGGCTCCAAGGAACTGGTCGCCTGGCTGCCGACCCAGCTGGGCCTCGGCCCCGGCGACAAGGTGGCCTACCCGCGCCTCGCCTACCCCACCTACGAGGTCGGCGCCCGCCTCGCCCGCGCCGACTACGAGGTCTACGACGACCCCCGCGACCTGGACTCGGCGGGCCTGAGGCTCCTGTGGCTGAACTCCCCGTCGAACCCGACGGGCAAGGTGCTGTCGAAGCAGGAGCTGACGGACATCGTGGCCTGGGCCCGCGAGCACGGCGTGCTGCTGTTCTCCGACGAGTGCTACCTGGAGCTGGGCTGGGAGGCCGACCCGGTCTCCGTCCTGCACCCGGACGTCAACGGCGGCTCCTACGACGGCATCGTGGCCGTCCACTCGCTCTCCAAGCGCTCCAACCTCGCCGGTTACCGCGCGGCCTTCGTCGCCGGCGACCCGGCCGTCCTGGGCCCGCTGCTGGAGATCCGCAAGCACGGCGGCATGATGACCTCCGCACCGACTCAGGCGGCGGTCGTGGCGGCCCTCGGCGACGACGCCCACGTCCACGAGCAGCGTGAGCGCTACGCGGCCCGCCGCGACGCCCTCCGGGCGGCTCTGCTGGGCCACGGCTTCCGCATCGAACACAGCGAGGCCAGCCTCTACCTGTGGGCCACGAGGGACGAGTCCTGCTGGCGGACGGTCGCCCACCTGGCCGACCTGGGCATCCTCGTCGCCCCGGGCGACTTCTACGGCGAGGCGGGCGAGAAGTTCGTGCGAGTGGCCCTGACGGCGACGGACGAACGGGTCCGGGCAGCGGTGTCCCGCCTGACGGCGTAGAGCCCACCGGCCTGCGGTGGCCACAAAGGCGAACGGGGTCCAGGGAAACTCCCTGGACCCCGTCAGCGGTCAAAGCGGCGTTCAGCCACCCAGCGGCAGCCCCTGCACCGGCAGGTTGGGCACCCCGCCCTTCGTCACGTTGGACGTGGCACCCCCGAGGACCTTCCCCGCCGCCCCGGCGGTGTCACCAGCGGCCTTCTGCGCCACCGGCGTCGCCTTCTTCACGGCACCGCCCGTGGTCTTGCCCGCGGCCGGCACCGTCTGCCCGACCGCCTTGCCGCCCGCGTGGCCCGCGAGGGAGGCGACGTTCTGCGCGGCACCCTCGACGGTGTGGCCGGCGTGTGCCGTGTCCAGGGCGCTCAGGCCGCCCAGGTTCGGGGCCGCCGCCGGCAGGTTCGTGGCCGCACCGGCGGAGCCGGCCGCACCGACCCCGGCTGCCGCTCCCGCTGCGACGAGCAGCGCGGCACGGGCGATCCGGCGGGTCAGAGGGAGGGACATGATGCTCCATTCGACGGGAGAGAACGGTGTGTGTCCGGGTCCGTGTCGTGGCCCGGACGCCGTGACTACCGCTCGAAGCCCGCGAAGGTTGCGGACGCGCCAGGTAAAGAATGGATAACGCATCGCATTATCAGGTGTGGATAAAAATGGGCAAAGAACGTCTGCCCGAAATTCCGCAGAATCCTTACCGCCGTTGATTTCCAAGGGATTCCGGAGACGGTGCGCGTCCCCTGCGAACCGCCGCCCGAACCGGCGCGGCACAACCCACCGGAGTGATCTTCCGTACTACTGTCCGGTCACGATCCGGACGACGTCCATGGACGCCCCCGCGCGGCCGGTCCCGCCCGAAGCGGCCGTCCTCCACTGCCCGCCGTCGATCCCCGCGGCCCACTCCCGCCCCGCGTACGACACCCGCTCGATGTGCAGCGCCGAGGAGTTGGCCACGGCCCACTGCGCCAGCTGCCAGCCCCGCTGCCGCTCGCCGCGCCCGATCGCGTCCACCTTCGTGCCCTGCGGCACCGGCACGGTCACGGTCCGCCCCTGCGCGGTCGCGGTCACGCTCGGCGAGGGGGAGGGCGTGGGTACGGGCGTACCGCCCACCTCCGCACCGGTCTCCTGCAGCGCGTCCCGCCCGAAGTCCCGTACCAGCGCGGCCCGCACCGCGTCCGGACCCGTCGCCGAGGCCGCGGTCTCCGGGCGCCCGTCACAGGTCAGTGTGGCCGCCGCGCGCCCGGTCAGCGCCGCCGCCAGCAGCTTCGCGTCCGACTCGTGCTTGGCGTACGCCTCCGGGTAGCCGCTGCGCTGGACCTCCTGGGCCGCCCGGGTCAGCGGCAGATCGGTGTACTTGGGCACCTTGGCCAGGTGCGCGTAGAAGATGCCGGCCGCGTAGGCGGGGTCCATGATCTGCTGCTCGGTGCCCCAGCCCTGCGAGGGCCGCTGCTGGAACAGGCCCAGCGAGTCCCGGTCGCCGTGCTCGATGTTGCGCAGCCCCGACTCCTGCAGGGCGGTCGCCAGCGCGATCGTCACGGCCCGCTCGGGCATCCCGCGCCCGGTGCCGACGGCCGCGATCGTCGCCGCGTTCACCGCCTGCTCCGGCGTGAACTCGTACGACGTCCGGTCGCCGTCGGCCGAGACCACCTCGCAGCCGCGCGCTCCGCCGCCTCCGGTGACGTACTGCACCACGAGGTACGCGGCGACGCCGCACAGGACCAACAGGGCCGCACCGAAACGCAGGAGGCGGCCGCGACGCTTGGGACGGGTGGGGGACGGCTCTGACACGCGTACAAGGTACTGGAGGCCCGACGGGCCCTCACCTGGGGTTACCGGACAGCGCTTACCACCGGTCCCGGTGAGCGGCGCGCTAGGGTCGACGCCATGGCCGACACCTCGCTTGACCTCACGCTCGACGCCGCCGCGCTCACCGCGCAGCTCGTGGACTTCCCCTCCGAGAGCGGCACCGAGAAGCCGCTCGCGGACGTGATCGAGACCGCCCTGCGCGCCCTGCCGCACCTGACGGTCGACCGCTACGGCAACAACGTGGTCGCCCGCACGAACCTGGGCCGCGCCGAGCGCGTGATCCTGGCCGGCCACATCGACACGGTCCCGATCGCGGACAACGTGCCCTCACGCCTGGACGAGGACGGCGTGCTGTGGGGCTGCGGCACCTGCGACATGAAGTCGGGCGTCGCGGTGCAGCTGCGCATCGCGGCAACCGTCCCCGCCCCCAACCGCGATCTGACGTTCGTCTTCTACGACAACGAGGAGGTCGCCGCCGAGCTCAACGGCCTCAGGCACGTGGCCATGGCCCACCCCGAGTGGCTGGAGGGCGACTTCGCGGTCCTGCTGGAGCCCTCCGACGGCGAGGTCGAGGGCGGCTGCCAGGGCACCTTGCGCATGCTGCTGAAGACCACGGGCGAGCGGGCCCACTCGGCGCGCTCCTGGATGGGCTCCAACGCCATCCACGCCGCCGCCCCCATCCTGGCCCGCCTGGCGTCCTACGAGCCGCGCTACCCGGTCATCGACGGCCTGGAGTACCGCGAGGGCCTGAACGCGGTCGGCATCAGCGGCGGGGTCGCCGGAAACGTCATCCCCGACGAGTGCGTGGTGACGGTCAACTTCCGCTACGCCCCCGACCGCACGGAGGAAGAGGCGGTCGCGCACGTCCGCGAGGTGTTCGCGGACTGCGGAGTGGAGGAGTTCGTGGTCGACGACCACAGCGGCGGCGCGCTGCCCGGCCTCTCCCACCCGGCCGCCGCGGCCTTCATCGAGGCGGTGGGCGGCACCCCGCGCCCCAAGTACGGCTGGACGGACGTCTCCCGTTTCTCCGCGCTCGGCGTCCCGGCCGTCAACTACGGCCCCGGCAACCCGCACTTGGCCCACAAGCGCGACGAGCGGGTGGAGACGGCGAAGATCCTGGCGGGCGAGGAACGCCTGCGCGCCTGGCTCACCGCGTAGAACGCCGTAAGACGCCCGTACGGCGCACGCGTGCCGGACATACGCTTGTCCCCCCTCGGTAACCGGCGTGGATCTACGCTGAGGTGGAACCACCCCCGAGCGGAGGGAGCGCACATGCCTACCGGCAACCCCGAGGGGAAGAAGATCCCGCCGGACGAGCAGCGTCTGGGACCGGTCCTCCGCCGACGAGGACAGGTGACGGCGAGCACGACGGACCAGCGCCTGCTGGACGCCGGCGGCCCCTCGGACTGGGTCCACACCGACCCCTGGCGCGTGCTGCGCATCCAGTCGGAGTTCATCGAGGGCTTCGGCACGCTGGCCGAACTCCCGCCCGCCATCAGCGTGTTCGGCTCGGCGCGTACACCGGTGGACTCGCCCGAGTACGACGCCGGGGTGCGGCTCGGCCGGGGCCTGGTGGAGGCGGGCTGGGCCGTGATCACGGGCGGCGGCCCGGGCGCGATGGAGGCGGCCAACAGGGGTGCGTGCGAGGCGGGCGGCGTCTCGGTCGGCCTCGGCATCGAGCTGCCCTTCGAGCAGGGCCTGAATCCCTATGTCGACATCGGCCTGAACTTCCGCTACTTCTTCGTCCGCAAGATGATGTTCGTGAAGTACGCGCAGGGTTTCGTGGTCCTGCCCGGCGGCCTCGGCACCCTCGACGAACTCTTCGAGGCGCTGACCCTCGTCCAGACCCAGAAGGTCACCCGCTTCCCGATCGTCCTCTTCGGCAGCGAGTACTGGGGCGGCCTGGTCTCCTGGCTGAAGAACACCCTGGTCGCCCAGGGCAAGGCCGCGGAGAAGGACCTGCTGCTGTTCCACGTCACGGACGAGGTGGAGGAAGCGGTGGCACTGGTGTCGAAGGAGGCGGGCCGCTAGGGCACGGCCACCGGGGGCTCCGCCCCGGACCTTCCCGCGAGCGGGGCCGCGGGACGGGCCCCCTGGTCGGTCAGGCCAGGCCCCGGCGAGCCACCGCGGGGACCCGGTGTCCGGCGATGGACGCCACCATGTCCAGTACCTGCCGGGTCTCGGCGACCTCGTGGACCCGGTACACCTGGGCGCCGAGCCACGCGGACACCGCGGTCGTCGCCAATGTACCGATCAACCGCTCCTTCACCGGCCGGTCCAGCGCCTCTCCGACGAAGTCCTTGTTGGACAGCGACACCAGCACCGGCCACCCCGTGGCGACCATCTCGTCCAGCCGCCGCGTCGCCTCCAGACTGTGCCGCGTGTTCTTCCCGAAGTCGTGCCCGGGATCGATCAGCACCGACTCACGCGGCACCCCGAGCGACACCGCCCGCTCGGCCAGACCCACGGTGACGTCGAGGATGTCGGCCATCACGTCGTCGTACGTCACCCGGTGCGGACGCGTACGCGGCTGCACACCGCCCGCGTGCGTGCACACCAGCCCCACCCCGTACCGCGCCGCGACCTCCGCGAGCCCCGGGTCGACGCCACCCCACGCGTCGTTCAGCAGATCCGCCCCCGCCTCGCACACCGCCTCGCCGACCTCGGCCCGCCAGGTGTCCACGCTGATGATCACGTCCGGGAAACGCCGCCGTACCTCCGCCACGAAGCCGACCGTCCGCCGCGCCTCCTCCTCGGCCGTGACCTCCTCGCCCGGCCCGGCCTTCACCCCGCCGATGTCGACGATCGCGGCACCCTCGGCCACCGCCTGCTCCACGCGCGCGAGGGCCGGCTCGTCACGGAACGTCGCCCCTTGGTCGTAGAAGGAGTCCGGAGTCCGGTTCACGATCGCCATGATCACCGGCTCATGGGGCCCGAATTCCCGCCTGCCCAGCCTGAGCATCCGCTGTGACCTCTCCTAGTACGTTCCGCAGTACGGCCGCCTGCGACCCTAACTGTCAGACTCGCATGGCACGATCGGACCCAGACAGTTTCAGCGTCCGGCACACGGCCGGCACGGACCGTGGGGACCCCTGGCGATGGTGATGTTCTTGTTCCTGGTCGTCGCGCTGGCCGTCGTGGTCGCGGCGGTGACGCTCGGCGTGGTGGGCGGCGGCGGGAGCGGCCCGCTGCCCGAGGTGGCACCGGAGCGGCTGCAGGACCCGCTGCCCCCGGACCGCCCGGTGAGCCGCGCCGACGTGGACAGCCTGCGCTTCCCGGTCGCCCCGCGCGGCTACCGCATGGCGGACGTCGACGACGCCCTCGGCCGGCTCGGCGCCGAACTCGCCGAGCGGGACGCTCGGATCGCCGACCTGGAGTCGGCGCTGGCCGGCGCCAGAGCCGCGGCGGCACACGTCCGCATGGAGAAGCCCGATCACCCGGAGGACCGGCGATGAGCGACGGCGCCGCCCTGATCGGGCCCGACGGCGCCCTGCGCTGCCCCTGGGCACTGTCCACCGACGACTATGTGTCGTACCACGACGAGGAGTGGGGCCGCCCGGTGCACGGCGACGACGCCCTCTTCGAGCGGATCAGCCTGGAGGCCTTCCAGTCGGGCCTGTCCTGGATCACGATCCTGCGCCGCCGCGAGGGTTTCCGCGCGGCGTTCTCCGGCTTCCGCATCGAGAAGGTCGCCGCGTTCACCGACGAGGACCGCGAGCGCCTGCTGGTGGACGAGGGGATCATCCGCAACCGCGCCAAGATCGACGCCACGCTCGCCAACGCGCGCGTGCTCGCCGACTGGGCGGAAGGCGAGCTGGACGAGCTGATCTGGTCCCACGCCCCCGACCCGGTCGGCCGCCCGGCCCCGAGGACCCTCGCCGACGTACCGGCCGTGACCCCGGAGTCCACGGCCCTGTCGAAGACGCTGAAGAAACGGGGCCTCAGATTCGTCGGCCCGACGACGGCGTACGCGTTGATGCAGGCGTGCGGCCTGGTCGACGACCACCTGGAGGCGTGCGTGGCGAGAGGAGCGGGCGCCTGACCGCCATGGCCCGGACCCTGGCCGGCATCCTGGACGCGGCGGCGCGGGGCCGCTTCCCGGCACCCGACGGCGGTACGACCGTGGTGCCGCAGCCCAGCCGCCGCGACGCCGGAGTGATCGCGTTCACCGCGCACTCCGTGGTGTTCACCGACGAGGACCCGCGGTGGGTGCGCAGCACGCTCGCGTCCCTCGACTGCGACGAGCTGGCGGCGGCGATGAACCCCCGCTTCCTGACCGCGTTCCTGGCCCGCACGGGCCGTACGACGGACTGTGTCGATCTGCTCACCGTGGCGAGCTCCCTGCCTGGCGACCCCCCGGTGGACCTGCGTGAACTCACCGACCCGGACCATCCGCGCGTGCACAGCGCCCGCAAGCGCCGGGACGACGTGCGCGTCTGGGCGATGGACGGGGGAGTGCTCGTCCTCGGCCGGGGTGTGGCGGGCCGCTGGGAGACGGCCGTGGAGGTGGACGAGGACGTACGGCACCGGGGGCTGGGCCGGGCCCTGGCCACGGCCGCCCGGCACCTCGTGCCCCCGGGCCACTGGGTCTGGTCGCAACAGGCCGCCGGCAACGCCCGCAGCGTCCGCGCCTTCCAGGCGGCGGGCTACCGCCCGGTGGGCGCGGAGGCCCTCCTCATCGCCCGCTAGCCCCGCCCTGCCCCGACCGGCCTGCACATCGCGCGCCGGGGCCGCCGGGTCCGCTGCCGCCGTTCGTCGCCGTCCGGTGGGTGTGGAGGCCCGGCTCATCGCACGCCAGGCCGCCGCGTCCGACCGCTTGCCTGCGCGGAGGCCCGGTGCACCGCGCGCCGGGGCCGCCTGGTCCGCCAGTCGTCACCGGGCCCGCGGTCCCTGCCGCCGTTCGTCGCCGTCCGGTGGGTGTGGAGGCCCGGCTCATCGCACGCCCGGCCGCCGCGTCTGCCGCCTTGTCCGACCGTCTGGCCGGCGCGGAGGCCCTGTGCGCCGCGATGGCAGGCGTGCCTGGTCCGCCGTCCGCCGCCGGGTCCGCTGTCGCTGCCGCCGGTCTGCCGCTGTTCGTCGCCGTCCGGTGGGTGTGGAGGCCCGGCTCATCGCATGCCAGGCCGCCCCGTCCGACCGCTTGCCTGTGCGGAGGCCCTGTGCACCGCGCGCCGGGGCCGCCTGGTCCGCCAGTCGTCACCGGGTCCGCGGTCCCTGCCGCCGGTCGACGCTCGGGCCTGTCGGTAGCCGGCAGGCCCGGTTGCGAAGGCGACGCGGCGCCGCCGGGGCAGGCCGGTCACCGATCGCTATGGTGCTCCGGCCTCAGCGGCCCAGGTACTTCGGCTTCTCCTTGTTCACGAACGCCTGCACGGCGATTGCGTGGTCCTCGGACTGGCCGGCGCGGGTCTGCAGTTCGTCCTCCTTCTCCAAGGTCTCGGCGAGGGAGTGCGTGAGGCCGTAGGACACCGCCTCCTTGATGGCCGCGTACGCCACCGTCGGGCCCTCGGCCAGTGCCCGTGCCGTCTTCTCGGCCTCGGCGCGCAGCTCGGCCGCGGGGACGACCCGGTTGGCGATGCCCAGCTCCAGCGCGTCCTGGGCGCTGATGCTGCGCGGGAAGAGCAGCAGGTCGGCGGCGCGGCCCGGGCCGACCACCCGGGGCAGGGTCCAGGAGATCCCGGAGTCGGCGGTCAGGGCGACGCCCGCGAAGGAGGTGTTGAAGGCGGCCGTGTCGGCGACGACCCGGTAGTCCGCGGCGAGCGCGAAGCCGAAGCCGGCCCCGGCCGCCACGCCGTTCACCGCGGCGACCACCGGCTTGGGCGCCCCGGCGAGGGCCCGCACGATCGGGTTGTAGTGCTCCTTGACCGTGCTCATCGTCTGCCCGGACCCGGTCTCACGGTCCGCCGCGAGCAGCCCGATGTGCTCCTTGAGGTCCTGGCCGACGCAGAACGCCCGGTCCCCGGCCGCGGTCAGCAGGATCGCCCGTACGGCCGTGTCCCCGGCCGCGGATTCCGCCGCCTCCCGGAGGGCGACCTTGGTCGCGATGTTCAGCGCGTTCATCGCCTCGGGGCGGTTCAGCGTGATCGTCGCGAGTCCGTCGCTGACCTCGTAGAGCACGGTGTCGGCCATGGCGCATCCCCTCCGGTTAGCGGGTGACGTACCGCTCAGTACGTCCGTGTATGAAGCACAGCATGGCGGAGATCGCCGCCCAAGGGCCGGACCGGACATGTGACCTGCATCAAAGAAAACAACAGCGGAGCCGGCCGGCGGATGTCCGTGCGGCGGTGCAGTATCGCAGCCACATCGCCGAATTGGGTGGTTTTGCTCGCGCGCGTTGCCCAAGCGATGCCGACTGATGTTGGTCATCGGGTCCTGCGATGCGGGATAATGGCTGGGAAGCAATGTGTTCGATGCCGGTGTCGCGTGTCCGTTTCGGAGTCGCGGATGCCCTCCCAGGGCTCTCGGCAGACGATGAGCTGGTTTCAGGAAGGGGAACGAGCATGGCGGCCATGAAGCCGCGGACGGGTGATGGCCCGCTCGAGGTGACCAAGGAGGGGCGGGGCATCGTCATGCGCGTTCCGCTCGAAGGCGGCGGTCGACTCGTCGTCGAGCTGACCCCTGACGAGGCCGAGGCGCTCGGCGACGCCCTCAAGAAGGTCGTCGTCTGACGTCCCAGCGATCCTGTCCTTCGGACTGCCCCGGCATCGTACGCGGTGCCGGGGCAGTCGCGCTTTTGGACCCGCGCAGCGGGTCGTTCACCTCTTGACGGCACACAGCAGGCCGTCGCCCACCGGCAGCAGCGACGGGACCAGTTCCTGGCTCTCGCGCACCGCGCGCAGCAGCTCCCGCAACCGCAGCACCTCCGTGGGCTGCGGTCCGGAGTCCACCGTACGGCCGTTGGCGAAGACGCCCTCGAACACCACCAGCCCGCCCGGTCGCAGCAGGCGCAACGATTCAGCGAGGTAGTCCAGGTACTCCAGCCGGTCGCCGTCGCAGAAGACGAGGTCGTAGCCGGCGTCCGCGAGCCGGGGCAGCACGTCGAGCGCGCGGCCGGGGATGAAGCGGGCCCGGTTGCTGGCGAATCCGCAGGCGCGGAAGGCCTGCCGGGCGAACTGCTGGTGCTCCGGCTCCGGATCGACCGTGGTGAGCACCCCGTCCGGGCGCATGCCGTGCAGCAGATGGATTCCGGACACCCCGCAGCCCGTGCCGATCTCCGCGACCGCCTTCGCGTCCACGGAGGCGGCGAGCAGTCGCAGCGCGGCGCCGGCGCCGGGCGACACCGAGCGCAGCCCTGCCTCGCGGGCCCGGTCGCGGGCCCACCGCAGCGCGTCGTCCTCGGCGACAAAGGCGTCGGCGAACGCCCAGCTCGTCTGCCGGTTGCCGGTAATGACCCTCTCCTGTCCCCGTGGTTGCCTGGGCGTGACTGTATCCGTTGGCGCCGGGAACCCGCAGATGGGACCGGGCGTTTAAAGGGTTGAGACGGTGGCCGGGACGCGACGGGGGGTAAGACGGGGGTGCAGGACGTGGATCGGGACGCCGAGCAACTGCTGACGCAGCCGTATGAGCCGTATCAGCCCAGATCAAATTCTCGTAAAACCGCTTATGGGGAGCTAACGGGCGAGGTGGCTATGGTAGGGGCTCCACTGGACACCACCAGAGCTGACAGGGGAGGTGCGGCTGCGCCCGGAGACCGGGGTGGAGTGCTGCGGCGCTTCCTCGGGTCGGCGGGCAGGCCGAAATCCGTGACCGACACCGCTGCTGA
Organism: Streptomyces sp. NPDC050743; assembly: GCF_044456925.1. Lineage (NCBI taxonomy): Bacteria > Bacillati > Actinomycetota > Actinomycetes > Kitasatosporales > Streptomycetaceae > Streptomyces > Streptomyces sp. NPDC050743. Next base: position 205,896 of record NZ_JBITGJ010000007.1, read on the forward strand.
CCACCACGCCGGTTTCGCCGCAGGCGAGGCCCAGACCGCGACCTTCTCCACCGACGCGGACGGGCAGGCGTGGACTCCGCCCACGTGGGAGGAGATCGTCAGCACGCACAGCGGCCGGGTCTACCGGCTGGCCTACCGCCTGACGGGCAATCAGCACGACGCCGAGGACCTCACCCAGGAGGTCTTCGTCCGCGTCTTCCGCTCCCTGTCGACGTACTCGCCGGGCACCTTCGAGGGCTGGCTGCACCGCATCACCACCAACCTGTTCCTGGACATGGTCCGGCGCAAGCAGCGCATCCGCTTCGACGCCCTCGGCGAGGACGCGGCCGAGCGCCTGGCCAGCCGCGAGCCCAACCCGCAGCAGCTCTTCAACGACGCGCACTTCGACGCCGACGTCCAGCAGGCCCTGGACACCCTCGCGCCCGAGTTCCGCGCCGCCGTCGTCCTGTGCGACATCGAGGGACTGTCCTACGAGGAGATCGCCGCGACCCTCGGCGTGAAGCTCGGCACCGTCCGCTCCCGTATCCACCGTGGCCGCTCCCAGCTCCGCAAGGCCCTCGCGCACCGGTCCCCGGAGGCGCGCGCGGCCGAGCGGCGCTCCTTCGTGGCCCGTGTCCCCGCTCTGGGGGGAGGGGGCGCGACCGCGTGAGTGGAACCCGGCCCAAACCTGCGGAGGCACACCTCGCAGAGCAGCACCTTGGAGACCGGCTCTCCGCCCTGGTGGACGGAGAGCTCGGTCATGAGTCGCGTGAGCGGGTCCTCGCCCACCTGGCCACCTGCGCCCGGTGCAAGGCGGAGGCGGACGCCCAGCGCCGACTGAAGAACGTGTTCGCGGAGGCGGCGCCGCCGCCTCCCTCGGCGAGCCTCCTGGCCCGCCTCCAGGGCCTGCCCGCAGGAGGTGACCCGGACGGTGACGGCATGTCGCCGCCGGGGGGAGGACTCTTCGGCCGCGGCCCCGGTGACGACGAGACCACCGGGCCGGCGGGAGCCTCCGGCGTCTTCGGTGTCTTCGGAGTGAGGCGCGGCGAGCGCTTCACGTTCGGATACGTCCCCGCCCGCCCGCACGGCCCCGCGCATCCGGACGGCCCGCTCCCGTCCGCCGAGGAGCGCGGCTTCCGCATCCATCCCGTCGGCCGCCCGGACGACGGCCGCTTCGCCTCGCGCGGTCTGCGGTTCGCGTTCGCCGCCGCCGGCGCGGTGTCGCTGGCCGCGGTCGCCCTCGGCGGTGTGACCACCGCCATCCCCGGTGACACCACCGCGGACCCCCGCGGCGGCACCGGCACCGGCAGCAATGTGATCCCGGCGCGCTCGGCGGGCACCGGCGGGGGCGCCGGGTCGGCCACGCCCGACACGCAGCGGCGCCGCTCGGTGGGACCGCTGCTCGCCCAGGGCGGCACCCAGCTCGGACCGACGCCGGCCGTCCCGACCTCGATGGCCGCGCCGCTGGTACCCGGACTGCCGACCCCCGGCACCGGCAGGATCCAGGGCGACGGCGTCATGCGCGGCCTGACCGCGCCGGTGATGGCCGGTGCGGCCGCGGTCTCCCCACTGATACGTCCGCTCGACGACACCGTGGTCTATCCGCTCACCGCCTGGTCCGGGGTTCCCGCAGTGACCGGCTCCGGCCTGCCGTCCGCCCCCGTCCCCGCTCCCACACCGTCCCCCTCCACACCCCGCCAGACCCCCTGACCGGCCCCTGCGCCACGGCCGGCGAACCTGGTTGAATCTGTGCGGGCCGTTCCCGCGGCGATGACCCGGGGGCGTAGTCGACGTTCCGCGCCCGCACGCTTCGGCGGCGGCCGCGTCCAGCCGTGGGGAGAGCATGAACGAGGGGAACCGTGTCCCACCGGAGGACGACCCGGAGGGAACGGCGGGGGCGCCACCGACCACCCGAACCGATGCCGAGCAGATGCGGCTTGAGCCGACCGACTTCGAGTTGGCACGCCCGGAGACCGCGCGGATCCCCGAGGGGGAGCAGACGGGGGTGGCGGACGCCGGGGACTTCGAGCTGGCCAAGCCGGTGTCCGGGGTGACGGGCGGTGCCGGGGCGGACGGGGCTACCGCGGACGGCGTGTCGCCCGAGCCCGGGGACAACGCCTGGGCGGCTCCCACCGAGCGGCCCAAGCCGCTGCACGACCCGGACCCCTACAGCACCCCGCCGTACGGCGAGCCGGGCCCCTGGGCGCCCGCACCGCCCGTACAGCACCCGGCGGTCACCGCGTCCCACGGAACGCCCGTGCCCGCCTCTGCACCGGGGGTTCCCACGCCCGCACCCGGGCCGTCTGCACCGGTCGCCGTACCGGGCGCATCCACGCCAGGACCGCACAGCCCCGCAACCGGCGTACCCGTGCCCGGCACCACCACCGCCATCCCGGCTCCCGGTGCGCCCACGCCCGGCGTCCCAGACTCGGGCGCGCCCGGCCCTGGCATTCCGGCCGCTGGCGTTCCGGCCCCTACGGCCGCTGCTCCCGGCGTTCCCGCCCCCGGCGCCTCAGCCGCTGGTGTTCCCGCCCCCGGCGCCCCGGCCCCTGGCGCTCCGACCCCTGCGGCCGCCGCCCCCGGTGTTCCCGCTCCCGGCTCCCCGGCCGCTGGCGCTCCGACCCCTGCGTCCGCCGCTCCCGGTGTTCCCGCTCCCGGCGCTCCGGCCCTCGGTGTTCCCGCTCCCGGCGCTCCGGCCCCTGGCGTTCCCGCCCCCGGCTCCCCGGCCGCTGGCGTTCCCGCCTCTGGCGTCCCAGCCCCCGCAGCCCCCGCCCCCGGCGTTCCAGCCCCCGGCATTCCCGCCCCCACAACCCCCGCAGCCCCCGCCCCCGCCGTTCCAGCCCCCGGCGTCGCGGCCCCCGCAGGCCCCCCGGCACCGCCGGCCTCCTCGGCGGTGGCGGCGGGGCCGCGTTATGACCCCTGGGCCGCTGGGTCGCCCAAGGAGCAGGTGTCCGGGCAGGGGGCGTTGCAGCAGACCGGTGTCGGGGTGTTGACGGAGGGGCAGCGGAAGCGGCGGGGGAGGCGGCTGTTGGCCGGGTGGACCCTTGCGGTCGCCCTCGTCTCCGCGGCGATCGGCGGGGTGGCCGGTGCCTGGGTTGAGCAGGAGGGACTCGGGGACGACGTACGCCTGCCGCAGGCCGGGCACGTGCCCGTCGGGCGGGCGCCGGACAGCGTGGCCGGGATAGCCGCCCGCGCGCTGCCCAGTGTCGTCACCCTGCACGTCACCGGGACCGAGCAGAGCGACACCGGCACCGGCTTCGTGCTCGACACCAGGGGGCACATCCTCACCAACAACCACGTCGTCGCGCCCGCCGGATCAGGCGGTGAGATATCCGTGACGTTCAGCAGTGGCGACACCGTCAAGGCCAAGGTGGTCGGCCGCGACAGCGGCTACGACCTCGCCGTCGTCCAGGTCCACGGTGTGCACGGACTCACGCCACTGCCCCTCGGCAACTCCGACGACGTCCGGGTCGGTGACCCCGTCGTCGCCATCGGCGCCCCCTTCGACCTCGCGGGCACCGTCACCTCCGGCATCATCAGCGCCAAGGAGCGGCCCATCACGGCCGGCGGGGAGAAGGGCGACGGGAGCGACGTCTCGTACGTCGACGCGCTGCAGACCGACGCCCCCATCAATCCGGGCAACTCCGGCGGGCCGCTGCTCGACTCGCGGGCCCAGGTCATCGGCATCAACTCCGCCATCCGTTCCGCCGACGGCGGCTCCGACTCGGACAGCGAACAGGCCGGCTCCATCGGTCTCGGCTTCGCCATCCCCGTGAACCAGGCCAAACGCGTCGCCGAGGAACTGATCAACGACGGCCACGCGACCCACCCGGTGATCGGCGTCACGCTCGACATGGCGTACACCGGCGACGGCGCCCGTATCGACGGCAAGAGTGCGAACGGCGGCCCCGCCGTGACGCGGGGCGGCCCCGGTGAACGAGCCGGTCTCAAGGCGGGGGACGTCATCACCGAGGTCGACGGGCAGCGCGTGCACACGGCCGAGGAGCTGATCGTCAAGATCCGCGCCCACCGGCCCGGTGACCGGCTGCGGCTGACGGTCCGGCGCGCCGGCACGGACCGGGAGGTCCCGCTCCGACTGGGCGCGGCAGCGCAGAACTGACAGAAGTCTCACCTCGGGACGGTACCGGTCGGACAGGAACGCCGGGTACCGTTGAGCGACCGAGGACATCGCAAGGAGCGTCAGGTGTTCAATGACATAGGACCACTGGAGCTGGTGACGATCATCGTGCTCGCCGTGCTCGTCTTCGGTCCCGACAAGCTCCCGAAGGTCATCCAGGACGTCATGCGCACGATCCGGAAGATCCGCGAGTTCTCGGAGAGCGCCAAGCAGGACATCCGCGAGGAACTGGGTCCGGAGTTCAAGGACTTCGAGTTCGAGGACCTCAACCCGAAGACGTTCCTCCGTAAGCAGCTGGACAACGACGAGCTGGGCCTGAAGGAGATCCGCAACGGGTTCGACCTGAAGAAGGAGATGGCCGAGGTCACGGACGCCGTCCACGGTCGGGAGACCGAAGCGTCCTCCTCGTCGTCCGCGTCTTCCTCGGGTTCGGCCTCCTCCGGGCGTATCGACATGACGAAGAAGCCGGAGGAGCCCGGCAAGGACGAGCGGCCGCCCTTCGACGCGGACGCCACCTAGTCGCACACCCCGGCGCCGACACGCGCACGCGTGCGTATGTGGCGCACGTGACGCGTTTCATAGCCCGCACCCGTCGCACACGGCCTGAACAGGTCGTTCGCACGACCCACGCATCCAGCGCCTGCCCTGAGGCTCTCATCGGTGTGGATATGCTGCCGAGTTGTTGTGCGGACCGGCGAGTACGCCCGAAGGGGGGCGGGCCATCCCGGTCCGACGAGAGCGAGGAGGCGTCCGGGCAGATGGAGACGACGAGTCGGGTGGGCGCGCACGCGCCGGCCGCGGAGGATGGACAGCAGCTCCCCTTCGCCCGGCGTACGGTCGACGGTTATCTGCAGGCACCCTTCCCGTGGTACGGCCTGGACGAGGCGTTCACCGGGCCGCGCTGGCTGATGCAGGTGGGTACGGCGGCCGACGGTGCCGTCGAGCACGGTTCGATCGGGCACGGCGACGAGCCCACCGTACGGGGCGAGGCCGGCTCCGCCGGTGAGCTGCGGGAGAAGTTCGCGGTGGTCGTCACCGTCGCCGCCCAGCCGTCCCGCAGGAGCGCCGACGGTACCGGGCTGCTGGAGGCCACGTCGGTGTCCTCGGCGGCGTGGCTGGCCGGGGTGGGGCTGCTGTCGTTCACCTGGCCCGGGCAGATGGACCACAGTCTGCGGGACGACTGGCTGGAGCAGCAGACGGAGACGGCGTGGGCTCTGGCCGACGATCTCGAGGGGCCGGAGTGGAGTTGGCTCTCTCTTCCGGTGGACGGGGTCGCGGCCTCTTTCTATTACCGGGAGTCGGAGTTCGGGTGGGTGCTCGCCGGTACCACTGCGGCGGGGGTGCACTTGGGTGCGTACGGGCGGGGGATGAGTGCGTATGGGCTCGGGTTCGCCGTGGTGAAGGACGTTTCCGCTTACGCGTGACAAAGGGGCGCCGGTCGGTTTCGGCGCCCCTTCGCGGTAGTGCCCGGACTCGCCGGAAGACTCTCTAGAACTTGTTCTTCGGCGTGATTCCCAGCGACAGGCCCGAAAGACCCCGCTGACGTCCTCCCAGCTTCCCGGCGATCGCCCTGAGCGCGCTGCCCGCCGGGGAGTCCGGGTCGGTCAGGACCACCGGCTTGCCCTCGTCGCCGCCCTCGCGGAGGCGGACGTCGATCGGGATGTTGCCGAGGACCGGGACCGTCGTACCGGTGGTGCGGGTGAGGCCGTCGGCGACCAGCTGGCCGCCGCCCGTGCCGAAGACGTCGACCATCTCGCCGCAGTGCGGGCAGGGCAGGCCGGACATGTTCTCGACCACGCCGACGATCTTCTGGTGGGTCTGGACCGCGATGGAGCCGGCGCGCTCGGCGACCTCGGCCGCCGCCTGCTGAGGCGTGGTGACGACCAGGATCTCGGCGTTCGGGATCAGCTGGGCGACGGAGATCGCGATGTCGCCGGTGCCGGGCGGCAGGTCGAGGAGCAGGACGTCCAGGTCGCCCCAGTACACGTCCGCCAGGAACTGCTGAAGGGCCCTGTGCAGCATCGGGCCGCGCCAGACGACCGGGGCGTTGCCCGGGGTGAACATGCCGATGGAGATGACCTTCACGCCGTTCGCCGACGGCGGCATGATCATGTTCTCGACCTGGGTGGGACGGCCGTCCGCGCCCAGCATGCGCGGCACGCTGTGGCCGTAGATGTCGGCGTCGACGACGCCGACCTTGAGGCCGTCGGCGGCCATGGCGGCCGCCAGGTTCACCGTCACCGAGGACTTGCCGACGCCGCCCTTGCCGGAGGCGACCGCGTAGACGCGGGTGAGGTTGCCGGGCTTGGCGAAGGGGACCTCGCGCTCGGCCTGGCCGCCGCGCAGGGCCGTCGCCAGCTCCTTGCGCTGCTCGTCGCTCATCACGTCGAGCGTGACGTCGACGCGCGTGACGCCCTCGACCCGGGAGACCGCCTCCGTGACGCGCTGGGTGATCGTCTCGCGCATGGGGCAGCCGGAGACCGTCAGGTACACGGTGACCGTGACCGCGCCGTCCTCCCCGATCTCCACCGATTTGACCATCCCCAGTTCGGTGATGGGGCGGTTGATCTCGGGGTCGTTCACCGTCGCCAGTGCCTCGCGCACCGCGTCTTCCGTAGCCATAAGCACGATGGTACGGCGCGCCGAGGGGCGTCCGGGATGCCCCTCAGCGGTCGTCTGTGTCACGTCCCGGAGGCCGATCCGACCGTTCCGCCGGGAATACGACATGCCCGGCGTGCCCTTCGTGCCGTCGCCTGTCCTCCAACTCCTTGACCAGATCCTGCAGCTCCGAGCGGATCCAGTCGCGGGTCGCGACCTCGCCGAGGCCCAGGCGCAGCGCGGCGATCTCCCGGGTCAGGTACTCGGTGTCGGCGATCGACCGCTCGTTCTGCTTGCGGTCCTGCTCCAGGTTGACCCGGTCGCGGTCGTCCTGCCGGTTCTGCGCGAGGAGGATCAGCGGGGCCGCGTAGGAGGCCTGCAGGGACAGCGCCAGGGTCAGGAAGATGAAGGGGTATTCGTCGAAGCGCAGCTGGTGGGGCGCGGCGATGTTCCACAGCACCCACAGGATGATGACGGCCGTCATCCAGACGATGAAGCGTCCCGTGCCCAGGAAGCGGGCGATCCGCTCCGACAGCCGGCCGAAGGCCTCCGGGTCCCACTCGGGCAGCAACCGGCGGCGCGGCGGGCGCGGCTGGTCCAGCCGGGGCGCACGGGGCCGGGTGGCGGCCGTGGCGCCCGACGGGGTGCGCTCGCGGGTCGCGGTGTCACGCTCAGGAGCCATAGGTACCCACCCCCTCGTTCTCGTCGTTCAGGTGGAACTCGGTCTCCCGCCAGTCCTCGGGCAGCATGTGGTCCAGCACGTCGTCCACGGTGACCGCGCCGAGCAGCGACCCGGACTCGTCCACGACGGGCGCGGCGACCATGTCGTACGTGGCGAAGAAGCCGGCGACGACACGCAGCGCCGCATCCGGGTCGAGCGGCTGCAGGTCGGTGTCGACGATGGAGCTGACCAGGTTGTAGGGCGGCTCGCGCAGCAGCCGCTGGAAGTGGACCGTGCCCAGGTACTTGCCGGTCGGGGTCTCGTCCGGTGGGCGGCAGACGTAGACCTGGGCGGCGAGCGAGGGGGAGAGGTCGGGGTTGCGGACCCGGGCGAGCGCGTCGGCGACGGTGGCGTCCGGGCGCAGCACGATCGGCTCGGTGGTCATCAGACCGCCTGCCGTGTGCTCCTCGTACGACATCAGCCGGCGCACGTCGGCCGCGTCGCTCGGCTGCATCAGGCTCAGCAGCCGCTCCTTGTCCGCCTCGGGCAGTTCGCCGAGCAGGTCGGCCGCGTCGTCGGGGTCCATGGCCTCCAGGACGTCCGCCGCGCGCTCCTCCTTCAACTTGCCGAGGATCTCGATCTGGTCGTCCTCCGGGAGTTCTTCGAGTACGTCGGCCAGGCGGTCGTCGTCGAGCGCGGCGGCGACCTCGGCGCGCCGCTTGGGGGACAGGTGGTGCAGGACGTTGGCGAGGTCGGCGGGGCGCAGCTGCTCGAAGGTGGCGAGCAGGCTCTCGGCGCCCTGTCCGTGCTCCTCCAGGGAGAAGCCGGTGACGGCCGACCACTCGACGGTCAGCGTCTCGCCCTTGGCCCGCCGGAAGGCGCTCGCCTTCCTGCCCTTGCGGACGAAGACGCGGTCGACCTCCCAGTCCCGGCGGGCCGGCAGCTGCTGCACGGACAGGTCGAGGACGGTGACCTCCTCGCGGGTCTCCACCAGCGTCACCCGCCGGTCCAGCAGCTCGCCGAAGACCAGCCGCTCGGTGGGCCGCTGCTCGAAGCGCCGGACGTTCATCACGCCGGTGGTGATGACCTGCCCGGACTCGACACCGGTGATCCGGGTCATGGGCAGGAAGATACGGCGCCGGGTGGTCAGTTCGACGACCAGCCCGAGCAGCCGTGGGGGCCTGCGGCCCACGCGCAGCATCACGACCAGGTCGCGCACGCGGCCCACCTGGTCGCCGTTCGGGTCGAAGACGGGGACCCCGGCGAGGTGCGAGACGAAGATCCGGGGGGCGCCGGCTGCCATGGCTCTGCTTCCTCTGCTGACGTGGCCTGGGAATCGCCCTTTACTGGGCCGTTCCGCTTTCTTTGTGAATTGCTCGGATTTGCCCGCTCGGGTGCGCTTCAGGCTAGCCCGTACCGCTCGGATACGCCGTGGTGGGGGGGTCCGGACGGACTGGCTCCGCCGGGCGGCCGGGGCACCGGTACGCTGCCTCACGCCGCTCAGGAACCGTCAGAAAGGCGACCCCACCTGTGACTGCGATTCCCCAGGGCCGTACCCGCCGGGGCCGGGCCGCGCTGGCGACCGCGATCTGCGCACTCGCCGTGACGGGCTCAGCGGTGCTGACCGGGTGCGGCGACGAGGATCCGGACGCGGGGACGAACGGCGTGGGCAAGCTGCCCGCCGGCCAGATCCAGGCGAAGACCCGGGCGGCGGCCCAGGGGGCCCCGGCGGTACGGCTGTCCGGCACCGTGGTCACCAGCGGCCGCACGTACCAGCTGGACATGCGGCTGAAGGCCGACGGCGGCACCGGGTCGGTGACCTCGAAGGGGGCGACCTTCAAGCTGCTGCGGGTCGGCAAGCAGCTGTATCTGAAGGCCGACGCGGACTTCTGGAACCAGGCCGACGGCAAGGACGGCGGCGACGGCGCGGCGGAGAAGCTGAACGGCAGGTACGTGAAGGTGCCGCAGGGAGACCCCGCGTACCGGAAGTTCAGCGGCTTCACGGACAAGGACGTCCTCCTCGACGGACTGCTCACACTGCACGGCACACTGGCGACGGACGGCCACCACGACGACGCGGGTACCCGCACCATCCGCATCACCGGCGACAAGGGCTCCGGCGGCAGCCTCGACGTCTCCCTGGAGGGCACGCCGTATCCCCTCCGCCTGGTCCGCGGCGGCGGCGCGGGGGCCCTCAGCTTCTCCGACTGGGGTAAGGACTTCGCCGTGGCCGAGCCCGCGAAGGGTGAGACCGTCGATTACGGCAAGCAGCTGCCGACGTCGTAGCCGTTCGGGCAGGCGGGCCTGACGGACGGGCCGGGCAGGGTACGGCGCCGCCGACCACCCGGAGCAGGGGATGCCGGTACCGGGCGCTACCGTCCCTTGCGGCGCTTGGCGAGAAGCTTCGGCAAGCCCGCCGGGACCGGCCGGCGTGTGGTCGCCGGAGTCGCCACCGGCCGCTCCGCCAAGCTGCCGTCGGGCAGCGGCGCCACAGACCCGGCCGGAGCCAGGCGCAGCACCCGGCACTCGCGTGCCCAGCGGGCCGGCATCTGCTCCCCGTCGGGGGCGTTCAGACGCTTGCCCTTCAGCTCGGCGACGGCCGCCTCCCACTCCTCGGAGCCGGAGGGCAGCTCGGACACGGTCGCCGGGAACGTCACCAGCCGGCCGCCCTTGTCCTTGCTGCGCACGGTCACCTCGGCGGTGCCGCCGTCGACCAGCCCCTCCAGCGGCTGCTCACCGGGCCCGTCGCCGACCAGGCACACCGCGCCCTCGTGCCACACGTGCCACAGCGCACGCGCGGCGGAGGCCCCGGCGGCCCTGACCCAGATGAGGCCGGACTTCTTGGAGGCCTCCTCGATGAGGGCCCGGTCGAGCAGCTCGCTTGTCATGCGCCCAGCCTATCCAGCGCCCGCTCACAGCCAGCCGTTGCGCTTCAGCGTGCGGTGGATGCCGAGACAGATGGCGACCGTGATGCCCATGATCACCGGGTATCCGTACTTCCAGTGCAGCTCCGGCATGTACTTGAAGTTCATGCCGTACACACCGCACACCATCGTCGGCACGGCGATGATCGCGGCCCAGGCGGTGATCTTGCGCATGTCCTCGTTCTGCGCGACGGACGCCTGCGCCAGGTTGGCCTGGAGGATGGAGTTGAGGAGTTCGTCGAAGCCCAGCACCTGCTCCTGGACCCGGGCGAGGTGGTCGGCGACGTCCCGGAAGTACTTCTGGATGTCCGGGTCGACCAGTCGCATCGGCCGCTCGCTCAGCAGCTGCATCGGGCGCAGCAGCGGCGCCACCGCGCGCTTGAACTCCAGCACCTCGCGCTTGAGTTGGTAGATCCGCGCCGAGTCCACACCGCGGGACACCCCGCCCTTGCGGCCCGGCGAGAAGACCTCGGTCTCCACCTCGTCGATGTCGTCCTGCACCGCGTCGGCGACCGCGATGTAGCCGTCCACGACATGGTCGGCGATCGCGTGCAGCACGGCCGAGGGACCCTTGGCGAGCAGCTCCGGGTCGTCCTGCAGCCGGTGCCGGAGCGCCCTGAGCGAGCCCTGGCCGCCGTGCCGGACGGTGATGAAGAAGTCCCGGCCGGTGAAGCACATGACCTCGCCGGTCTCCACCACCTCGCTGGTGGCGGTGAGCCGGTCGTGCTCGATGTAGTGGATGGTCTTGAACACGGTGAACAACGAGTCGTCGTACCGCTCCAGCTTGGGCCGCTGGTGGGCCTGCACCGCGTCCTCCACGGCCAGCGGGTGCAGCCCGAACTCGCTCGCGATACCGGCGAATTCGGCCTCGGTCGGCTCGTGCAGACCGATCCACACGAAGCCGCCGTCGCGCCGCACCTGCCGCATCGCCTCGTGCGGGCTGAGCGGCTTGGCGCTCGCCACCCGCTTGCCCTCGCGGTAGACGGCGCAGTCCACGACGGCCGACGGGGTGGCCGGGTCACGGGTGGTGTCGTACGACGCGTTCGACGCGCTCGTGGGCTTGCGCAGCGAGACGCGGGACGGACGGACCACGGCGCGCAGGTCGCGGATCATCGACATGGGCAGGCTCCTTCGCGACAGGCAACGAAAGACCGCCGGCGACGGGTGGAACTACCCGGAATGGGGACGTCCTGACTGCGGGATGTTTGGCACGTCCACAAAGCGGGGAGCACCGCACCGTCGCGGTGGCGACTTCGCTACTGATGCAGAACTGATTCGATCAGGCAGATCGGATGATCAGACGATCAGGGCAAAGCGAAACGAAGTGCTCTTCCGAAGGGCAACGCGCACGGGAAGGCGTAGAGCAGCCGGAAACCAGCCAGTGACTACATCAGCGGGCGGAAGAGCGAGTGGTACTGCACGGTCGACTTCGATCCATGACAGCCCCACCTCCTCCGGCCGGTCCCTCGTAAGGGAGTCTCATCGGCGTCGGGACTCGATAGCGACGCTTCTGCGTGCTGTCCCGAACCACCGGCTCAGCGTAGCAGCCGCCCGATGTGTCAAGGCGCCGCTTTGCCCGCTACTGACGAGTTCTATGCTCACGGCATGGTTGATGTTCTTCCTCTGGTCGAGGCACGGTTGACCACCGCGCTGGGCGAACCGGACGCGCGCGCCGCCGTCACCTTCCTCGGCACGGACCGCATCGAGGTGCTCCGATTCAGCGAGGGGGACGTCGTGCGGTACGCCACCCTCGGCATGTCCGCGCGCCCCATGACCGACCCCACCGCGATGCTCGCCGACCCGGTCAAGGGCCCCCGCGCCGAGCTGGTCCTCTCCGTCCGCGCCGGCCGCGCCGACACCGACAAGGTGCTCCGCCCGCTCGCCGTGCTGGCCGCGACCCCGCAGGTGGAGGGGCTGATCGTGACCCCGGGCGCCTCCCTGGACGTCGGTGAGCCGCTGTGGCCCGGCGCCCCCTTCACCTCGGTCCTGGTGGGCGAGCCCGGCGGCCTGGTCGAGGACCTGGAGCTGGACGACCCGATGGAGCCCGTACGGTTCCTGCCGCTGCTGCCGATGACCCCGAACGAGGCCGCGTGGAAGCGGGTGCACGGCGCCCCGGCGCTCCAGGAGCGGTGGCTCGCGAACGGGACGGATCTGAGGGATCCCGCCCGCAGGTCCGTCCCGCTCGACTGATCCGTAAGTGACCGATCTCACCAACGCCAGGCCGGATTCGGTCAGTTGGCAAAGACGGTGACGCCGTCCTCGGTGGCGTGCGCCGTCTCCAGCTCCTCCGCCTCGTGAGCGAGGGCCCGGCGCCGTACGGCGACCACGGCCGCACCCAGCAGCGCGGTGACCGCCGCCACCACGAACGGGATGTGGATGTCGCTCCACTCCTCGATCTTGGGCGCGAAGTAGGGCGCGGCGGTGGCCGCGAACCAGATGGGTATTACATCGAGTTTGCCGGACGGGTGATCGTCCTTGACGTGGGCGGGCCGGGGTAGGACCGTGGAGCCCTATGAGGGGCGAACCCAGTTGCCCGAGGTGCGGTGGCCGGGTCAGGGCGCCCGGACTCTTCGCCGATTCGTGGCAGTGCGATGTGCACGGCACGGTGTATCCGCTGCAGCCCGTGATCCCGCCCAGTGTGGAAGCCCTCGCTGCCGTCGTGCACCGCACGCACGTTCCGGTGTGGATGCCCTGGCCGCTCCCCGTCGGCTGGCTCTTCACGGGCGTGGCCTACGCGGGCGACGACCGCAGTGGTGGCCGCGCGACCGCCGTCGCCTGCTCCGGACCCGGCCCCCTGGGCGGGCCGGCCGAGCTCATCCTGGTCGCCGAGGAGCTCGGCGTCGGCCTCGGCGCGCGGTACGCGGGCATCGACGGGCCGGACCCGGGGTCGTACATGAACGTCGAGAAGCCGCCCCAGGCCAAGGTGCTGGCCGTCGGCCGGCCGACCCCGCTCTGGCACGTCTACCGCACCCCCGACGACCGGGCCGTCTTCGCCGGTGAGGCGCTCGGCATGTGGCTGTGGGCGGTCATGTGGCCCGAGCAGGCGGGCCTGCTCATGTACGACGAGCTGGTGCTCACGGACCTGCGGGACGCGGGGGCGGAGCTGGATCTGGTGCCCTTCGGAGCGTTGTCGCCGCGCTTGCTTCGGCCGTGACGCCTGCTGGGATGCGGGGGCTCGCCATCGGCGGGTGCGGGTGAGTGGTGGGCTGGTCGCGCCCACGCGGCGGAGCCGCATTTCGAACACAGCCTCGCGCCCCAGGGAGTTGCAGTAGGGGGCGCTGGGCGGGTGCGGGTGTGACAGCCGGGCTTCGAAACCCCGCTATCCTTAGGTGTCCCCTTCCGTGAACGCCCCCCGTCTGGAGTCACCGTGCGCGTCGATCTGCACTGTCACTCCACGGCGTCCGACGGTACGGACACCCCGGCCGAGCTGGTGCGCAACGCCGCCGCGGCTGGGCTGGACGTCGTCGCGCTGACCGATCACGACACCACCCGTGGGTACGCCGAGGCGATCGCCGCGCTGCCCGAGGGGCTCACGCTGGTCACCGGTGCCGAGCTGTCGTGTCGTGTCGACGGCATCTCGATGCACATGCTGGCCTACCTCTTCGACCCCGAGGAGCCCGCTCTGCTCGCCGAGCGCGAGCTGGTGCGGGACGACCGGGTGCCGCGAGCCAAGGGCATGATCGCCAAGCTCAACGGGCTGGGCGTGCCGGTCACCTGGGAGCAGGTCGAGCGGATCGCGGCCGGCGGTTCCGTGGGGCGCCCGCATGTCGCGACGGCCCTGGTCGAGCTGGGCGTCGTACCGACGGTGGGCGACGCGTTCACCGAGCAGTGGCTGTCCGACGGCGGCCGGGCCTTCGTGGAGAAGCACGAGACGGACTCGTTCGAGGCGATCCGGCTGGTCAAGAACGCGGGCGGGGTCTGTGTGTTCGCGCACCCGGCCGCCGCCAAGCGCGGCCGTACGGTCCCCGAGGCGCGGATCGCGGAGATGGCCGAGGCCGGTCTCGACGGCATCGAGGTCGACCACATGGACCACGACGCCGACGCGCGCGACCGGCTGCGGGGCCTGGCGAAGGAACTGGACCTGCTGGTCACGGGCTCCTCGGACTACCACGGCAGCCGCAAGACCGTGACGCTGGGCGCGTACACGACCGACCCCGAGGTGTACGGGGAGATCACACGGCGGGCCACCGGGGCGTTTCCCGTGCCGGGGACCGGCGGAGCCTGAGGCCCCGAGGGGCCCGTCCGCGCCCGTAGTCCACCCTTTCCAGCAAGGCCAGTACTTCCCGACTTGTATTGGGGGCAGCGGTGTTCGTGATCGGGTTGGCCGCCCGTAACGTGCCGTAGGACGCCGGGCAGGCTGACTCGAGTACTTCCTGCCGCCCGCAGGGGCTGGCTCTCTTTGGGTGTGTCGACCTGCCCGGTGCCCGTTCGCGGCTT